>NZ_JBYVMF010000020.1:0-118984 GCF_058145095.1 Pseudomonas sp. MDV22-iso1
TCCCTGAAAATCGGGGCCGCTTCGCGCCCCAACGCAGGCTGCGCCAGCTGCTACATGTGGCGTTGTGTACTCGGGCTCTGTGTAGCAGCTGCCGAAGGCTGCGTTCGACGGCGAAGCGGTCGCATTCAGGACGCTTTGATATCTCCCTGAAAATCGGGGCCGCTTCGCGCCCCAACGCAGGCTGCGCCAGCTGCTACGGGGTCGTGGTGTAAGCGCGCTCTGTGTAGCAGCTGCCGAAGGCTGCGTTCGACGGCGAAGCGGTCGCATTCAGGACGCTTTGATATCTCCCTGAAAATCGGGGCCGCTTCGCGCCCCAACGCAGGCTGCGCCAGCTGCTACAGGGTCGTGGTGTAAGCGCGCTCTGTGTAGCAGCTGCCGAAGGCTGCGTTCGACGGCGAAGCGGTCGCATTCAAGGCGCTTTGATATCTCCTTGAAAATCGGGGGCCGCTTCGCGCCCCGACGCAGGCTGCGCCAGCTGCTACATGTGGCGTTGTGTACTCGAGCTCTGTGTAGCAGCTGCCGAAGGCTGCGTTCGACGGCGAAGCGGTCGTGATTGCTATAGCCAGCACGCATCCCACAGCGGGTAATCATGAACGCGTGAAACAAGCTTTGCTCTGATCGGATTCGCAACGACATACCTGGCCAGCGCTTTCACGTCGTCCTCACGTCGAACCGCACGCTCATGGTAGCCCTTCTGCCAAAGGCGTCCTTTTCGGCCTAACGCGCGATTGACGGCGGCGGCGCTGCGCGACTTTACCTGGCACATCAACCCGGCCAAGGTTTGGTCCCGGAGTTGCACCAGACAGTGCATATGATCCGGCATCACAACCCACGTTAAAAAGTCCGCCCATCCCGCTTCTTGTGCCTGACGCAATTGCGAGACAACCAGGCGTCCAACCCGCCAATCAGAGAAAACCGGCTGCCGTTTATCGACGACAGCGGTGATGAGATAGATTCGGCCGGGTTCTGAAAAGCGGCCAGTGCGTAACCGACCCGCATTCAAGCAGTAAGGCATTCCTTGCCCCTCAACTGTGAAAGAGGCTCGGAACTTACCGCGTCCCTGCGCACAAGTTAGCCACGATCAACTACAAAATATGACCCCTCAACTCCCCGTCCGAATCTTGTTCCACACCCGCGTACGGATCCGGTCGATGTTCAACGGCATCGCTTCCAACGCAAACAGCTTGCCCATCATTTCCGGACTTGGATAAACCTTGGTGTCGTTTTTGATCGCCGGTTCGATGAGGCTATCGGCTTGCTCGTTGCCGTTTGCGTAATGCACATAGTTGCTGATGCTCGCCATGACGTCCGGGCGCAGCAGGTAGTTCATGAAGGCGTAGCCGGCCTTTTCATCCGGTGCATCGACGGGCATGGCGACCATGTCGAACCAGATCGCGGCGCCTTCCTTGGGAATGTTGTAACCGATCTCGATGCCGTTGTTGGCTTCCTTGGCGCGATTTTCCGCCTGGAGAATGTCGCCGGAGAACCCCACTGCCACGCAGATATCACCGTTGGCCAGGTCGCTGGTGTATTTGGATGAATGGAAATAACTCACATACGGCCGGACTTTCAACAACAGCGCTTCAGCTTTTTTATAGTCCTCAGGGTTCTTGCTGTGGTGCGGCAGGCCCAGGTAGTTAAGGGCAGCAGGCAACAGTTCTGGGCCATTGTCGAGAATCGCCACGCCACACTTCTGCAATTTTTCCATGTTCTCGGGCTTGAAGATCAGGTCCCAGGAGTCCACCGGTGCGTTGTCGCCCAGCACCGCCTTGACCTTGGCGACGTTGTAGCCGATCCCCGTACTTCCCCACAGATACGGGAAGCCGTGTTCATTGCCCGGATCATTGGTTTGCAGGGCCTTGAGCAACACCGGATTGAGATTTTTCCAGTTCGGCAGCTGATTCTTGTCGAGCTTTTTCAGCGCCCCACCCTGAATTTGCCGCGCCATGAAATGGTTGGAGGGGAACACCACGTCGTAACCGGATTTGCCGGTCATCAACTTGCCATCCAGCGTCTCGTTGCTGTCATACACGTCGTAGGTGAACGCGATGCCGGTTTCTTTCTGGAAGTTCTTCGTGGTATCGGGGGCAATGTAGTCCGACCAGTTGTAGATCTTCACCGTCTCCGCCGCCTGGCTGAGGGTCGCGACGAGTGCAAGGGGCGCCAGGGCCAGTGTCTTTCGCTTCATGAGTCGATTCCTGTAGGGGCTTGTTGTTATTGGCAGGCAATCAAAGGATCAAAAAATCAAAACGTAGGTTTTGCGCACGGTTTCCTGGATATCCCAGATGCCGAGACTGTTGGCGGGCAACATCAGTGCGTCACCCGCTTCTATGTGCAAGGTCTCACCGTCGTCCGGGGTGAAGGTGCAGCGCCCCTGGATGAAATGGCAGAATTCCTGGGCGACGATCTGGCGCCGCCAGCGACCTGGGGTGCACTCCCACACACCGGTTTCGACGCCGTCGTCGCGCTCGACACTGGTGGTCGAGGCTACCGCCACGGGTGTTCCGAGCGGTACGGCAACTGGATTGGATTCTTCGAGTATCAGTGCTGCGGTGTTCTTGAATTGCGTGATGCTCATGGGATTACCTGTCGTTGAAAAACGCCGTTTAGTGCATGAAACCTTCCATGAACCCCGCCACGCCGCTCGCCAGTTTGCGACGCCATGGCGCAGTGGCCGGATTGGCCAGGGTCTGGTCTTCGTGGACGAAGCTGCGAATGATCGCGTTGTAGCCCAGCCAGCGGCACGGTTCGGGCTCCCACGCCCGGAGTGCGTCGAGACCGCCTTGGGGAATGACCCAAGGCTGATGAACCAGCTCGGTGTCGCGCTCAAGGATCAAGTCGGCAAGCGTGCGACCACCGAGGTTGCTGGCACCCACGCCCTCCCCGCCATAGCCACCGGACAAGGCAATGCCGCTGGCCTGATCACAAAGCATGTGCGGTTTGAAACGTCGGGACATGCCCAGGTTGCCGCCCCAGCCATGGGTGATCTGGACGTTCTTGAGTTGTGGGAAGAGTTCGCCGAACAGGTAACGCCGCAGTTCCACTTCGCTGGTGGTCAGGTCGAAGTTGTGGCGCAGTTGGCCGGCGAACTGGTAGCCACCCCGTGCACCGAATACCAGGCGGTTGTCGGCGGTGCGCTGACCATAAGTGACCTGGCGGCTGCTTTCGCTGAAGGCCTGGCCACGGCTCAGGCCGATTTCGTCCCAGGTCGCGGCAGACAGCGGTTCGGTGGCGACAATCAGGCTTTGTACCGGCAATTGATAACGGCCTAGCGGCGGCAAGGTAACCGAGTACCCCTCAACCGCCGGCACGATCCACCGACTGCGAACCTGGGCTTTGGCCGTGCGCAGTGAGCCCGACTGCCACTGGGTAACCGGGCTGTTCTCATAAATGCTGACGCCCATGCGCTCAACCGTCCGGGCCAGGCCACGGACCAGTTTGGCCGGGTGAATGGTCGCGACATGCGGTGCGTAGATTCCACCGTAGGGTTTGGCGACACGGATCTGTTGGGCCAGCTGCTCAGGGCTGAGCCAGCGGTAATCCTTTTCAGTCAGTCCCTGGCGATAAAGGCTGTCCAGATAGTGCCTCAGGCTGGCTTCCTGCTCCGGATAACGCGCGGCACAATACAGCGCACCACCCTTGCGATAATCGCAATCGATGCCCTCACGTTCGATGACGATCTCGACCTCATCGGGAATGCTGTGCAGCAAATCGAACGATGCCCGTCTCTGTTCCGGCGATGAGGCGGCGAGTAAACGGTCTTCGCCCAGGAGATTGCCCATCAGCCAACCGCCATTGCGCCCGGACGCGCCGAAACCGGCGGTTTGCGCTTCGACGATGGCGATGTTCAACCCCGGCGCCAGGCGCTTGAGGTAATAGGCGGTCCACAACCCGGTGTACCCGGCGCCAATGATCGCCACGTCGACGTCCAGGTCCTGTTCCAGCGCGGGGCGCGGCAACAGGGGATCGTCCAGTTGATCCATCCACAAACTGATAGTGCGCCACGCCGGCATACAAGACTCCGCCACTCAAACTTCGATGGCGTTGATCCTAGTGCGTGGTCTCAGTGGCTGTCTTGCGCGCGTGCACGCAAAGAAATTTGTTTGACGTAGGCCTTCGGCGATTGCCCGGTGTGCTGGCGGAAACAGCTGTAAAACGCCGACAACGAGTTAAACCCTGCGGCAAAGGCCAGCTCATCCACACGCAGCGGGGGCGTCGCGGTATCCAGCGCCGCCAGCAAGTGGTGCAATCTCGCCTGGTTGACGTACCGGTAGAAGCTTTGGCCAAGCACTTGATTCAATAGATAGGAGATCTGGTTACGGCTATACCCGCATTCCTGCGCTACCCGTTGCAGGTCGAGCTCAGGGTCCAGGTAAGGTTGCTGACGCTGGAAGTACTGTTGCAGGTCTTCGGCCATGAAGCTCAGCTGGCGTGGTGACAACCCCAACCGGCTGACCGCCGCGCGCTTGCTGGCGACCGCTTGACTGGAAACCTGCTCGCGAACCAGCGAGGCGTATTCGTTGACTCGCCAGATCAATCCGTCCCGAACCGTAATCGCTTCACTTGCCCTGAACGACACCAGCCCCTCACCGCCGCGCAGTGTGATGCGGTACTGAATGAACGCCGTGTTGCCATCCAGGCGGATACGGTCCGAATGCTCCAGGGCTTCGTCCGGGTCACGGGGCATGCTATCGCGCACGTAATCACGCAATTCATCCAGGCCCATCACACGGTTCTGGAAAAAATCACTGTATTGAACGTCCGGGTGATACAGCGCCATGACGCCGTCCAGGTCCCGGTGTTTCCAGCGTAAGTGGTAACGCATCACCGTCTCGCCGGTGGTCAGGGTTTGCAGTGGGCCGTCATCGTCGGCGTGCATAGGGGGTCTCAACGGGAAAAAGCCGAGCTTGCCCAAGTTCGGACTGGGCTTCAACGACAAATGCAGGGATAGGCCAATAGTGGCATATCGCCCAATGATCGATGATGCGTGACCTGTGTCAAAAAAAGCGAAAGCAATCGCCAAACGGTTTGAAAAAACCACGAGGTTTTCACATCTGGATGCTACTTTTAATGTCATCACCGGTTGAGCCAATGAAGGCTCTACCCTCCTAACATGAGCTAACGGAAGCGCTCGATTAAGAAGGCGGGCAACACATGAATAGAGGTTTTAGCAAGGTTACTTTTCCAAACGCCTGCCAGCTGATGCGCTGGCATTTTCATCCCATGGGATTCGAGGCGAGCATGGATGCGCCGGGCAGCATGATTGCCCGTTTGTTTGATCGAGCGAGTGGCGAGACCATGATCGCCATTGCCGGCATTCCTTGCGCAACGGTGATGAATGCGGCGGATGTGGAGAGAATCATCGAAGCGGTGGAGGATGAGCTTGAGGCTTTTATTCCGCCGGCGGCGTTCAGGAGTTATGCGTGAAGTGTTGAACGTGTTTGAAAAGCCCACAATTGTGGGCTTTTTTTTGATTCGATCGAGGGTTAACCGCTGCACCTGTAGGAGCTGTCGAGTGCAACGAGGCTGCGATCTTTTGATCTTTTAATGAGAGGAGATCAAAAGATCGCAGCCTCGTTGCACTCGACAGCTCCTACGGATTCCTACAGGTTATCCCCGGTGATCGGCGAAGAATGCCTTGCCCTTGCCAATCCGGTCGGAGGCTTTTGGCATGTTCACTGCCTGAGTGTCCTGAGCATCGACGTACCAATAGCAATGGCTCACCGCCCGGGTGATGCCGACATAAGCCAGGCGCAGGATTTCGTCTTTTTGTGCGTTGTCATACGCCTCACTGTCGCCGGCCTTGCCCAGGCCCGCCATGCGATAGACCTGGTTCTTGTAAGGCGAACTGGTTAGGTGCTGACAATCACCCAGCAGGAAAACCGCATCGGCCTGAAGACCCTTCGCGCTGTGATACGTGAGCTGCTTCAATCGCCTCGACTCATACGGCAAGCTAGAATCCACATTAACTACCGACTGAATATGCTGCTCTATCAATAGCTTATCGCTACTTTTTCGATACAACATCAAGATTGAATCACCCTTGCTGTAATGCTCATTCAGCCGACTGGCCATGCTCTGATCATCCCGATCGAAGACGCTCACGGGGACGAGTTCTTTGGGTTCGCCACTGGCCTTGGCCTTCTTTCCAGCAATCGCGGGCGCGGCACGGACGATATGTTCGGCGGCATCGATGATGGCTTGATGACTGCGGTAGTTGTCGCTCAGCATCACTTTCGTCGTGCTTGGCGACGGGAACTCTTTGGCGAATTCCATGAAATACGTGGGTGAACTGCCGCGCCATCCATAAATGGATTGCCAGTCGTCGCCCACGCAGAGCAACGACGAGCGTTGCGCCCCGCGCCCCACGTGCATCGCCGGACCTCGACTGCGGATCTGCGCGAGGCTTGCGCGAATCCAGGAAACGATTTGCGGCGAGACATCCTGAAATTCGTCGATCATCAGGTGGGACATTGGCCGCAGCAGTTCATCGCTCAGTAACTTGAGGTTTTCCGGTGAATGCTCACTGAACAGCGCAAACATCCGGTTATAAGTCATGACCGGTGGTTTCTGATCCAGCAGATGGTCTTCCAGTGCTCGCCAATACAGGCTCAGCGCCTCGAAGAAAAACCGGTCCGGGTCGTCCTTGGCGAAACTCATCTGGCCCACAGCCGTCGGCACATCCAGCCCCAGGTTTTCGATAAACCCTGCGGCAGCGACAAAACAGTCCAGTAACGGAGCTGAACCCAGCTCACCCTTGACCTTGTAGTCAAAGCCCGGCCCGGCACTTGCGTCACCGGCAAGGGACGCCAACACGCGTTTCGATGATTCGTAGTTATCTAACCATATCAACGGTTTACGACAGAAAGCTTGAAACAGGGTGCGCTTGACTGCCCACTCCGCCCGTACGCTCAGCTTGGCGCCGGGGCGGCTGACTTGCGGGTTTTCCTTTGGGTCGAATCCCAGCACCACCCAGGCATCAAGGCTCGGAATGTAGCCGTGGCAATGAAATGTTGATCCGTTGATATCGAACGACTGGCGATTGGGTTCGATCCCTTTAATCGGCCAGGCACCTGCGCGAAACCACAAATCTTCAATGGCATCGCACAGTTCTTCGTCGCGCTTGGCGGCCAATTCGGTCACGGCCATGCGCTTTTGCACGTCCGGGTGATCGCGTTCCAGCTCTTTGAGCTGCAGGGCATGGCGAGACAGAGGTCTGATCAACTCGCGAAAACGTTCATCGCGCGTGTGCAAGCCGTGATAGCACGCATTCAGTTGCTGGCGTTGAGCATCGTTGATGCGCAGGTCGAAGGGGTTGCTGTCGACATCCTCATCAGCATTTTGCGTGCGATGGCTAAGGTTTTCGAAAGCTTGCAGGCGTTCGAAGCCTGGCAGGCTGCGCACCATCGGCAGGATTCGCGAGTGAAAAGTACGAACGAGCTCTCGCGCCTCTTTTACGCTCAGCGCCCGGCCCCACAGGGCGAACAGCTCGACCAGTTTATTGATGAAATCCTTGCGCGATTCCCGCGTGAAGGTCACTACGGTCATGGAGTTCAACTCGAAACCCAGATAGTGCACAAGCAGCACGATTCGCAACACCAGCGTCGTCGACTTGCCAGCGCCCGCGCCGGCTATCACGGACGTTGAGGGCGTGTCGCTGAAGATCATTTTCCACTGCGCAGCACTTGGCTGGGCATGCGCTGGCAGTAATCGGGCAACATCGGCCTTCATGCGCTTCTTGAGTTCGGCACTCAGAGGCAGGCGCCAATCGTCGAACAGGTTGTCGTCCACGTTCGGGGCGCGATGCTCGGTGGAGCGCGAGTCGCGGATCAGCAAGACCTGTCGCCCCTCCTCCAGACCTTCGAGTTTGCCTTCCTTGTAGCCGTAATCCACACCCGCGCTGTGGCCGCTGCGAAAGCCATCTGCCTGCCCATGCAACCACGAGGCACGGTGCTGAGCACGCAAGCGCGTCAGGCCATGTCCAAAAAACCGGGCGGCCAGGCGTTTGAGCAAAGGCATCTCTGCCAGGGGACGAAGTTCGGGGGGGAGATCGGGGGTGTGTTGCGGCACGCGGACTGACTCCAGGGTGTGAGGCTGTTGAGCGCTATGGTGTCTTCATTTGCCATTGAGTTCTAGCAAAATGCTTACAGGTCATCGAGTTGTAGAGTGAAGTGAAGGTTGGATGAGCTATTTTCCATTTTAAACAGCATCGAATTATTCGATTGTAATGAGGCATTTTTTACGCTTTTTATCGATGCGTTGCTCGTAGATGATGGTCGCCATCAACAAACCCTTTCCGGAGACGACCATGCTCGAACTCAGACCTTTCAACTCCCTGGGCGGCGCCCATCATGGTTGGCTGGATGCGCATCACCACTTTTCATTCGCCGAATACCATGACCCCAAGCGCATGAACTGGGGCAACTTGCGGGTCTGGAATGATGACGTGATTGCTTCGGGAACGGGCTTCCCGAAACACCCTCACCGGGACATGGAAATCATCACCTATGTTCGTGAAGGTGCGATCACCCATGAGGACAATCTGGGCAACAAGGGCCGAACCGAGGCCGGCGATGTGCAGGTAATGAGCGCCGGTACCGGGATCGCGCACAGCGAGTACAACCTGGAATCGAGCGAGACGCGGATTTTCCAGATCTGGATTATTCCGAATGAAGCCGGTTCAGCCCCGTCGTGGGGAGCCAAACCGTTCCCTAAAGGTCAGCGTGAAGGTTTCGTGACCCTGGCCAGCGGCAAGGCCGGCGACGATCAAAGTCTGCGAATCCGTGCGGACGCCCGCCTGGTGGCAGCGAATTTGAAAGCCGGCGAGTCTGCCGAATACCACTTGGACGCAGGGCGACGGGCTTATCTGGTACCGGCAACCGGCCTCATTGAAATCAACGGGTTACGCGCAAAAGCTCGAGACGGTGTGGCAATTGCGGATGAACAGGTCCTGCGCGTGACGGCCATTGAGGACAGCGAAGTGGTGCTGGTGGATGTGGCTTGATTGCTTGAAGGCAAGGCAAAAAAAGGGCGACCGGTTAGGGTCGCCCTTTTTCATGCCCGAATAACATCCCTCTACACCGTAGCCGCGTTTATTTCGTGGAAATAGCACCATCCACCAACGTCTGAGCTTCTGCCACCAATTGCTTGAGGTGGTCGTCACTGACAAAGCTCTCGGCGTAGATCTTGTAGATGTCCTCGGTACCCGATGGACGTGCGGCGAACCAGCCGTTTTCGGTCATGACTTTCAAACCACCGATCGCCTGATCGTTACCCGGTGCGTGACTGAGGATGCTTTGAATGGCTTCGCCCGCCAGTTGGGTCGACGTCACCTGATCGGGTGACAGCTTGCTCAACAAGGCTTTCTGCTCAGGATTGGCCTTGGCATCGACCCGTACCGAGAACGGCTCACCCAGTTCGTCGGTCAAGGCGCGATATGCCTGGCTCGGATCACGGCCGGTACGCGCCGTCATCTCTGCAGCCAGCAGCGCAGGAATGAGCCCGTCCTTATCGGTGCTCCAGACGCCGCCGTCCTTACGCAGGAACGAAGCACCGGCGCTTTCTTCCCCACCAAAGCCGAGGGAGCCATCGAACAAACCGTCGGCAAACCATTTGAAGCCGACCGGCACTTCGTACAGACGACGACCCAGGCGCTTGGCGACGCGGTCGATCAGGCCACTGCTGACAACGGTTTTGCCCACGGCGGCGTCGGCGCGCCATTGCGGGCGGTTCTGGAACAGGTAATCGATCGAGACCGCCAGGTAGCTGTTTGGCGCCAGCAGGCCACCGGAGGGGGTCACGATGCCATGTCGGTCGTGGTCAGGGTCGCAGGCGAACGCCACATCAAAGCGTTCCTTGAGACCAATCAGACCTTGCATGGCATGGCTCGATGATGGGTCCATACGAATCTGGCCATCCCAGTCGACGGTCATGAAGCGGAATGTCGGATCGACCTGTTGGTTGACCACTTCCAGATCCAGTTTGTAATGCTCGGCAATCGCCGACCAGTAACGCACCCCTGCTCCGCCCAGCGGATCAACGCCCAAATGCAATTTGGCATCGCGAATGGCATCGAAGTCGATTACGTTGATCAGGTCGGCGACATAGGTATTGAGGTAATCGTGGCGATGGGTCGTGCCGGCTTTCAACGCCTGCTCGTAGCTGATGCGCTTGACGCCAGCCAGCTTGTTGCTCAGCAGTTCGTTGGCCTTGGCTTCGATCCACTTGGTGATGTGGGTATCAGCCGGACCGCCATTGGTGGGGTTGTATTTGTAGCCGCCGCTTTGCGGAGGATTGTGCGACGGCGTGATTACGATGCCGTCGGCCAGCCCCGAGGTACGGCCGCGGTTGTAGCAGAGGATCGCGTGGGAAATGGCGGGCGTCGGGGTGTACTCGTCGCCCTGCGCGATCATCACCGTCACGCCGTTGGCTGCCAGCACTTCAAGGGCGCTGGCCCCTGCAGGGGTGGACAGTGCGTGGGTATCGATCCCGACGAACAGCGGGCCATCGATGCCCTGCGCTTCGCGGTACAGGCAGATCGCCTGGCTGATGGCCAGGACGTGCCATTCATTGAAACTCAAATCGAACGAGCTGCCCCGATGCCCTGACGTGCCGAAAGCCACGCGCTGGGTGGAAATGCCAGCGTCAGGCTGGCCGGTGTAGTAGGCCGTAACCAGTCGCGGGATGTCGACCAACAGTTCTGCCGGTGCCGGTTTGCCCGCAAAAGGACTGAGTGTCATGCAAAACCTCTGGAATCGATTGGTTCAGGAATTGGATCGCAGTTTACTGGCAGTTTGACCACAACGCGATGGGATCGATCCACGGCCATTCGAAGAGGGTTGACCGCCCTGCTCAGTCGATCGATTCCAGACGCAGCGCATCGCCCAGAAGACCCAATGCGGCGGGCAGGTCATGGTCGCCGCCAAAGGTGTGGCTCAGGCGCAGGTGCTGCCCGTGCAAATCCTGAAGACTGAACAGCTCACCCGGCGCAATGAGCACATGCCGTTGGAGCAATCGCTGAAACACGCGCCTGATGTCGACCTGACGCAACGAGCGCACCCACAGGGTCGCGCCGCCTTGTGGCTCGACAACATGCAAGGCATCACCCAAGCGCTCGCGCAGAAGTTGAGTCATCTGCACGGAACGGTCCTTGAGCAACCGGCGCAGCACCTGCAGGTGCTGATCGATGCGCCCGTTACTGTACAAGCGCGCAATTGCTTTCTGGCGAAACGGTGACAGGCGAAACGAGCGCAACAGGAATTGCCGTTGCAGTTCGTCGCGCAAATGCCGGGAAAGCACGTAGCCATAAGGTGCTTCCGGGCCAATTACTTTCTCGAACGTGGAAAACACGATCAATCGGTCTGGATTCAGCAGATCGCGAAAACGCAGACCATCCGGTTCGAAACCGAGCTCGCCGTGACAATCGTTCTCCAGCACCCAGCTGCCATGCTGCTCAAGCAACTGCGCAATGGCTTGGCGGTTGTCGTCGGGCGCCAAACTGCCTCGCGGCATATTCAACCTTGAGGACAACAGCACCAACTGAACGTTTTTCATCTCGAGGATCTGCTTGAGCGAGTCAACATCCAGACTGCCATCTGCCCGCACCAGTAGTTCGATCACCTGTACTTCAGCGGCCTGGAGCAAGCGCAGAATGGTCCAGTCGCACGGTGATTCGACTACCACCGTCTTGTGCCGCAGGCCCAGAACCGCGATCAGAATTTCCAGCACACCCCGAAGATCCGCTCCGATATAGACTTCATCCGCGTGCCAGCAACGCTGGGGTGAGGTGGTGTAACGCGCTGCCAGCGCCGCGCGCAGTTCCAGCTCACCGCAAGGCTGCACACAAGATTGCGGCTGACGCGGATATTGCCGCAGCAGCTCTCTCTCCAGCAGCAACAGTGGACTGTCCAGGGGCTGCAACAATGTCGGCTCATCCGCACTGAGGACAAGCATTGCAGGACGCCTGGCATTGACGTAGACGGTTTCGAGCAAATCGCGCCCGCCCACGAGCGTGTCAATCGAGGACACCGGCAGCGCGTAATAGCCCGATTTGGCAACCGAGTAAACCCGCCCTTCCTTCTCCAGCAGCGAGTAGGCGTACTGAATCGTCGAAATCGACACGCTCAGACGGTCTGCCAATTGACGAAGCGATGGGAGCCGGATGCGCTCGTCGTTGGCAGACTCGTTGATCAGATGAGTCAAGTACCGGTACACCGCCTGGTAGGCAAAGCCGGTTTCCCGCACCCCGCTCAACGTCCTGCGGACCATTCACCCGCCAAGGCGATGCTACCGTCGCTGGTTGCTGCGTGAACGTTCGATGTATCGTCAGCCAGGGGTGCCATGCGATAAAGCTTGCCAATCAGACTGATGGGTAACCCGCTGACGTCGATCATCCATTGCAGAATCTGCTCGGGCACCGGTTCGCCTTGCATTGCCCGGTGCAAATCCGGCATGGCCACCAACATTCCCGGATGACACCGACGCAGAAAGTGCTCAAGCCCTTTGCCTTTGTCGACAAAAGGCGCAAAAAGCAGGCACACCAGCTGGGCCTCGCTCAAGCCGTGGCTTTTTTGCGCCTCTGCCGCTGCCAACTCACGCTGATCTGGTTGAGTCGCCAGCTTGCCAAACAGTTTTTCTGCCTGCTGGCACGCACTGTCCGGAGCCTGCTTGCGACGCATCATCACCAATGCCCGCTGCAAGAGCTCGGTAACGCCCGCGTCATAGCTTCCGCCGTGCATGAAACACTCCTGCAAGCCCCGAAGGTGAGCGGATATGCCGAGGCTGACGTATTCGTTTTCGGCAAACGGTGCCGGCAGCGCGTCCGGTCGATAGCCAAGAAACTCGGTAAGCAGCGGCCAGCGTTCTTCCAGGTCACTGATCAACAGGTCATTGGTGTCAATGAAGGTGGTTCGGCGACAGGATTCAAAATGTTGCGCAGGTCGCCATTGCACCTGATCAAGCTCCGGATAGAACGCGCGGTAGCAGTCACCCCGCAGCTCATCGAGCATTGCAAACAATGCCTCGTAGCTGGGCTCATGGTGAATGGTCGGACGGCATCCCGCTTTGGTCGTCGCCCGTTTCAGTCCTTCGAGAAATTGCTTCTGCTGGCGAGGCGTTTCGCTGCAGATCAATGCATCGACACCACTGTCCCAGCGGGCAATCTGTCCATAGAACTCGCCAGTGGCCAGGTACCCGTTATCCCACAGGTCAAGCGCGCCTTCACGTGGACGACGATGGCCCACCATCAGAAAATTGAGTCGATTGGCCTCAAAGCCCGCATCGGAGAACGGCGTTGGATGACTGAATGGCAGGACCTCGCGATTATCGACCATCAGCACTTCGACGCGAGGATCGTCGTACAGGAACAAGGCGCTGTAGCTGCGGTGGATGTTTTCAAGCGACGTCGCGCTGGTGCCGTTCAGCTGTAACGACGCCACCCTCAATTGAAACGTGGCGGGCGACCGACCGGCAATACTCAGCTGGGCGGCACGCAGCAATGCAAGGGTGTAGCAGCTGTCGCGAGACCCGGACTGGATCGCCAGCACCTTGTAAGTGCCAATCCGCTCTGTGCCCCCCGCTGCCACCATCAAGCGCTGGATCAAAAGCTGCAATGCCGTACGTTCGGCGCGAGAGAAGAATCCCATCAACCGTTGCAATATTTGCTGGTAGACATGGTTCATGGCTTGATCATGGATGCTGGTCATATTTATGTACCTGATACTTGTAAGTTCGATATCGCACGCAGCGCGATAACTTTTACGACGTGCCTTGCCCGCCCTGATTCGAAGACAGGGTTTATTACTAAATGCTAGCACTTAAGGTTTGTGGCATTACTTGAAATAAATAAAGCTCGAACAAGCTTTATTTGAACGCGAATGGCCCGAATACCCCGCAAGGGCGCGGGCTTGAGATGTCTTCAGATATCTTAGGAAATTTCCGACAGCGTCCCACAGACAGGTAGCACAAGAAATAAGGAAGAAAGTCACCCGTGTTTTTTCGGCAACTGGAGAACGACGAACAGAATGTTCGGCATATATCAAAATAACGTGGTTAAAAGTATTGAGTTGACACTCAGTCATGACTCATTCCTTGAGATGAAAGCAATCATTCAATTATCAAGGCTTACAGACTGATTAGAAGATACAGATCAAGAGCAAAAACCAGTTCAGTTACCTGGCCGGTAAGCGCAGTACTGAATGGTTGTCCCGTTTTACGTGCGACGGACAAAAAAAAGCCCGTGCAAGCACGGACTTTTCATTGGGCCGAATTTACGCCGGCTCAACCTGCAGGGCTACTCGTTCGCGGCATGGGCATTCGTCCATGTAGCGGTGAGCCTCGACAAACTCGGCAAACGGAAAGACCCGGGTCTTGAGCGGCAGCAGCACACGGTCTGCGGTCAGCTGGTTGATATCACGCAACGCCCGTTGCAGCGCCACCTGATCCTGGATAATCCCCAACTCCGGCTTGCCGGTGAAGTTACCGATGCAGTGCACGAAGAACTGAATGTTCTTCTGGAACGCTGCACATGCCGGGAACGGGGTCTGGTTACCCCCTTGCAGTCCGTACAACACCAGGCTGCCACGCGGGGCAAGCACATCCCCCAGCAAAGACATCTGCGGCCCGCCAAGGCCATCGAACACCACATCGACACCGCGGTTATCGGTGATCTTGTTGATCTGCATCAGCAGATCCTGTTCCTCGGTGACGATGACTTTCTCGGCGCCCAGGGACAGCAGGTTGTCGCGTTCATCTGCACTCTTCGTTGCCGCAATCACCCGGATGCCCAGCGCTTTGCCCAACTGGACAAATGACGGACCGGCGCAGTGACTGGCGTCAGTCACCAGGGCGAACTGCCCGGGCTTGACCCGTGCCAGATCCACGTAGGCAAAATAGGCAATCAACAGCGGCGTGTAATGCACACTGGCTTCAATCGGGCTCAGCACATCCGGGTATCGGGTCAATGCTGTGCGCGGCAGAACAATCTGTTCGCCGTAGACCGGGTAATCATTGGGACTTTCGGCCGGGAAGCTGGCGACCTTGTCACCCACCGCCAAGTCATCCACGCCCTCACCTACTGCGGTGACGACGCCGGACATTTCACTGCCAAGGCCCGAAGGCAACTTGGCATGGGACGACGCCAGGTTCTGGCGCCATAGAATGTCGTACCAACTGATGCCAATCGCTTCGACGCGCACCTGCACTTCGCCCGGTGCAGGGAGTGCTGCCGCATGCTCTTCGCATTTGAGCACCTCGGCTGGACCAAACTTGTGAAAACGGATCGTGCGTGACATCGCAAACCTCGTCAAAGAAACCTCTAATGCCCTGAACTCTATCTGGGCTTTGTACCCAAGACTATCAGTGGCTATTAATAGTCGACATGCCTGTCATTGATTCCGCAGCATCGACAGGATCAACGGTTGTCGTGAAAGCTGGAAGGCCGTTGCACGTAAACTGAATTATTCGGTGCAGAGTACCAGCCTTTCCCCGTAAGATTCATGCCGGCCATTGTTCTCATATGACCGCTCTCGTCAAGCCTAGACTCTGCCAGGACTCCAGATGAATCGTAATGACCTGCGTCGTGTCGACCTGAACCTGTTGATCGTATTCGAAACATTGATGCACGAACGCAGTGTGACCCGCGCTGCGGAAAAACTGTTCCTCGGCCAGCCGGCGATCAGCGCGGCGCTCTCGCGCCTGCGCGGGCTGTTCGATGATCCGTTGTTCGTGCGCACCGGGCGCAGCATGGAACCGTCCGCGCGGGCGGTAGAGATCTTCGCCCTGCTCTCCCCGGCGCTGGATTCGATTTCCACTGCGGTCAGTCGTGCGTCCGAGTTCAACCCTGCGACCAGTACGGCGGTGTTCCGTATCGGCCTGTCGGACGACGTGGAATTTGCCCTGCTGCCGATGCTGCTCAAGCGCCTGCGCGCCGAATCCCCCGGCATCGTGCTGGTGGTGCGTCGTGTCAATTACATCCTGATGCCGGGACTGCTGGCTTCAGGTGAGATCTCCATCGGCGTCAGCTACACCACCGATCTCCCCGCCAATGCCAAGCGCAAGGTACTTCGACGCAGCCAGCCTAAGCTGTTGCGCGCCGACACCGTGCCGGGCCCGTTGAGCCTGGATGATTATTGCGCGCGGCCTCATGCGCTGGTGTCGTTCGCTGGCGACCTGAGCGGCTTTATTGATGAAGAGCTGGAGAAGCTCGGGCGCAAACGCCATGTGGTGCTCGCGGTACCGCAGTTCAACGGGTTGAGCACCCTGCTCGCCGGGACCGATATTGTCGCGACCGTGCCGGATTACACGGCTGAGGCGTTGACGGCGGCTGGGGGTGTACGTGCGGAAGATCCGCCGTTGCCGACACGCACTTTTGAATTGCACATGGCCTGGCGCGGATCGCAGGATAATGATCCGGGCGAGCGTTGGTTACGGTCGCGGATTCAGATGTTTTTTGGGGATCCGGACAGTCTCTAGACTTCTTCTGGCATGCTGTTCATCTGATCATTTTTGCCTTTTCACAAACCATGGAGATCCATTCACTTCCAGTGGATTGCTACATTGGGGGCACATCTGAGGGCATGCTTTGGATGGTTTGAAAAGGATGCCCCACTATCTGGAATTACTGCACATGTCGGTCCTGCGTATAGCTGTTGTAGTTGGAAGCATTTGGGTAAGTTCGGTGTTGGCCGCCGAGCCGACCGAAAAAGTCGTGCGCATTGCACAACTCGTGATAGACCCTGCTCAATTGGCGGCTTACCAAACGGCGGTCAAGGAGGAAATGGCTGACTCTGTTCGCCTTGAGCCAGGCGTGCTCGCGATTTATTCGGTGGCGGAAAAGGACCACCCGAACCGCCTTCACTTCTTCGAAATCTATGCAAACGAAGCGGCCTACAAAAGCCACATCGCCTCTGCCCATTTTCAGAAATACGTGAATACGACAAAGTCCATGATCGTGTCCAGAACGCTTATCGAAACCGACCCGGTGCAACTCAGCGCACAGCAAGGTCAATGATTGGGCAATTATTTGCTCGGATTGTGCAATCAGGCCCGCAGACACAGCTCTATAGTTAGCCGTTATTGAGAGCAAGCTGCTGCTCACACATTCCGGAGAGCTGTCCCATCATGAGCGTCCTCACCATCAATGGCCGTGAATACACGGTTGACGTAGATCCCAGCACCCCCATTCTCTGGACCCTGCGTGACACCTTGGGGATGACCGGCACCAAGTTTGGCTGCGGCGCGGCGCTGTGCGGCGCCTGCACTGTTCACTTGGATGGTCAGGCCATTCGATCCTGTGTGACGCCAATAGCAGCGGCTGAGGGTCGCAAGATCACCACCATCGAAGCGGCGACAAATGGCAGCGACCCGGTCGGTGCTGCCGTGCATGAGGCTTGGGTCAAGCACGACGTGGCGCAATGTGGCTACTGCCAGAGCGGTCAAATCATGAGCGCGACGGCTTTTCTGAAAGTCCAACCCAAAGGCAAGCAACCCACCGCTGCCGAGATCGATTCAGCCATGGCGGGCAATATTTGCCGCTGCGGTACCTACGCCCGTATTCGCGCGGCGGTAGCGGACGCCGCCAAAATCCTTGCCTGACCGGAGCTCACCATGCTGAACGAAATCTTTTCCCAAGAGCTTCCGCGTTCCCTGCAACACCTACTCGAACGCGACCAAGCCGACGGTGCCTTCACACTTCCACGCCGCAGCTTCCTTAAAATCGTCGGCATTGGCGGCCTGGCCTTAGGTGCATTTCCTCACCTGGCGCTGGCGCAAGAGGCTACCAGCGGCGACGTCGCGCTACTCAAACCGAGTCAGCAACCCTCTGCATTCGTGCAGATCGCATCCAACGGAGAAGTCACGGTGACGATCAACCGGCTAGAGTTCGGTCAGGGTGTTCAGACCGGACTGCCGATGATTCTCGCTGAGGAACTCGATGCCGACTGGAGTCTTGTGCGAAGCCGCAACGGCAGTAACAACAATGCCTACCAAGACCCGATCTTCGGCATACACCTAACCGGCGGTTCCAATTCGATCAAGAACAGCTTCACCCAGTACCGCGAACTGGGTGCCCGCGCTCGGGCCATGCTGCTCGCGGCAGCGGCCGCACGCTGGAACGTGGAGGTTACGCACCTTCGCACTCAAGCGGGCATGGTGCTTGGCCCGGCAGGCCTTAAAGCGAGTTACGGCGAACTGGCAGAGGCTGCGATGGCGTTGCCCGTGCCCGACAAGGTCACACTCAAGGATCCCAGGGATTTCCGCATCATTGGCCAGGCCACTACGCGCATCGATGCCAAGGCCAAGAGCAGTGGCCAGCAGGATTTCGGCATCGACATGCGCTTGCCCGGACAGCTCACTGCCGTCGTTGCGCGGCCACCGGTGTTCGGTGCAAAAATCGCCTCCCTGGATGACAGCGCCGCACGCGCAATCAAGGGGGTAAAAGCCGTGTTGCGAGTACCTCTGGACGGCGGCGCCGAAGGTGTCGCGGTGATTGCCGATGGCTACTGGCAGGCGAAGCTAGGACGCGACGCATTGAAGCTGCAATGGGACCTGGCCACCGTCGAGAAGGTAGACAGCGAACAGCAACTGATCCAGTACCGGGCGCTAGCGGGTCAACCGGGCTTGGTCCACTTTGATGCCGACATGGCACCGCTTGCTACAGCCAAGCATCAATTGGAGGCAGAGTTCGTATTTCCCTACCTGGCTCATGCGCCCATGGAACCGCTGAACTGCACCGTGCAGATTTCCGATAAGGGCGCACAACTGTGGGTTGGCACTCAGTTTCCGGGGGGTGACAGTGCCGCAGCGGCCAAGGTCCTGAATCTGAAACCCGAGCACATTCAAATCAACGTGCAAACGGCCGGCGGTGGTTTTGGCCGGCGTGGCGTGCCCACCAGTGATTTCATCGTGCAGGCGTGTGAAGTCGCTAAAGCCGCACGGTCAGTCGGGCTGAATGTCCCCATACGGACTCTCTGGAGCCGCGAAGACGATATCAAGGGCGGCTATTACCGCCCCATGCACCTGCATCGCGCGCGTATAGGCTTTGACGACAGCGGCACGGTGGTGGCGTGGGACCATGTCTTGATCGGGCAATCGATCCTTACCGACACGATGTTTGGAGGCCAGATTAAGAACGGCATTGACCCGACGGCGACAGAAGGCATGCGAGACCCTTATCCCCTACCGATGCGGCTGACAGTCCACCATCCCAAGCTCAACGTACCTGTGCTGTGGTGGCGCAGCGTGGGCTCTACCCACACGGCCTTTGTGATGGAGACATTGCTCGACGAGATTGCGCGAACGACGAAGCAAGACCCGGTGGCATACCGAATGAAGCTGTTTGGCGAGCAAAGCCCGCGCCATCGCGAAGCGCTGCAATTATCGGTGGACAAGAGCGGGTATGGCAAACGTCAACTGCCTGCCGGACACGCGTGGGGCGTTGCGGTCCATGAGTGTTTCAGTTCGGTAGTGGCTTATGTGGTGGAAGCCTCAGTGCAGAGCGGTCGCCCGGTGCTGCACCACGTGACCGCCGGTGTCCATTGCAACCTGGTCGTCAACCCACGCAGCGTTGAGGCCCAAGTGCAAGGCGCGGCGCTGATGGGCTTGTCGATGTGTTTGCCAGGCAATGCCATCACCCTGAAAGACGGCGTCGTGCAGCAAAGCAACTTTGCAGACTTCAGCGTTCCGCGCATCACCGACATGCCCGAGTTCGCGGTCCATATAGTGCCAAGCGCCGAACCGCCCACCGGCATGGGCGAGCCTGGCTTGCCGGCACTGGCCCCCGCTTTTGCAAACGCCATCGCCAGTCTGACGGGTAAGCCAATACGCGAACTGCCTTTCAAGCTGGCATAAATCGACGAAGCGAAGCCAGACCCGGTCAACGTCACCCAGCGGTTCGAGGTGGGGGCGTTGGCCAGGAGAAAGAGGGGGTTATGTGCCTGCCAGTGGATACGCGCGAGGGAGCCGAACAGGACGCTGCAAACGTCCTGGTTATAGGCTCCTCTCACACACCACTGATTCCGTCACATGCGAATCCGTTTGATATCGCGCTGAGGTGGCTCACCAAACAGGCGACTGTATTCGCGGCTGAACTGCGATGAGCTTTCATACCCCACCAGCCCGCCCGCGTTGCTTGCATCGATATTCTGGCTGAGCATCAACTGTCGAGCTGCTTGTAGCCGTAACTGCTTCTGATACTGCAGCGGGCTCATCCCGGTCACAGCCCGAAAGTGTTGGCGAAACGTGGAAGGACTCATATGCGCTTGTGCCGCCAGATCATCCATGCGCAACGCCTGACGGAAATTAACTTTGAGCCAAGCTAATGTCTTGGCAATTTGCTGACTGGGTGAACCGGCGGCAATCACATGCAACAACTGCGGGCCATGGGTTCCGTTCAACAGCCGGGCAATGATCTCTTCCTTGATCAGCGGTGCGAGGGTCTCAATCCAGTGGGGCTCTTTGAGCAGGTCCACCAAGCGCCTCAGCGCATCCAGCACCCCCACATCCAAAGGCTGTACGGTCACGGGACGAAACGCGTCATCTCGCATACGCTGCGATAACCGCATACGCTCGGCGACCTGCATCACGGTGGCGCTGTCGAGTGCCAGCATCATGCCGAGGAATGGCTTGAGCACGCTGGCTTGTGTGACATGGGAAGTGACCGGGAGATCGACACTGGTCACCATCGACTCGCCGGGTGTATAGGGAAGGACTTCACTGCCGACGATCACCTGTTTGCCGCCTTGCAAGGTTACGCCAATTCCCAGTCCGTAGATGCAGTGCATGGGCGCCGTAACGGCTTTACGCCGATGCAGGCTCAGGCCGGGAATGTCGGTGATGCGGTCACCATCGCCCGGTACCAGTTGGCTAACCGATCTGGCGAGACGCGTGACATCAGTCATGACTTGGTCGTTTGACACATCGCTATTCACATTCAAATCCCAGAAAAAACAGACTTAGAGATGGGCACGGCTCACGCCGTTAATCACCCGAACAATGTCGGCCATGACCGCAAGTGCGATCTCAGCCGGGGTCTTGCTTCCCAGTTTGTGTCCGATCGGCGCATGGATGCGATCAAGCGCATCGTCGTCCAGCCCACCGATTCGTTTGCCCCTTTCCATGCGCTTTTCACTGGTGTGCTGGGAGCCGATGGCGCCGATATAAAATGCGGGTGTCCTGACGGCTTCGAGCAAGGTCAGGTCGTCAAGTCGAGGATCATGAGTCAAGGTGACAATAGCCGTCGCTGCGTGGCATCCGCCTTGGAAAATATAGCTGGCAAGCACGCAAAAATGAAAGGCAAACTCCAGGCGCAGCGCCGCCCGCTCGCTCGGCAATACATGTACCCATTTGTGCACCCCGAACGTCATTGTCACGCGTTAATCCCGGCAATACTGAAGGCAATGGACACAGCGCCCCCCCTGAAAATCATTCGTATTGCTCACGTCGACAAGCGCTGCGCTTGCACCTGCGCGACGACATTGAAGGAGCTGAAGAGCAGCGCTTTGGCCGACGGTTGGCACGCCATGTGAAACAGATCGAGTTCCAAGCGTTGTGCCCTCTCCAGCGCTTGCTCCCCGTATTCCCTGGAGGACCACAGAAGCTGCATGAGCGCGCGATCGCCTTCGTCACTCACCTGCACGCACGCTCTGATGAACCCTGGACATGAGCAGGTAAAGCGTTCGATACGGCTCATCAACGACGCCACCAACTCCGGCATGTGGATGGGATCGACGGTAAATTCAACGACGTGACTGAACCCGCAGTTTCGGCTTGACCAGGTCATGAAGGCTCTCCAAAAAAGTTATCGTACGGTCGACGTGTACTTTCAGTGCTTACCGAGGGTGGTCGACGGAGCGCGCATCGGCAAACACCGCAAAGCGCAACGCGGGAGTACACAGCACATCGACACTTCCAGTTTCAAACCCATGTGAGCAAGCGGTTGAATACGCTACGCGGGGGCCCGCAACGCCAGGATCGAGCAGCGCCTGAAATGACCAACGGGAATTTTCCGGCTCCCCAAGGCTTCACACAGCGCAATTTTTGCCTGCGCATCCTCTCTGTCAGCCTGGCGGGAGCGTTCAATCTGATCAGCAAGAACCGGATCAACGATCCGATCTGTAAACAACACTTCACCCTCCTCCCAGACTTCGGGCGGGCAAATCTTGTTTTCCCGATCAAGGGCAATTAACGGATTGATCTCCGCCGGATATATACGACACACCAGCGGCCGTTCTTCGTAGATACCGCAACAACCGTCATCGCCGAGGCTTTGGCATTGCTCCAGCGCATTGCCCGCAAACACTGCAACGGCCCGCACATGGGAATTACCGCAAGGCACCTCGACTGCGCGTCCTGCGGCGTGGGCAAACTGTTGCGGCCCAGCAGTCCAGATGGATTGCTCAAACGCCTCCAGTATGATCGCGACCTCATGCCCTCTTTCCAGCCACTGCCTTGTCTCGTTCAACGTCAGTGGAACCAACCGCCCCTTGCAGCAGATCCCGCAGCCATTGCACGCAAACCGGATGCTGTTGTTTTGCATATCGCTACTCGCCTGTATGTTCGACTGTCCACAGAAACACCTGCCACCCGCCTACAGCGCAGGCAGGTCTTGAGGCACCCTGGGAGTATGTGAAATGCAGAGCGGCTGCGTTTGCTCGATCGAGTGGCATCGTTGCTCGATTCAAGCGTTCTCAAATACGGGAGACTGAGGAGCGGCGGGATTGCCTTTCTCAGGGTGGGGCTGGTGTCAGAAATGAGCCTAGGCGAGCCCATGTGGCTGAGGCACGCTGACTGAGGTTCGCAGCTGCGCACCACGGCCAAACCTTCGTTACGGTGCGCCCTGGAGCTTGAACCAACCCGTGGTGGCCTCGATTACGCCCCACAGTTTTGGCGGAATTGCGATCTGCGAAACGCGTGCCGGGTTCAGCGCCGTTTGAATCTGATCGTCGTGGCCTTTTTCTGCCAGTTCCACCCAGTCAGGATTTATGACAAGGCCCTGTCCAACCGCGACGAGCGACAGGCCGAGTTCAAGCGCTTCCTCGGCTTGGCGGGGCGTCTTGATCTGCCCGGCGGCAATCACTGGAATGCGCCCGTCGACATGATCCAGAATCACCTTCGCCGTAGTCTGGTCGCCCTGTCCGTCGACAGGCACCGTTTCCAGCACGCTCCCCAAGGAGACGTGGAGATAGTCAATACCGCTTTCGATCAGTCCATCGACAAGCACGCAGGTGTCGTCTATGCGCAATCCATTTTCGCCAGATTCATCTGGCGAAATGCGATAGCCGAACAGGAACGGTCGATCAGTGTGTGCCTTGATGACTCGATGAACCTCATGCACAACCGCCAATGGAAAACGCAGACGGTTCTCGAGTGAGCCGCCCCACTCGTCATCGCGCTGGTTGAACTTCGGAGAGAAGAAGTTCTGGATCAGAAATCCGTGGGCGCCATGCAGTTCTATGCCGTCAAATCCCGCCTCGATGGCACGACGCGTCGCCTCACCAAACGCGAGGATCACGTCGTGGATTTCTTCCGGGGTCATTGCGCGCGGGGTAGCGCTAACGCTGAACGCTCCCGCGTCGATGCTCACTGCGCTGGCACTGACAACGTCTGGCACCAACTCCAAAACGGCCTTGTTACCTGCGTGGAACAGCTGCAGAACAGCCGTTGCACCACCGCTCTTCGCGGCCTTGGCCAATCGCTTGAGACTGGGAACGAATGTATCGTCGAACGCTGCGAATTCGTCGGTGAATCCAATACCGTTGGCGAGTACGTGCGTGCAACCGGTGATCACCAGACCGACACCGTTTACCCGACGCTGGTAATAAGCAATTTCCTCGTCGGAGACTGTACCGTCCGCGTTGCCGGCCCACGTTGTCATGGGGGCCATCGCCACGCGATTGCGCAACTCGATTCCGTTGTCGAACACAAACGGCTCGAACACCTTACGCGTAACCTGATTCATTTGAGTACCTGATACAAATGGTTTGATCAATGACGCCCTTCTCTACCCCGCGCCAAAACGCGCCGGCTGGAGGAAAATCGCTACTGGACGCCTTCAGCGGCTTTCACATTCTGACGGTCACTGGGTGACGTCGACGGCACGCATATGCATTGGGCTCATTCGACCACCGTGCACTTTTAGCTTTGCCAGAGCTGCATCCATTTCCACCAGTTCTGCGGCCGTCAGCTTCACGCTGACGGATGCCAGGTTCTCATGTAGGTGATCGAGCTTGCGCGTGCCTGGAATCGGGACGATCCAGGGCTTCTGCGCGAGCAACCACGCCAGCGATATCTGGGCAGGAGAGGCATGCTTTTCCTGTGCGAACTTCCTGAGCAAAGTAATGATCGGCTCGTTTGCTGACAGGTTCTCAGGCGTGAATCGTTCAAACCCGGAACGTAAATCGGTGTTGGCGTCGAACCGTGTACTGCCATTCAGTGTGCCGGGTAAAAAGCCCATGCCCAGCGGGCCCCAGCACACGAAACCGATACCCAGTTGTTCACAGGTCTCAAGGACTCCGTTGTGCTCGACGCTTCTCTCCATCACGGAGTATTCGGTTTGGACCGCCGTCACTGGATGAACGGCATGCGCTCGGCGAATGGTGCTTGCACTTGCCTCCGAGAGACCGAAGTGCAACACCTTGCCCTCTTTTATCAGGTCCTGGACCGTACCCGCGACATCCTCGATCGGTACATTTGGATCCACTCGGTGTTGATAGTAGAGATCGATACGGTCGGTGCGCAGCCGCTTCAGCGAGCCCTCAAGCACCTTACGGATATGTTCCGGACGACTATTGAGTGCGCCACCGGCATCCATGTCGAAACCGAATTTTGACGCGATGACAACAGCGTTGCGAAACGGCGAAAGCGCCTCACCTACCAATTCTTCATTGGTATACGGCCCATACACTTCGGCCGTATCAAAAAAAGTGACGCCCTGTTCATGGGCCGTGCGGATGACCTTGATGCCCTGCTCCTTGCCTGCAGGTACGCCGTAATTGGCGCTGATGTTCATGCACCCGACACCGAGTTCCGAGACTTCCAGCGAACCCAGCTTGCGCGTTTTTGTAACCCGCGCTCCGCTCACTTTTGCGCTATCCGGCGAGGCTGCCAAGGACAGGGGTGCAACACTCAACCCGGCCCCTACGACCGCCCCGCCAATCAAAACGTCACGGCGACTGAAGCCTGGGTGATCCTGGAATGCGTTTTCTGATGTGCCTCTCTTATCCTGCTGCATGATCGCGCCCTATCTGTAAATTGCTGCGATGGGATAGACGTTGGTTAAACCCGTCGATACCCCCGGGTAAATCCTGGCTTCAGTATGCGGCGCACCTGCCGGGATCATTTGCCCGTTTTGTCGGCATCACTGCCTATTCCAAGGATTCTTCTGAGCATTTCAGACAGTCAGCCGACCACGCGGTCGTTACAGAGGGTGAGTTGTCTCGGCCTGCTGTGCGACCAAACATGCGGTCGAGGGCATCACTGAATGCCTGGCACTTGAGGTTGCCCCCTTGGGCTTACACGTGACTTTTGAAGACGAACTTCAGAAGCGTCATGAGGAACTGGCTGCGTGGCGTGATCTCTCGGTGTCACCCGCTCACGACTGATATCGCACTGTCCAACGCGGGGCTCTGAAAGGCATTCGGTTCGCCATTCAGTTTTTGCCCGCCCCGCGCATCGCCATTTCCTGATGGGTTGCTATCAAGTCGCAGCCGCTCAAGCCTTGGCAGGTGCCAACTCTGACCGTGACGCATCGCGAAAGGTAAACATGAACACCAGCACGACACCTAGGGAAAAGAACGCCGGGAACAACCAGATGCTCTGCCACTGGTGACCCGCAGGGGTGGCGTAGTAATCGGAGACATGGCCTGCGACCCAGAAACCGATCAGCATGCCAACGCCGTAGGTGGCCAGGGTAATCAGGCCCTGGGCCGAGCTTCTGAAACGCTCAGGGATTTTCGCGTCGGTATAGATCTGCCCGGACACAAAGAAAAAGTCGTAGCAGATACCGTGCAGGGCGATACCGGTGAACAGCATAAAAGCCAGGTCGGTGTTGTTACCGTAGGCGAACAACACATAGCGCAAAGCCCACGCCAGCATGCCCATCAATAAGGCAATCTTTATACCGAAGCGGTGAATGAACAGCGGGAGCAGGAGCATGAACAGGACTTCGGAGACCTGTCCGATGGCCATCTTTGCCGTGGGATTGGTCATGCCGATGTCGGCAAGGAATGGGTTGGCATTCTGGTAATAGAACGCCAGCGGGATACAGATCAGGATCGAGGCAATGAAAAACACTAGGTAGCTGCGGTCTTTCAACAGGCCCAGGGCATCCAGGCCGAGGATCTGTTTCATACCGGTTCGAGTTTGCGCCGCTTTCAGCGGTGCCGTACTCGGCAGCGTGAAGCTGTAGACGCCCAGCAGCAGAGACGCCAGGGCCGCCATCAGGAAGGTGTTGCGCAGCGCACCGGAAGCAATCGCGGCTTTGGCGTCCCAGGCAAAGACAAAACTGATCACCACACCGGCGACAATCCAGCCCACGGTGCCCCACACACGAATGCGCGCAAACTCCAGCGCCGGGTCGCGCATCTGCCGGAAGGCCACCGAGTTGACCAATGCCAGGGTCGGCATGTAGATCATCATGTAGGCCAGCACGTAGGGATAGAACGCAGCAAAATCTGGCGCCTGGTAGAGCTGATAGAGCAACACCGCCCCCACCAGATGCAGCACCGCCAGAATGCGTTCGGCATTGAAAAAACGGTCGGCGATCAGCCCAATCACAAACGGCGCAATGATCGCGCCCCAGGACTGAGTCGAGAACGCCATGCCGATCTGGCCACCGCTGGCGCCCAGTTGGCTGGACAGAAAAGTGCCCAGGGTGACGAACCAGCTACCCCAGATAAAAAACTGCAGAAACATCATGGCGCTCAAGCGCGCACTCATCCACGTCATAACAGTCACCGTCTTGTTTTTATTGAAGGTTGTTATCGAAGGAAAAAGGTCAAGCTCAGGCGTCGGGTAATCCCAGCAAACGCCGGTTGGACGCCGTATCGCTGGCCACGCTGACAAAGTCGTCAAAGGCCTTTTGGCTTCGAGTGATCATGTGCTCGCGAATGAACCCTGCACCTTCGGCGGCGCCTTGGGCGGAGTCCTTCAGGCAGCATTCCCATTCCAGAACCGCCCAACCGCTGAAGCCGTACTGGCTGAGCTTGCTGAAGATCGACTTGAAATCGATCTGCCCATCACCCAACGAGCGGAAACGCCCGGGGCGCTCGACCCAACCCTGGTAACCGCCATAGACACCGGAGCGCGCATCGGGACGGAACTCCGCGTCCTTGACGTGGAACATGCGGATGCGTGAGTGATAACGGTCGATAAACCCCAGGTAGTCCATTTGCTGAAGCAATAGGTGGCTGGGGTCATAGAGGATGGCCGCACGGGGATGATGATTGACCGCCTCGAGGAAACGCTCGAATGAGGCGCCGTCGTGCAGGTCTTCACCCGGGTGAATTTCGTAGCATAAGTCGACGCCGGCCTGATCAAAACAGTCGAGGATCGGCAGCCAGCGCTTGGCCAGTTCGGCAAAACCTTGCTCCACCAAACCGGCCGGGCGCTGTGGCCAGGGGTACATATAGGGCCAGAGCAAGGCCCCGGAAAACGTTGCGTGTGCCGTCAGGCCCAAACGCTGGCTGGCCCGTGCTGCCAGCTTCAATTGCTCGATCGCCCACTCGGTACGCGCCTGGGGCTGGCCACGCAGATGAGCCGGCGCGAAGTCATCGAACAGCGCATCGAACGCCGGGTGCACGGCCACCAACTGCCCTTGCAGGTGGGTGGACAGTTCGCTGATTTCAACCCCGGCGCTGGCGCAGACGGCCTTCAGATCATCGCAATAGCTCTGGCTTTCGGCTGCGCGTTCAAGGTCGATGTAGCGCGTGCCCAGGGTCGGTAGTTGAATGGCTATGTAGCCCTGGGACGCTGCCCATTGGGCGATATTGGCCAGAGTGTCGAAAGGCGCTTCATCGGTGATGAACTGCGCCAGGAATATCCCGGGGCCACGCAGGCCTTGAGGGGCAAGGGCATTCGGGGGCACGGCAGCCGTCTGCGGTTTCATCGGCTGCACTCCAGCGGGGTCCACTTGGCATCGCTGGTGTGGCTGGCGATGGCCGCTTCGATAAAGGCCATGCCACGCAGGCCCACCTCGATCCCCGGCACACCCGGCGCGGTGTGGCCTTCAACCTCGCCGCGAATAGCCTGGGCAAAATCGCCATACAGATTGGCCATGGCTTCCAGGTAACCTTCGGGATGACCAGCGGGCAAGCGCATACGCTGGGTCGCGGCCTCGCACAACCACGGCTGCCCGGTGCCGGAGCGCAAGACGCGCATCGGTTGCTCCAATGAACGATGAATCAGGCTGGCGGGTTGTTCCTGGCGCCATTCAAGGCCGCCCTTGTCACCGTAGACACGAATACTCAGCGGGTTCTCTTCCCCCGCGCAGACCTGGCTGGCGATCAGCACGCCACTGGCGCCCTGCTCCATCTTTAGCAGCATCGCGGCGTCGTCATCCAACTGACGGCCTTCGACGTGCACACCCAGACTGGCACACAGGTGGGTGACGGTTTGATCAGCCACAAACTCCGCCAGGGAAAAAGCATGGGTGCCGATATCGGCGATGCAGCCGCCCACTCCGGACAGTTCCGGCTGCCCACGCCACTCGGCCTGCTTGTTGCCCTGCCCGGCCACATCCTGGCTGAGCCAGCCCTGGGGATACTCCACCAGGACCTTTCGCACCACGCCAATCAAGCCACTGCGCACCATTTCCCGCGCTTGCCAGACCATGGGGTAACCGAGGTAGGTGTGGGCCAGGCCATAGAGCCCAACGCTGCTGTGCAAACGGGTTTTCAGGGCCTGCAGCTCAGCCAGGTTCAAGGCCGCGGGCTTCTCGCTGAACACATGGAAACCGGCGGCCAGCGCTTCGCTGGCCACCGGTGCGTGAAGATGATTGGGGGTGACAATCACCAGCAGTTCCATGCGCTGTTCGGCCGGCAGCGCGCGCTCGGCCTCCAGCATTGATTGCCATGTGCTGTAGCAGCGTGATTGCGCCAGGCCCAGGTAGCTGCCCGTACGCAGGTTGTTCTGCGCGTCGCGACTGAACGCACCGCAAACCAGCTCAAAGCGCCCATCGAGCCCCGCGGCCTGGTGATGAGCCTGGGCGATAAACGAACCCTCCCCCCCACCGACAAAGCCCATTCTTATTTTGGGTATCACTGTGTTCATCGCTGACCTTCTCTGTCCGGTTCGGTTGAAAGCTGTTTCCATCAAAATGTAACCGGATACATTTCAACTGGAATTTATGCGCTGGAGAGTAAGCTGTCAAATCGATAATCCACGGTCGCGAGGATTCAAGCGCAGGCAGACCTGCTGTAAGCTCGCCCGACGCTCAGTTCAAACATGAGGTGATTTTGTCCAATATTCGTGAAGTCGCCCGGCTCGCCGGCGTTTCGGTGGCTACCGTATCGCGCACCCTGACATCACCCGACCGCGTACGTCAGGCCACTCGCGACAAGGTCAACGCGGCCGTCGAACAGGCGGGTTATCGCCCCAACTTGATGGCAGTCCAGTTTCGCTCTCGGCGCACCGCCAACCTGGTCATCCTCGTCCCGAAAATTGCCAACACGTTTTTTGCGCGCGTGATAAGCGGCGCACAACAGGCCGCTCAATCCGCGGGTTATCGACTGTTACTCTGCGACACCCAGGGCCGCGAAGACATCGAGCGCGAGTTTGCCGAACTGGTTGACGCCCATCAGGCCGATGGCGTGATTCAGTTGCGTGCCTACGATCCTTTTCCGGCAGACCGCGCAGACACGCCGCCGATGATCAACGCCTGCGAAGTGATCAAGGGCGGACGCCATCCCACCATTAGCCTCGATAACCAGGCAGCCGCCAAAGCGATGACCGAACACCTGATCGGTTTGGGGCATCGTCGGATTGGCTTGATCAAGGGCCCTCAAAGCAGTCCACTGACCCAGGATCGAGTGGCGGGCTACCAGGCGGCATTGGCTCAGGCAGGCCTCACCAGCGACCCGGCGATTATTTGCCATGGCGACTTCAGCTTGCGCGCCGGCTATGACGGTGCTGCCACCCTGCTGACGCTACCCGATCGCCCTACTGCGCTGTTTTGCGAGAACGACGAGATGGCCATTGGCGCGCTCAAGCGCATCAAGGAAGCAGGCCTACGCGTGCCTGAAGACATCTCTTTGGTGGGATTCGATGATATTCCGTTGGCGCATTACAGTGATCCGCCGCTGACCACCATCGCCCAGCCCGCCGAAGGCTTTGGGCGCAGGGCCGTGGAGATGCTGATCAACCTGATCGAGAAAAAAACCAATCTTCAGCAGCATGTGATCCTGCCTTTTGAACTGACGATACGTAAAAGCTCTGCTGCCCCGTCAGTACAAAAGACAGAGGGGCGCTTTTGATATCTTAGAAAAGTGGCCACACCAGGATCAGCAAAGATAGTGGCTAGCAAGAGGCTGACCGGATCAGTGATACCTCGGCATATGAATCAAGGAGTGTTTTGCGGCTTTCCTAGAAGGGCCATTAGGCAGGATTGTGGTAGGGGCGCGACCACATCCGATCGAAGGTAACCTCCTCCACTCATACGCTTAGTTGAAAGATCGCCGTTCGCAATCGCTCGCGCATCTCGCACCATTGGGGGCAAATATGGGGGCATCGTTAGTTTTTAACGACCTGAAAACACCGTTTTAGAGCCCAGTCAAATGTTCTTTGGGGATCCGGACAGTCTTTGACTGTGCGGGTTCTCGAGGACACGTAAGCACAGTCTTCATGCCCATCAAATTATCGTTTTCGCGTAGTATCCCCTTCTGGCTATCATTTTTTAGTGCTCGTTAGGGGATTCAACCATGCAAGTAGGCTTCAAGGCACTCGCGGATCGCTACGGTATCGCGCTTGCACAACCCCTACGTGTCGAATCGGTGATGGGTACGACACGCATGAGCCGCGAGAACAACGGGCATGTCGAGAGCAAGTATCCCGCCAGCTACCAGCCTGCTGACGACTTCGCGGGGCATTTCGAGTTTGGGCTCAAATACGAGGAAATTCACCTCGAATTTTTCGCCCGCCTGTTTGCTGTTGTTGGCCCAGAGCCCATCGAAACCTGGTGCCGACAATCGCCCTTTGGCCAATACGCCCGCCGCACCGGATTCCTTTATGAGTGGCTGACTGGAGCGCATCTGGATGTGCCAGATGTCACCAATGGCGGCTATGTCGATGCCATCTCGTCAAAGAAATACCTCACCCGAGTCGAGCCACGGCGGATACGGCGCTGGCGCATCAACGATAATCTGCCCGGCGTGGCGGAGTTCTGCCCCTTGGTCCGCCGTACCGAGACCGTGCAGGAAGCGTTGCAATTTGACCTGGATGCGGCACTTCGCGAGCTGAATCAAACCTTTGGTGCCGATATCCTGATGCGCACCGCCAGCTGGCTGACATTCAAGGAGTCTCGTGCGAGCTTCCTGATCGAGAGAGAGGCAGACAAGGCCGACAGGATTCAGCGGTTTGCCCATGTGATTGCCCAGTACTGTGGCCACATCGAAGACCCGTTGAGCAACGACAGCCTGCACACATTGCAAGCCGGTATTTTAGGTCATGAGGCGTTAGGGCTGGGCCTGCGGCGCTCCCCAGTCTTCGTGGGACAGGCGACCATACGCGAGGACTTCGTGCACTACATTGCGCCGCAATTTGAGGTAGTGACACAACTGCTCGACGGTCTGAAAGCATTCGAGCACGCAACACGTGGCGCCGAGCCGCTGGCTCGAGCAGGTGCAATCGCCTTCGCCTTTGTGTATATCCATCCGATGCGCGACGGCAATGGCCGGATTCATCGCTTCCTGATCAACGACAGCCTGATCCGTGACCGGGCGGTGCCTGATGGCGTGATCCTGCCGGTGTCGGCCACCATTACAAGTTCGATTGATTTCCGGGCGCGCTACGATCGTACGCTGGAGGTGTTTTCACGACCGTTCATGCAACGCTATGCAGCGTCTTATCGGTTTGGCGAACTAGTCGTCTACGAGGACGGCACCCGCAGCAACCTCGTCTTCGATGACTACGCCGATGCGCAATTCGCGGGGCGCTATCCCGATTTGACGGAGCATGTCCTGTACACGGCGCAGGTCGTGGCGCATACGGTCCGTACCGAGATGGTCGAGGAAGCACGCGTGCTGGTCATTTTCCAGCGCGCCCAGGAGCGACTCAAAGAGGTGCTGGAAATGCCGGATCAGGACGCCAACCGCATCATTCGCTCACTCAAGGAACAAGGCTGGCAGGTATCCGGTAAATTGAAAAAAGCGTATCCGCAACTGGCTGACGCTCACCGGGCGGAACGTGTGGTGGAAGCCGTGCGCTCTGCATTCGAAGAACGGGAAGTGGAAACCGGCGAAGAGTGATGCATCCAGACCGTTTCGCGTAGTTTTCTCGCCCCTGTGGGAGCGTGGCTTGCCCGCGATGGCCGCGCCTCGGTTTCCAGCCCATCCTTTGCACTTCCCGCAACACTGAATTGTCATCAAACCAATTGATAGCCCCCTAACGAAAGGTGCAGACTAGAGGGCTAACTTCGGTCTTATATCATTCCGAATGATAGTTACCTTTGCTTCATTCGATTCGTGCGATACAACCCTGCCGAGCATCATCCGTCCATTCTCAATACATTGGCGGATGCATCCATGGAACAGTCACTTAAACATTTGCGCTTCCCGTTGGCCTTGTTGGCCGTACTGGTGATGAGCGCCTGCGGCAAGACTCCGGATACGGCGGCCGCCATGCCTGCTGCCAAGGTCAGCGTGGCCAAGGTGCTCGAACAACCCGTCAACGAATGGGACGAATTCACCGGCCGCCTCGAAGCCCCGGAAACTGTAGAAATACGCCCTCGGGTCTCCGGGCAGATCGACGAAGTGGCCTTCACTGAAGGCGCATTGGTCAAGAAAGGCGACCTGCTGTTCCAGATCGATCCGCGTCCGTTCCAGGCCGAGGTCCGCCGCCTCGAAGCCCTGGTTGCCCAGTCCCGCGCCAACGCCACCCGCAGCGAAAACGAAGCCCAACGCGGTGAGCGCCTGCGTACCAGCAATGCGATTTCCGCCGAGCTGGCCGATTCGCGCACCAGCGCCTCCCAGGAAGCCCGCGCGGCGGTCGGTGCCCTTCAGGCGCAACTGGACCTCGCCAAACTGAACCTGAGTTTTACCCGCGTGACCGCGCCGATCAGCGGCCGTGTCAGCCGTGCGGAAATCACCGCCGGTAACCTGGTCACCGCCGACACCACAGCGCTCACCAGTGTTGTCTCCACTGACAAGGTCTACGCCTACTTCGACGCCGACGAGCGTGTATTCCTCAAATACAGCCAACTGGCTCGTCAGGGGAAACGCGGCGCATCCACCCCGGTTTACCTCGGCCTGTCCAACGAAGACGGTAACCCGCATCAGGGCGTGATGAACTTCGTCGACAACCAGGTCAACCCGAAAACCGGCACCATCCGCGGTCGTGCAGTGTTCGACAACACCGACGGCACCTACACCCCTGGCCTGTACGCACGCTTGAAACTGGTCGGCAGCGGCACCTATTCCGCCGTGCTGATCAACGACGAAGCAGTCGGTACCGACCTGGGTAAAAAGTTCGTGCTGGTGATGGACGCTGACAACAAAACCGCCTACCGCGCCGTCGAGTTGGGTCCGAAGATCGAAGGTCTGCGCATCGTGCGTAACGGCCTGTCCAAGGATGACACCGTCATCGTCAAAGGTTTGCAACGGGTGCGTCCTGGTTCTCCGGTCTCCCCTGAAGTGATCCCTATGGCCAGCGAACAAACCCTCGCGGCTCTCGCTCAACAACGACAAGCGCTGGAAGCCAGCAACCTGCCCCAAGTCGCACCTGCCAAGGTCGCGCCGGGTTCGGTTGTGAAAGTGGCTGTCGCGACTCCACGCGGTTAAGGGACGACAACTCCGATGAATTTTTCCCAATTCTTCATTTCGCGGCCGATCTTCGCAGCAGTGCTGTCGCTGCTGATCCTGATCGCCGGTGCCATCTCGCTGTTCCAGTTGCCGATCAGCGAATACCCGGAAGTCGTGCCGCCGACCGTTGTGGTCCGCGCCAACTTCCCGGGAGCCAACCCTAAAGTCATCGGTGAAACCGTGGCCGCTCCGCTGGAGCAAGCCATCACTGGCGTCGAGAACATGCTGTACATGTCCTCGCAGTCCACCGCTGACGGCAAGATCACCCTGACCATCACTTTCGCCCTGGGCACTGACCTGGACAACGCTCAGGTGCAGGTGCAGAACCGCGTGACCCGGACCGAGCCCAAGCTTCCAGAAGAAGTGACGCGCATAGGCATCACCGTCGACAAGGCATCGCCCGACCTGACCATGGTTGTGCACTTGACCTCGCCGGACAAACGCTACGACATGCTCTACCTGTCCAACTATGCCTTGCTCAACATCAAGGATGAGCTGGCACGTCTGGGCGGTGTCGGCGACGTGCAGTTGTTTGGCATGGGCGATTACTCGCTGCGTGTATGGCTCGATCCGAACAAGACCGCTTCGCGCAACCTGACCGCCACCGATGTCGTCAGTGCGATTCGTGAGCAGAACCGTCAAGTCGCTGCAGGTGCACTGGGCGCTCCTCCTGCGCCGAATGCCACCGCGTTCCAGCTGTCGGTCAACACCCAGGGACGTCTGGTTTCCGAGGAAGAGTTCGAGAACATCATCATTCGTTCCGGCGACAACGGTGAAATCACGCGCCTCAAGGACATCGCCCGCATTGAGCTGGGTTCCAGCCAATACGCCCTGCGTTCGTTGCTGAACAACCAACCGGCGGTGGCGATTCCGATCTTCCAGCGTCCAGGCTCCAACGCCATCGACATTTCCAATGAAGTGCGCGGCAAGATGGCCGAACTGAAAAAGAGCTTCCCGGAAGGCATGGACTTCAGCATCGTCTATGACCCGACCATTTTCGTGCGCGGTTCCATCGAGGCGGTGGTTCACACCCTCTTCGAAGCACTGATTCTGGTTGTCCTGGTGGTGATTCTGTTCCTGCAAACCTGGCGTGCCTCGATCATTCCATTGGTAGCGGTGCCGGTGTCGTTGATCGGTACGTTCGCGGTGATGCACCTGTTCGGCTTCTCGTTGAACGCCCTTTCCCTGTTCGGATTGGTGCTGGCCATCGGCATCGTGGTGGATGACGCCATCGTAGTGGTGGAGAACGTTGAACGGCACATCGAGCTGGGAGAGACGCCCGTAGAAGCCACCAAGAAAGCCATGCGTGAGGTGACCGGGCCGATCATCGCGACGGCGCTGGTGCTGTGTGCGGTATTCATCCCGGCGGCGTTCATTTCCGGCCTCACCGGCCAGTTCTACAAACAGTTCGCCCTGACCATCGCCATCTCGACCGTGATCTCGGCGTTCAACTCGCTGACCCTGTCTCCTGCCCTGGCCGCCGTGCTGCTCAAGAGCCACAACGCGCCGAAAGATCGCTTTACCAAAGTGCTGGACAAGCTCTTGGGCGGCTGGCTGTTCCGTCCGTTCAACCGGTTCTTCGAACGCGCCAGCCATGGCTATGTCGGGACCGTCGCCCGGGTCATCCGCAGCAGCGGTATCGCCCTGCTGGTGTACGCCGGCCTGATGGTGCTGACCTTCTTCGGTTTCGCCCACACCCCGACCGGTTTCGTGCCTGGCCAGGACAAGCAATACCTGGTGGCCTTCGCCCAACTGCCGGATGCGGCGAGTCTTGACCGTACCGAAGACGTGATCAAGCGTATGTCCGACCTGGCCCTGAAACAGCCTGGCGTAGAAAGCGCCGTGGCCTTCCCGGGCCTGTCGATCAACGGCTTCACCAACAGTCCTAACGCCGGCATCGTGTTCGTGACCTTGAAACCGTTCGACGAGCGTAAAGACCCGAGCATGTCCGCCGGCGCGATTGCCGGTGCGTTGAATGGCCAGTTCGCCGGGATTCAGGAAGCCTACATGGCGATCTTCCCGCCACCGCCGGTACAAGGCCTGGGCACCATTGGTGGCTTCCGCCTGCAGATCGAAGACCGGGGCAACCTGGGCTACGACGAGCTGTACAAAGAAACCATGAACATCATCAACAAGAGCCACAACGTGCCTGAACTGGCCGGCCTGTTCACCAGCTACACCGTGAACGTGCCCCAGGTCGATGCGGCTATCGACCGAGAAAAAGCCAAGACCCACGGCGTGGCCGTCAGCGACATCTTCGACACCCTGCAAATCTACCTGGGCTCGCTGTATGCCAACGACTTCAACCGTTTCGGCCGCACCTATCAGGTCAACGTTCAGGCAGAACAGCAGTTCCGTCTCGAGCCGGACCAGATCGGCCAGCTGAAAGTGCGCAACAACAAGGGCGAGATGATCCCGCTGGCGACCTTCATCAAGGTCAGCGACACCTCGGGGCCGGACCGCGTGATGCACTACAACGGTTTCATTACTGCTGAAATCAACGGCGCGGCAGCCCCCGGCTACAGCTCCGGCCAGGCCGAACAAGCGATCGAGAAACTGCTCAAGGACGAATTGCCCAATGGCATGGTCTACGAGTGGACCGACCTGACCTACCAGCAGATTCTGTCCGGCAACACCGCGCTGTTCGTGTTCCCGCTCTGTGTACTGCTGGCGTTCCTGGTACTCGCCGCTCAATACGAGAGCTGGAGCCTGCCACTGGCAGTGATCCTGATCGTACCGATGACCCTGCTGTCGGCCATCACCGGTGTGATTGCCTGGGGAGGCGACAACAACATCTTCACCCAGATCGGATTGATTGTGCTCGTGGGGCTTGCCTGTAAGAACGCGATTCTGATCGTCGAGTTTGCCAAGGATAAACAGCAGGACGAAGGCATGAGCCCGCTCGATGCGGTGCTCGAAGCGTGCCGTCTGCGTCTGCGGCCAATCCTGATGACCTCCTTCGCGTTCATCATGGGTGTTGTGCCACTGGTGTTCTCCAGCGGTGCCGGTGCCGAAATGCGCCACGCCATGGGTGTCGCCGTGTTCTCCGGGATGCTTGGGGTGACCTTCTTCGGTCTGTTGCTGACGCCGGTGTTCTACGTGTTGATCCGTAATTTCGTGGAGCGCGGTGAAAAGCGTAAAGCCGCCAAGGCGCTGAATCTTCAACAGCAACCGGAGGCGCACTAATGAGCCTGAAAGCCTTCCTTCCGAGCCTTCTGGTGCTGGCCCTGAGTGCCTGCGCCGTCGGCCCGGACTACAAGACCCCGGCCACCGAACCGGCCAACATCACCACCGCCACCGACGGCGCGGCCGGTCAGAAGAACTACGACCGTTCGCGTTTCGAAGGCATCTGGTGGCAGCAGTTCGAAGACCCGACGCTTAACCAGTTGGTGGTTCAATCGCTGCAAGGCAACCGCGATCTGCGCGTCGCCTTCGCGCGCTGGAAAGCCGCCCGGGCAATTCGTGATGACGTCAGCAATGACGCCATGCCGACCATCACCAGCCGGGTCAGCAGTGACCTGGCCAAGGGGCAGATTCCAGGCCAGACCACCCAACGGGTCAATAGCGAACGCTACGACCTGGGCCTGGACATGGCGTGGGAGCTGGACCTGTTTGGCCGTATCCAGCGCAACCTGGAATCGGCCGACGCCGAGCAGCAGGCGTTCGAGGCGGATCTGTACCAACTGCAAGTCACCATGATTGCCGAACTGGTGGATGCCTACGGTCAATTGCGCGGCGCACAGCTGCGGGAAAAAATTGCCCTGGCCAACCTGAATAATCAGCAGGAGTCGCGCAAGATCACCGTCAGCCTGCGTGACGCCGGTGTGGGCGATCAGCTGGACGTGGAGCGCGCCGATGCGCGGCTGGCGTCGGTCGAAGCCAGCGTGCCGCAATTGCAGGCGGAACAGGTGCGGCAGAAAAACCGCATTGCCACGCTGCTGGGTGAACGCCCGGACAAACTGACCGTGGACCTGAGCCCGAAAGACTTGCCGGCCATTGCCAAGGCGCTGCCGATTGGCAACCCGGGCGAGTTGCTGCAGCGGCGTCCGGACATCCTGAGCGCTGAACGCCAACTGGCTTCAGCCACGGCGCGTATCGGCGTGGCCAAGGCGGACCTGTTTCCTCGGGTCAGCCTCAGCGGCTTCCTTGGCTTCACCGCCGGGCGTGGTTCGCAGATCGGTTCCTCGGCGGCCAACGCCTGGGCACTTGGCCCGAGCATCACGTGGGCGGCGTTCGACCTGGGCAGCGTGCGCGCCCGTTTACGCGGTGCCGATGCGGATGCCGAAGGCGCCCTGGCGACCTACGAGCAGCAAGTGCTGCTGGCGCTGGAAGAATCTGAAAATGCCTTCAGCGACTACGGCAAACGCCAGCAACGCCTGATTTCGCTGATTCGTCAAAGTGAATCGAGCCGCGCGGCGGCCGACCTGGCGCAGATTCGCTACCGCGAAGGCACGGCGGACTTCCTCGTCCTGCTCGACGCCCAACGTGAACGACTGGCCGCAGAAGACACCCAGGCTCAGGCCGAAGTCGATTTGTACCGGGGCATCGTCGCCATCTACAAAGCCCTCGGCGGCGGCTGGGCACCGGAAACAGTCGCCTCGAAGTAACCGTTTCAAAGGCCCCTTTGGTTGGTTGCAACCGACCATTTTTCAGCCCCGCGTCTCATTCGGTCGCGGGGCTTTTTTTGTCTGCACGATTATTGAATTCACCACAATCCCACCTTTGATCAGCGGTGAAAACAAAATCTGCGCCGGACATACATCCCCTGTAGGAGTGAGCCTGCTCGCGATGGCGGTGTGTCAGGCAACGATGACGTCGACAGGTATGACGCCATCGCGAGCAGGCTCACTCCTACAGGGGTTAGTGTTGATTTTGAGCGTCTCGGGTTTCCATGACGGTAACAGTGGCCGTGGTCCCGGCACGCAAGCGGTGTTTCGCGGCGTAATCCGCGTCGATCCGGATCCGCACCGGCACCCGTTGCGCCAGTTTCACCCAGGTGTAACTGGGATTGATATTCGCCAGTAAACGGCCGCCCGGCAGGTTTTCCCGGTCGGCGATGGCAAAGGCGATGCTTTGCACCGTGCCACCGAACCTCTCGCCACTCATCAACTCGATCCGCACGCGATCGCCCTCCTCGATGCGCGGCAGCTTGGTTTCCTCGAAGTAGCCGCTCACATAAAACGAATCGCTGTCGACCAGCGCCAGCAGCGCTCCACCCGCCGTCGCGTAGTCGCCCTCACGGGTCAGCAGATTGGTGACATAGCCAGTGACCGGGGACACCACTCGGGTGCGTTGCAAGTCCAGTTCGGCCTGAGTCAGCGCCGCAATGGCCAACTGCACGTTGGCCTGAGCCAACCCCAGATTGGCCTGATTGCGCAGTAACTCGGCCTTGGCAACAGCCACCTCGGTACTGGCTTTCTCCCACTCTTCGCCCGAGATCGCGAAACCCTGTTTGAGCGTACGCCGCCGGCGCTCTTCGCTTTCGCGCTGTCTGAGCAAGGCTTCACTGGACACAATCGTCGCTTCGGACTGACCGAGCGTTGCCTTGGACACCTCCACCGCGCGCTGGGCATGTTCGACCGCCAGGGTGTAACGCGCCGGGTCGATCTCCAGCAAAACCTGGCCCTTTTCGACGTGCTGGTTGTCCTGAACGACAAGGCTGACGATGCGCCCAGACACATCGGCAGACAAGGTCACCACATCGGCCCGCACCCGCGCGTCTCGAGTCCACGGCGCGCGCGTGTAGTGCTCCCAGGCGAACCAGCCCAGCACGAAGGCCAGCAATACAATTGCGACGGTCGTCAATCGGGGAAGTAGTTTTTTCAAGTCACCAGGCTCCCATCAGCAGAATCAGCGTCGCGCAGACGCAGGCGTAGAGCGCGCCTTCAAACAAGGCTTCGTGCCAGACGAAACGCAGTACACCGATGCGCCGCAGCATCCAGTCCACGGCCAAGAAAATTGGCAAGGCCAGCAACAGGGCCTGCGCAATGGGCGGTAAGTAGACGCCCCCTATTTCCAGATCAATGGGCAAAGTCGGCTACTCCTTCCGGGTCGACAGGTTGAAAGTGTTCCCTGTGTCGTTCCAGGAACGACACGACGATCAGCAACGCCACGCGCATGCGAAACACCGTCCAGAGGTGTTCATGGACGCCAGCGTGCAAGGTATCCAAATGATCGCCCAGATGACGCAAGGCGCTGAGCACCGGATCAAGCGCAAGGCCAGGCCGACCCGCGAGCAAACGCCCGGTGTCCTGAACGGTCGCCAGCAAGCGGTGCTGCACATCGGCACTCAATAAGGTGTTGCGCAGGGCTTGTTGCCTGAGCTGGTTCAACGCCACGCCCACTGCCATGCACCCCAGACTGAATTCGAACAATGTTCGGGACTGTTTGTCGGTAACCGCAGGCAGCAAACCCAGCATCATGGTCAACCGATCGACCATACGGCTTTCGAAGGCAAACTGTTGCTCATCGGTGGCCGGGGTTTTCAGCAAGGCGTACACCTGCTCGCGGTTTTCGTGGTACAGACGGCGAATCCGCAGAGCGGGCCTGAACGGAAAAATCAGCGCATAGACGCTGAGCGCCAGTGTCGTCGCACAGATGTACGCACCGGCAAATTCGAACCACTGGATCGCAGAATTCTGGCCGATCCCGACGTTTTGCGGGCCCACCATCAAAAACGTCGACAGCCCAAGGCCAATACCCGTTCCCGTAGTGGCCGGGCTGGCCAGCCCAACGGCCACGGCATACAGCAACGGTGCCAACAACAAGGCCAACAGCTCGAAGTTGCTGATCATGGGTACCAGCATGAACAGGTAGATTGCCGATACCACCAACGCCAGGCCCAGGCCCCTGGCGTAACTTTGCGCAGCCAGCAACGGTCGCGGGAAGGTTGCCATCAGCGAACACAAGATACCGACCAGAATCATCCCGCCCCGCGCCCCGTCCCAACCGGTCTCGATCCAGATCAGACCGGCCACTACCAACGCCGTAAAGGCCCGGGTGGCGTTCATCGCCGCCAAGGTGAAATCCAGGTGCAGGGGATTGTCCTGGCCGCGAAATACCGAACTGGCTTGCCGTTCTTCCTGAATCGCGTCACTCAGTTCCAGAATCTGCCCCAACTGTTCCAGCAACCGCGCCTGCTCCCAGCGCAGCGCCCACGCCAGCGAGCGCACGGTGGCCGGCATCGTTTCGGTCAACTGCTCAGCCCTGTAGGCCAGTTCATCGAACCGTTGCTGCAACACCGTCAAGTGGTGGCGGGACTCAGTCGATAGCGAACGCCCCTCCTGCGCCAGCTCATCGAGAAAACGCAATTCCTCAGCACGAATCAGTTGTATCTCTTCGGTCAACTCTCCTTCCAGGCGCTCAGTCAGCAACTGGCGCTGATGCCGCAACGCCATCAGCCGTGAGGTCAACAGCACCAGTTGATTACCCAGTAACTGCACCAGTCCATTGGCACTGCGCAGCCGTGGCGCGTCGAAATACAAGTGCCGACGCACGCCTTCGAGGGCGCTGATTTCGCCCAGTAGCTGCATTTGCCGCCCATGGAATTCTTCTTCACTTTCTTCCGTGCGAATGACCGCCGCAGCATGGGTCGCCAGCAGCTTGATCACTTGGTTGATGCGAGTGAAGTAATCCCTGGCCACCGTTTCCGGTCGCGCCGTCAGCAGGCTGACCACGCACACACAGGCCACCGCCAACAGTGTTTCCGTCACGCGTGTCACCGCCAGCAGGAACGTACCGTCCTGATCCGGCACCGCCAGCAAAGCCACCACCACCGCGGTGTAGCCGCTGAGCACAAACGCTTGGGAACTGGTGTAGCGCAACAGGGTGCCGCCGGCCGTGCACAGGGCCAGCCACAGGGCAAGGGTCAGAATGAAAGGCAGTGGCGCCTGGGGAAATATCGCCATGATCACCACCGCGACGATGGCACCCAAGGTGGCGCCAATGACCTGACCGAAACTGCGTGCCAGCGCCATGCCGCCGAGCGGCTGACTGACGATGACCACGGCCATGATTGACCACTTGGGCTGGTCCAGATCGAACAGGAAGGCCAGGTACAACGTCAGCAACCCGGCGGCGACGGTTCTCAGGGCAAACAAAAACACGCTGGGCCCGGGATTGAGGATCGCCTTGAAGTACAGGAGCAACGCTTGCATGGGAACGCTCATTGAGTCATCTCCCAGCAAGCGTAGTCACTGCATGGACGGACGGGATGTGTTTGTGCACCCGCCCTAACCGCCTGCTACACGTGACGGATTACCCGGTAAAGGATATCCGTCGCTGCATTGACTACATTTAATATGCCTGAGGTTTTAGAGGTGTTTGAGTGGCGTTATTGGCGTGAACCAATGGCGTTAAAGGAAATGGAATTTCGTCTGCACTGGAACCGGGACTGCTCTTTCCAATGGCACGATTCAATGCGCTTTGATTGGGTATGAACTTACCAGCGCTGTCGTAGGCGCCCAATATCATCGAACCTGGAATATCTTGCGCATAGACTATTTGATAAGGGTCATTACCCGTGCGCGATCCGGAGTCAGCCTGCCAGTTCCTGTTGCGTGCGACGTCATAACCATTCATCGCTCTGCCATCGATCAAATAGGTGTACCCGCCTGACTTTCCACCCTGGTGAAAAGCACCCATACCGTTGTTATCGTAATATCCGGACGCTTTCAAGCCGGAATCGACTCCACTGTTGGCGTTCATACCGTTGATGTCCTGAATGATGTTCACCGGCGCATTCATTTTAAAACCCTGAGCGAACACCTCCTGAGGAGATCTCAGGTTCCCGCATAACGTGAACCCGCGATAGACAAAACCCTCTTTCGGGCCGCTAAAATACAGGACGCGCGAGCGATCCATGAGACGTTGTGCAGCTTCCGGCCCCTTCTTGCTCAGGGATTTAAGCCGAGCCGAAACCCGCTTATTGGTGAACTTTCGGGTCAATTTTTCCTGAACAAGCAAAGGGTTTCTGACGCGTGGGGCAATCCATTTTTCTATATGTCTAGCGCCCGGCCCTAGCGGCGTTGAGTCATGGCCATACGCGGGAAGGAAATCAGTGATCTCTTTTGGCAAGGAGCTCGTTAGTTCTAATAGTTGATAGACTTTAAGAGTAATTCGAAACAGCTCTGCTTGATTAGGCACTCTCCCAAAAATCTGGCCTATGTAGGGAGCAGCGATTTGCGTAACAAGCCCCTTAATCGCCGCGGCTTTGAGTCGATTGCCCTCCGAGGGGTCATCATTCAATTCTCCTTGCGTGTATTTAACTGCTGAAGCACCCGCCCCCAACAAGAAAGCAAGCCCTGCGGTAGGTGCCCCTGGCAAACCCGATAAAATTGCGCAATACCTTAATGTATCTGCTAATACCTCCAATAGTTTGTCAACGAATCGCTCATCCCACGTGGATGTCCTGGTGTCCATATTCTCCCGGGCTTTGACAGTCGCACTATAGAATAGAACTTTGAAAACATCGTATTGCTCGCCATAGCGATTAGGACCATCTTTACGACCAATAATGATGGGGTCATATGGCCATTTATAATCTATACCATGACTCCAGACAGATCGTCCTTGACTGTACTTAAAATCGTCCTCGTCGCGACCCAGCAGGATTTTCAGGGGGATTCGTTTCGACAGTTCACTGCTTAACTGTGGGAACTCCTCTATTGATTTTCCACCTTCTCTAAATAGCTCAACGGGGCTCTCGATAACCGTTGCGTTCCCGCCCAGAAAAACAAATAACCCTTCCGTCCTCTTACCCTCACTCGTTAAAAAAACAGCATCAGACACATGGAATTCATCACTAAACCCACCATTTTTAATAGCAATAGGTCTGACCCGGGTTTCCCCCTTCAAAAAACTCTTGATAATTTTTATTGCGTCCTCGGACGCCGCTGGGCTTTCGAGATATTCAGTCAACAGCTTTTTCAAATTAACATCGAATGCAGCTTTCCAAAGCTTATAGGTGTGTGGCTTCCAAAGCATTCTGTCCAAACGCTTATTGTGTTCTGCTGCAAGATTAATATTATTTACAGCATCCTTGAAATGCTGGGTGTATCCAGAGGGCCAATGAACCGTCATCCGTTCAAGGTCTTTTTTTGCTTTATCATGCTGCCCCGCCATCAACCCCGCCAGGGTAAATCTTTCATCCCTTATATGCTCCTGAAAAATATCGACATGTTTACCTATTGGAAGCGGGGTTACATATTCAACACGGAAAGTCGATGTAGCGGTTGTTGTTTTTTTTAGATGATCAGATATATCTGATTCGGAAACTAATTTCTCCACCTCCGATAGAATAAACAATGAAGAATCCAATAATATTTGCAGCTCCACAAAATCATCGACAAACGTGCGGGCCGCCTGGCTTATCGTGAAACCAGGCGCAATTTCTTCACCCGGCCCGATGGAGATCTCAGCATCTGACGAGCGCTGCCCGGCATGAATGATTAAACGTGCTAACGGGCGTGCTGCTGCGACTCCCGGTATTAAGTTTAAGAGCATGTCCCCCCCAAAATCCAAACTGCGCTTTTCAATAGCGTGTGACGCCTTGTCTGCCACAAACAGTTTGGTCTCAGCGTAGACGGGAGTCTCGACCGCTGGCTCGCTGATCGCGTCAGCCTCGAACTCTTCATGAGCGTCTAACTTTGCCTGTCCGATGATTTCGTAAAGATAATCCCGATAGATCACATTTGGGTCACCTGGTACGGGTCGTAGCGAAAGGGCCTCCAGTTTTTCAACCAACTCCGGATCATCGACGGGATTGGAGTAATCAGTCTTGCTGATCAATTTTTTTACTTCAGCTGCAAATTCCGGAAAAATCTCGAATAAATCCTCAATGCCCTCTATGGCATATTCATGGGCCACTGCTTCTTCGTCAGGCGCTGGTTCTGGATGGATGTCGAGCCCCCGTAAAGGATCCACCGCTTCCTCCGGTTCAGGCAGAAACCAGCTGGCATAAAAGTTACTGACCGCCATGTAGGCCGCAAACATTCCCACCGCTTTACCTGGGTTTTGCTCTATCAAATCGCCCGTTCGACTTAACACCGCGGCACCCGTGCCGAGCAAGCTGGAGCTCATGCGGGAGAGCCAATTACCCAGCTGCTCCTTGAGAACTTCCATATCCGCTGAAATGCGTGTGAACGTATCGGGAGGCAAACCAGTCGTTGTAGGCTGATAAGGCGTCTCTCCAAACGGTTCAAGCATGGTCTCCAGCTCCACCTCCTCTTGGGCATGGGCGCTGTCCCAAGGCACAGCATTGCGGAAAAACCGGCTCAGCAATTCATCCACTTGTGCCGCGAACTGGCCTACCCCGGCCAAAGGATCCATGGCGTCGGCTTGGGGCTGTTCCGGGTCTGGCGTAAGCGGTGACTTGGGAAGATCGGACTCACCATTTTTCCAGGCGTGACTACTTGGGATCGAAGCGGGCCTGGTGGTTATATGACTAGCGTCCAGCCTCAAGGCCCCGAACGTATCCAGTGCATTGCAGGCGTAAAGGAACCTGGCAAAAAAACCCTCCGCAATAACCGGCCCCGTCGTGCTGACGTACGTGTAAAAGTTGGCGTGACGTTCAAAGCCTTGCAGCTCTTCCAGTAGTGAGAATTGTCCCTTCACGACAGGTGTGGGCGTGTTGAAAAACCTCAGCGATATCAATTCATCCGTGTTTACTGCCTCCGATTCCGCAGGCGCTCCCTGATACCCGGGTTTGAGCTGATCGTAGACGGCTTCGACCTTATCAATAAGGGAATCATCCCAACGCCTGCGCTCGCCGGATGATGAATCACGAAGTGCATGCTTTACGTCCTCCAAATGGTTTTGTGCATCCTTTGGAGATGGACGTAGGTCTCGGTGGTCCTGGAGCACCTGAAAGGCGCTGTGAAGCATCTTATTGCTGGAACGAACATATCGCCCGACGTCCTGGATTATGTTCTTGATGGCGTCCCACTGTTCATCGGAGACCAGGTGTTGGTGGGCAATTTTCTCGTCCCGCTCAGCGCTTGAAGCATCCAGTCTGGACTGGATAAACCCCATCACACCATCGGCACGATGATCACTTGAAAACCTTGCCTGTTCTCCCAGCGCTGCCTGCCATTGGCCAGGTGGTAAATGGCACAGGACATCTACGATGACTTTGAGTCGTGCTTCACTCAAGTTTCCCCGGGACCTGATCGAGCGAATGAAGGCGTTTTCAAACAGCTCGCTAATGGCCCTGCCTGTGTCCGTTTGCAGAATGCCACTGCTCAGGACTTCCAGTATTTCCTGCTCCTGCAGGGTTGCACCCGTCAAGTATTCCTTGAGCGCAGTCCATCGAGTATCCACATCCCCCTGAGAAATGAATTCCGGCTTGAAGGAATGGCACGAAACGTCCAATTGTGGCGCAGGTATTTCAGCATTCTTCTTTGCGCTTATACCCATATTCGGGAGGCGCATCAGTTCAGGGCTACTCTCGGTGTTCAAAACCGTACTGGAGAGCCGGGTTTGCAGTCGTCCAATGGGGTTGGAGAAAGGTAGCTGTGGCGAAGCACCGACAGTGGTGGTGTTACGAGGGGCAAGCATCAGATTGTTCGGTCCAGGCAGGTTCATTTCAACAAGCCTAAAATGCTGCTGTTTTTACCTCTTTCAAAAAAACGCCATTATTGCTGTGACGACTGACTACCTGGCTGAACGACAGTGATAGCGATGGATACCATTGAGGACCCCGTCAATCCTGGCGATTGGACGCTCGCCATACTTCTACACTGCAACCGCTGCGAAAGCGGCAAACCGACCTGCCGCCAGCGCTCGAACCGGTGGAGTATGTGCTGAACTGAGCCAGGGTTTGACTCAGGGCCCTGCCTGACCGAAGCTGGCGACTTTGCACTCGCTTGCCAGCAACGGATTTCTGCATGCCCCAGTCTCGCCGCTACCTGATCATCAGCCTCTGCGTGCTGTTCGCCCTCGTGATTGCCTGGTTTTTCCTGCGCAACACTACCCCTGTCGTGCCACAAGCGATCAAACGCGGCTACAGCGAAGCGCTGGACCAGGCTCGCGCCGGAAAACCCGGCGCAGCGCGCGTGCTCTATCAGCAATTGGCCCGTCCTGATATTTCCCCTAAACGCCGTATCTGGCTGCATGCCGAGTTGCCTAACTACCCAAGTTCCGTGGCCCTGAAGCTGGCGGATGCGGACTTGCAGCATGAGTCGCCCGACGTGCGCATCGCGGCGATCAAAAGCATCAGCGGCCTGGTCCCCAATGGCCAGCGCAGCCTGTTGCTCGGGCTGTTGCTCGACGACGAAGAACAAAACGTGCGTTACGCTGCAGTCAATGCATTGCTGGGCCTTTCGCCGGATGACCTCGGGTTGTATTTCGGCCCCCTGGAGCAAGCCATCGATGCCTGGGAACAAGACCTGAAGAGCCAGCCCCAAAGCGTTGACAATCAGTATCAGCTGGCCCGTTTGCATGTGCACAACGCCGAACTGAAAGAGGCGCAAACGGCATTGGACAACACTTTGCGCCTGGCCCCGGGAAACCTGCCGGCGCTCGTGATGCAGATCGATGTGCTGGACAGGCAAGGACAGAGCGATGCGGCCCGGCTTCTGCTGGCCAAGCAGTTGAAAGCCCAGCCGGACTCGGCGTATCTGCAACATGCCCTGGGGATGTGGCTGCTGCATCACGGGCAAAGCGAATACGCCGTGCTCGGTCTGTCCAAGGCTGTGGAGCTGGAGCCGGACAACAAGGATTACCGTTACGACCTCGCCACCACCCTCCACGATGAGCAGGAGCTGGAGGCGGCGCAGAAGCAGCTGCAGGAGATCGTCCAGCGCCACCCGGCTGATCGCAAGGCCCGTGTACTGCTGATCAACTATTGGAAGGAAAGCGGGCAACTGCAGAATGTGCAGATCCTTTTGGCACAGCTTGAACAGATGAATCCCGATGATCCGGCGTTGCAGCAAGGGCTTTGAGCGATCGCCAATAAAGCTTTGCTCCTGCTGAGATCGTGCATAAGCCATTTACGCTGCCCCATGACGCCTACAATTCGGTGTGCACACAAATTGTGTGGAACCGCCGCAACGGCAAAAGGTCAAGTGAACAGGCAGTCCATTCAGGCACTTCAGGCCTGCTGCCTCGCTTCCCCTAGTCATGAGAGGGCATTTTTTGTCTACATCTAACGAGTTGTTCAGTGCAAAAGCCGCCACTGGCATTGATGGTCTGGATGACATCCTGGCCGGCGGATTGTCCCGCGGCCACGTGTTTTTGCTGGAGGGTGAACCCGGTACCGGTAAAACCACCGTCGCGTTGCATTTTTTGATGGCCGGCGCACGAGCCGGCGAGCGCTCGTTGTACATCACGCTCTCGGAAACCGAGCGTGAATTGCGCCAGGGTGCGCTGTCCCATGGTTGGGAGCTCGATGAGCATATCCATATCTTCGAACTGACCCCGCCGGAAAGTCTGCTTAACGCGGAACATCAACAGAGCCTGCTGTACTCCTCCGACCTTGAGTTAGGCGAAGCGACCAAACAGATTTTTGAAGTGGTCGAACGGGTAAAACCAACCCGGGTCGTGCTCGACAGCCTCTCCGAAATCCGTCTGTTGGCCCAAAGTTCCCTGCGTTATCGCCGTCAGATTCTCGCCATCAAACATTACTTCGTGCGCTATGACGCCACGGTGGTGTTGCTGGATGACCTGACCACTGAATCCCTTGATAAAACCGTGCACAGCGTTGCTCACGGCGTTATTCGCCTTGAAGAATTGACGCCCAACTACGGCGCTGAACGTCGGCGGATACGCGTAGTGAAGTACCGCGGTCAGAAATACCGGGGTGGCTTCCACGACTTCACCATCATGGGTGACGGCGTGCACGTGTTTCCCCGGCTGGTGGCTGCCGAACATCGCGGCAAATACGTGCGTACGCAGTTGACCAGCGGCATTAAAGAGCTGGATGCCCTGCTCGGTGGTGGCATAGAAACCGGCTCCAGCACATTAATCCTCGGCCCCGCCGGTACCGGCAAGTCGCTGATCTCGATGATCTTCGCCGCAGCCGCCGTGGCAAGGGGCGAAAAGGCTGCGTTGTTCATTTTCGACGAAGAACTCGGCCTGCTGTTCGAGCGCATGAGAAACATGGGCATCGATTTGCAAGCCCTGCAAGCCACCGGCAACCTGCTGATCGAGCAAGTCGATGCCGCAGAACTTTCGCCAGGCGAGTTTTCGCACCGGGTTCGCCGTTGTGTAGATGAACGCGGAATCAAGACGGTCGTCATCGACAGCATCAACGGCTACCAGGCAGCGATGCCTGAAGAAAACGCCCTGGTGCTGCACATGCACGAACTGCTGCTGTACCTCAATCGCCAAGGCGCCGCGACCTTCATGACGGTCGCCCAGCATGGCCTAGTCGGTGACATGCAGGCTCCGGTGGACATCACCTACCTGGCCGACACCGTGATTCTGCTGCGTTACTTCGAAGCACTGGGCAAGGTTCGCCGAGCCATCTCAATCATCAAAAAACGTACCGGCAGCCATGAATCGACCATTCGCGAATACCGCATCAGTGCAAAAGGCATGACCATCGGCGAACCACTGGACGCGTTCCAGGGCGTATTGCGCGGCGTCCCTACCTACATGGGCGCGAGCAAACCACTGCTCGGGGATGAACTCCCTTGACGGTCCGCGAAGCAATGTCCGAGCGCGCGATCATCCTCGCGCCGCTGGGACGTGATAGCCAAATTGCTCTGATGATGCTCAACGAAGCCGGTTTCGACGGCATCATCACGCGGGATCTGCCATCGCTGTGCAGCGAGATTGCAAAAGGCGCAGGCCTGTTGCTGATTTCCTCCGAGGCTTTGATGGGGGGCGATCTTGATCCGTTGCTGGAGCTGATCGAACAACAGCCGGCCTGGTCCGATTTGCCCATCGTGTTGCTGACTTATCACGGTGGCCCCGAGCAAAACCCGGTGTCCAGATTCGGCCCGCAACTGGGCAACGTCACCTTTCTCGAGCGCCCTTTTCACCCCGTGACCTTGATCAGCCTGGTGACTACCGCACTGCGCGGCCGGCGACGACAATATGAAGCCAGGGACCGCTTGATCGATTTGAGTCAAAGCGAATTGCGCCTGCAAAACACCCTCGAAACCCTGGAACAACAGGTTGAGGAACGCACCGCCGAGCTGCGGCACAATGAAGAAGCGCTGCGCCAATCCCAGAAGATGGAAGCGGTTGGACAACTCACGGGGGGCATTGCCCACGACTTCAACAACATGTTGACCGGGATCATCGGCAGCCTGGAGCTGCTGCGCCGGCGTTTGGCCCGTGGCCGTGTGGATGATCTGGACAGTTTGATCGATCTGGGTGTGACCTCGGCCAACCGCGCCGCTGGTCTGACGCACCGCCTGCTGGCGTTTTCCCGACGCCAGTCCCTGGATTCAAAACCGGTCGAGATGAATACCCTGGTGGTGTCGATGGGCGAATTGCTCCAGCGCAGCATCGACGAGAGCATCTACCTGGACATGCAGCTCAGCGATCGGTTGTGGGTGGCCGAGGCCGATCCCAATCAATTGGAAAGCGCCCTGCTCAATCTGGTGATCAATGCCCGGGACGCGATGCCCAATGGCGGCAAGCTGGTGGTGAAAACCTCCAATCAGCATCTGGATGCATCATTTACCGATGCCCATAGCAATCTCGAACCCGGCGATTACGTGGTGCTGAGTGTGACGGACACGGGCTGTGGCATGCCCCAAAGCACCATCAACCGTGCTTTCGATCCCTTTTTCACCACCAAACCCATTGGCCAGGGCACCGGCCTCGGGTTGTCGATGATCTATGGCTTCAGCAAGCAATCACGCGGGCATGTGGTGATCGACAGCGAGGTCGACAAAGGTACGACCGTGACCCTGTTCCTTCCGCGATTCGGCGGCGATTTGCCGTTTGATTCGCCGGCAGAAACGCCCTACGCGCCCTTTGCCCAGAACGGCGAAACGATCCTGATCGTTGAAGATGATCCTGCCGTTCGGGCGCTGGTCAGTTCAGTGTTAAGTGACTTGGGGTATGCGTTTGTCGAGGCGGGTGATGCGAACAGCGCGGTGCCTATCCTGGACTCGGTCCAGCGTATTGACCTGATGATCAGCGATGTCGGGTTACCGGGTATGAATGGGCGACAACTGGCGGAAATAGGTCGGCAATACCGACCGGAACTCAAGGTCCTGTTCATCACCGGCTACGCCGAGCACGCTGCGGTGCGCGGCGGATTTCTTGACCCCGGCATGCAGATGATCACCAAGCCCTTCACCTTCGATCTGTTGACGGCGAAGGTGCGGGAAATGATCCGGATCTGACCCATTATGCCGATAAGCCGAGATGACCCTGTAGGAGCTGCCGAAGGCGTCGATCTTTTGATTTTATAAAAGCAAGATCAAAAGATCGCCGCCTTCGGCAGTTCCTACAGGGCATGCCGCGATTTTTGCGGCATTTCAACAGGGTTCGCGGTGTTTCAAGACAGCATTTCCTGCATCAATTCCTGCAACACATCCAGATCGAACGGTTTGCCCAGAATCGGCGCCTTGCGGGTGATCGGACTGTCGGTCTCGCGGATTTCCTGCGGATAACCGCTGATGAAAATCACCTTGAGTTCCGGTCGCAGCTTCACCGCGGGTTCAGCAATCTGCACGCCCGAGATGCCACCCGGCAGGCGGAAGTCGGTAATCATCATGTCCAGGTGCGGTTTGCTCGCCAGGATTTCGAACGCCTGCTCGCCATTTTCGGCCTGCAGCACGCGGTAGCCCTCGCCGGCCAGATAGGCGGACAACACCATCAAAATCGAGGGGTCATCCTCGACGACCAGTACTACGTCTTGCGCATCTTCACTCATGGGGAAGCCTTTGTTCGGTCAATAGCTGCTGATACGACCGTGGGGTCGATCAGAGGTTGCGTTTATCTGGCTGTTTTCCTACAGCGGCAGACAAACGCGAAACAGGGCGCCCTCGCCAATCCGGCTTTCGACGGTGATGGTACCGCCATGGGCAGTCACAATCTGTTCGGAAATAAACAATCCCAGGCCCAATCCGGCGACGGCGTGTTTGGCCGTGACGCGCTCGAACTGCTGGAAGATTCGCTTCTGGTTTTCCTCACCAATACCGATCCCCTGATCCCGCACTTCGACCCGCGCCTGACCGTTCTCACTGTACACCTTCACGCTGATCGGGCTCTTCGCGCCGTACCGTAACGCGTTGGTCAACAAGTTTGAGATCACTTGTTCGATGCGAAATTCATCCCAATGGCCGATGACCGATTCCTCGGCGTCCAGAGTGACCGAGGATTCGGCAGCGTCGATCTGCGGGGCGAAATTTTGCAGCAGGCCACGCACCAGCGCCGCCAGGTCAAATCGACTCGGCCGGATCGACAGCTTGCCAGTACGAATCCGTGAAACGTCGAGCATGTCCTCGATCAGGCGGATCAGGCTTTTGATCTGCCGCTCATCGCGGTCGACCATGGCGTGCATCTTGTCCAGGGTAAACGCAGCGGCGTTATCCCGGGCCAGGTGCATTTTGCGCAACTGGGTTTCAAGGATCAGGCCATTGAGCGGCGTGCGTACTTCGTGGGCAACGATGGACATGAAGTCATCGCGCATGCGCACCGCCTGCTCCAGTTCCCGCTGGGTACTCTGCAATTGAACGAGCAGTGCTTCCTGTTCCCGACGGCTCTGCTCCAGGGCTTCGACCTGCTGTTTCATGGCCTTGCTCTGCCGATACAGGTCGACAAACACATTGACCTTGCTCTTGACCGCATGGATGTCCAGCGGCTTGTGCAGGAAGTCCACGGCCCCGCTTTCGTAGCCCTTGAACGCATAGTTCAGCTCACGGCCCGCCGCACTGACGAAGACAATCGGAATGTTCTTGGTTTTTTCGGTGCCGCGCATCAGCTCGGCCAGCTCGAAGCCGTTCATGCCCGGCATTTGCACATCGAGGATGGCCATGGCGAACTCGTGTTGCAGCAGCAGCGACAAGGCTTCGTCCGCGGACAAGGCTTTGTAGACCATGCGGTCTTCACGCTTGATCAGCGCTTCGAGCGCCAACAGGTTCTCCGGCAGATCGTCAACGATCAGCAGTTTGGCTTGGATATTACTTAGCATGCGATTCGTTCCAGCTCGACAAGCAAACGGCCGATGCCGCGTAGGGGGAGAATGTGATCCGGCTGGTGCACATCCAGTGCAGCCAATGGCATGGTCGCCACCTGGGCCTCGTCAGGGTCCTGCACGATAGTCAGGCCGCCCAGGTACTTGACCTTGGCCAGCCCATTCGCGCCATCGCGGTTGGCGCCCGTCAGCAATACCGCAGCCAGGTTTTCGCCATAGGCGTCAGCGGCGGACTCGAACAGGTAATCGATCGCGGGCCGCGAATGATGAACGCGGTCTTCCAGGCTCAGGGAAAAGCTGCGGTCCTGCTCGACCGACAAGTGATAACCGGGCGAAGCGAAATACAACGTGCCCGCTTCAATCGGCGTTTTGTCATCGGCTTCCAGCACGCGCATCGAGACCCGACGGTCGAACACTTCAGCCAGCTGGCTGCGACGTGCGTCAGGCAGGTGCAGCACCACGATGATCGGCAGCACGAAACCTTCGCGCAACGGGCTCAGCAGGTTCAGCAACGCTTCCACACCGCCCGCCGAGGCGCCGATCACGATGGCTTTAATTGTAGGCAGCTGCAGGGCATCGTTCATGATTTGCGGTAAATCCGTTCTTGTTTGACCAAGGGTTCGAACTGCCTGCCAAAGCCTGAAAACTCCGGTGTTTCCTTGCTGCCGAGGACCAGAAAGCCGCGGTGGCAAAGTGATTCGTGGAACAGACCGAACGCTCGATCCTGAAGCTTTTTGTTGAAGTAAATCAACACGTTACGACATGAAATTAATTGAGTTTCCGAAAACACACTGTCGGTCGCCAGGCTGTGGTCGGCGAAGGTCACGTTCTCGCACAGCGATTTGTCGAAAATGGCATAGCCATAGGCCGCCGTGTAGTAATCGGCGAACGAGCGCTGGCCGCCAGCTTGCTGGTAATTGGCCGTGTACGCCCGGACATTCTCCATCGAGAAAATCCCCTGCTTGGCTTTATCCAGCGAGCGCGGATTGATGTCCGTGGCGTAGATGATGGTGCGATCGAGCAAACCCTCCTCGCGCAGCAGAATCGCCATTGAATAGACTTCTTCGCCCGTGCTGCAGCCGGCGATCCAGATCTTGATCGAGGGATACGTCTTGAGCAGCGGCACCACTTCCTGGCGAATGGCCAGGAAGTGCGACGGGTCGCGGAACATTTCGCTGACCGGGATCGTCAGCAATTGCAGCAACTGCATGAACGCCGTCGGATCGTGCAGGACTTTTTCCTGCAGGGCCGAGATAGTGGCGCACTCGAACTGGCCTAACGCGTGTTGAACCCGGCGCTTGATCGAAGCACCGGAATAGTCGCGAAAGTCGTAGCTGTACTTGAGGAAAATCGCCTCGATCAGCAACCGCAGTTCGATTTCGCTATTTCGCTCTGAATGATTGCGTTCCACTAAATGCGTTCCATTTTCGGTAACCACACGCGAATCAGCGAGAACAGGCGATCCAGATCGATGGGCTTGGCCAGGTAATCGTTGGAGCCGGCCTGCAAGCAGCGCTCCTGATCATCCTTCATGGCCTTGGCCGTCACCGCAATAATCGGCAGCTTGCGCCAGCGCGGGTCTTTGCGGATCTCGATGGTGGCTTCGAAACCATCCATCTCCGGCATCATCACGTCCATCAACACCAGATCGATGTCCTCGACTTCATTCAACTTTTCAATCGCCTCCCGACCGTTACGGCCGATGACCACGACTGCACCCTTTTGCTCCAGCGCACTGGTGAGGGCGAAGATGTTGCGCACATCGTCGTCCACCAGCAGCACCTTGCGACCCTCGAAGACCTTGTCACGACTGCGCGCGGTCTTGAGCATTCGCTGGCGTTCATGGGACAACTTCGATTCGACTTTGTGCAAAAAGAGTGTGACCTCATCCAGCAGGCGTTCCGGCGAGCGCGCGCCCTTGATGATGATCGAGCGCGAATACTTGCGCAGCTCGGCCTCTTCGTCCCGGGTCAGGTTACGTCCGGTGTAGACGATCACCGGCGGGAACGAGCAGATGTCTTCGGTGGACATGCGCTTGAGCAGGTCGTTGCCGAGCATGTCCGGCAGCTTCAGATCGATGATCATGCAGTCGAAGATGGTCGTGCGCAGCAGATCGAGGGCTTCCTGGGCGAGACCGACGGCGGTGATTTCGATGTCTTCATCACCGATCAAGCGAGCAATGCTGTCCCGTTGCAGATCGTCGTCTTCAACCAGCAGCACGCGTTTGACTTTCTGGGTCAGCTTGGCTTCGAGACGGGCAAACACATCCTTGAGCTCTTCGCGCGTCGTTGGCTTGACCGCATAACCGATAGCGCCCATGTGCATGGCCGCTTCAACCCGGTCCTCGACGGAAATCACGTGCACCGGGATGTGCCGGGTTTCCGCGTGCTCCTTGAGGCGCTGCAACACCGTCAGGCCGGAGTGATCCGGCAGGCGCATGTCGAGCAAAATGGCATCCGGCAGGTACTCTTTGGCCAGGTCATAGCCTTCGTCGGCTCCATGGGCGACCAGGCACTGGTAACCCAGCTCATGGGCCAGGTCGTAGAGGATATGGGCAAAATTCGGCTCATCTTCCACCACCAGAATGCAGCGCGTGGTGAACGGTGCCTTGGTGCGATCATCGTTGAAACGCGGGATATCGACCGGGGCAATCAGCGGTACCAACGCAGCAGGAATGGCCTGCGGCGTGATGGTCACGGGTGAAGCCTTCATCGGTTCGACCGGTATTTCACCCGGCTCGACATACTGCTGAGGCAACACCAGGGTAAACACACTGCCCTGCCCTGGTTCGCTGGTGACGCTGATCGACCCACCCAGCAATGCCGCCAGGTCGCGAGAAATCGACAAGCCCAGGCCAGTGCCGCCGTAACGGCGATTGGTGGTGCCATCGGCCTGGCGGAAAGCTTCGAAAATGCTTTCCTGCTGATCGGCGGCAATGCCAATCCCGGAGTCGCGCACGACAAAGGCGATGCCGTCGTTTGGCTGCGACGCCACCGTCAGGGTCACAGTGCCTTTCTCGGTGAACTTCACTGCGTTCGACAACAGGTTCTTGATCACCTGTTCCAGTCGCTGGCGGTCGGTGTAGATCATCATCGGCGACCCGGCCTGCAGCTCGATCTGGAAATCCAGATGCTTGTCCGCTGCCAACGGCTGGAACATCCCGCGCAAACCGTCCACGAGGCGAGCGACGCTGGTGTTCTCCGGCCGCACTTCAAGCTTGCCGGCCTCGACCTTGGAAATGTCGAGGATGTCGTTGATCAGGTTCAGCAAGTCATTGCCCGCCGAATAAATCGACTCGGCAAACTTGACCTGCTCGGCGCTGAGATTGTCCTGAGGGTTTTCCGCGAGCAACTTGGCCAGGATCAACGAGCTGTTCAGCGGCGTGCGCAGTTCGTGGGACATGTTGGCGAGGAATTCGGATTTGTACTTGCTCGAACGCTGCAACTCATCGGCGCGTTCTTCCAGCTGAGTCTGGGCGTGATTGAGCTCGGTGTTCTTCTGGTCCATGGCGTCGCGCTGATCCGACAGGATCTGTGCCTGCTCGGCGAGCTGTTCGTTGGTCTGCTCGAGCTCGACCTGCTGGGTTTCCAGGTGCGCCTGGGATTCCTTGAGAATTCGCGATTGCTCTTCAAGCTCTTCGTTTGCAGTCTTGAGCTCTTCCTGCTGGACCTGCAGCTCTTCGTTGAGCTGTTGAGTTTCGGCCAGCACTTCCTGCAATCGCTGGCGATAACGTGCGGCTTCTATGGAAGTGCCGATGTTGCCGGCAATCAATTCGAGCAGTTCGACATCGCGGTCGCTCAATGGGCGCAGAAAGCCCAATTCGATAACGCCGTTGACTCGCTCGTCATCACTGGTCGGCACCACGAGCACGCTGTGGGGCAAGCCTTCGCCGAGGCCGGAGCTGACTTTGAAAAAGTCGCTCGGGACGCTGTCGAGGCGAATCAGACGGGCCGTTTGCGCCACCTGGCCGACAATGCCTTCATCGCTGTAAATATGTTGATCAAGCGCTTCCTGTTCCCGGGAAAAGCCGTAACTTGCGACGCGCTTCAGGCCGCCGTGTTCTTCGCGAACATAAATAGCTGCCACCGCCGTGCCCAGGTATTGCGCACAGAATTGCAGGATATTGCGTCCCAGCAGATTCAGGCTGAGCTGTCCGAGGACCTGCTCTGCCAGTTCGGTCTGGCCATTGCGCAACCAGGCTTGCTGCTCCAGGCGTTGGGCGCTGGCCTCTTGGGCGGCAAGATTGGCACCGTAGCTTTGCGACAGGTTGAGCAGATCCCGCCGGCCGATGTAGGCCAACAGTCCGCTGATCGCCGCGACGAACAGCAGGTAAAGGGTGATGCTCCAGATCGTGGTGCGGCTCACCTCGTTATTGCGCGCGGTGCGCAACTGCTGCTCCATGTCGATCACGTCTTCGAACTGCTTGCGGATTTCATCCGTCAGCCGCTTGCCACGCCCGGCCTTGACCGCACCGCGGTAGTCGCCACTGGTACGCTGCATGTCAATCATTGACTGTGCATAGTCAGCCCATTCGCCCTGCAACGCTTCGAGGCGATGAAGGCGATCGGTCTGAACCGGGTTGTCGGCGGTCAGCTCCAGCAGCGTATCGAGCGCGACTTTGAGTCTGGGGCGGGCGGTTTCGTAGGGTTCGAGGAATTTCTCGTCTCCGCTGAGCAGATAGCCGCGCATGCCGGTTTCCAGATCGACGGTCAGCTTTACCGCTTCATTGGCGTTATTGATCACCCTGTCCGTGTGCTCGACCCATTGAATGGTCGACAGCAGATAAGTGATCAGCGAAATGAAGAACACAGCACTGACCAGGCCTACGCCCAGCGGCAGGCTGACGTTACGGCTCAGAAGTTTACGGAAACGTTGCTCATCAACCGAGGACGCAGAGGTCATGGGGCAGCCTTGTCGAACCAATGAAAACCACGGAGTTTGCCCCAAAACGGCTGCTTTGATCCAATTTTCTGACACGTTTTTGCGCAAAATCCTACATTCAGCTGCTACCGCGCAACGGACCGGTTATCCTTGCCGCGCTTGCGGGTCTATTCTTTTTCTGTCACCACGGGAACTTCTCGGGTCCCGTCGATTACTCAAGCAAGACTCCGGCGAATTTGATCGCCCGGCCAACGTACTTTTATTCTTTGGGAACCCACTATGTCCTCCAACGCGTCCATCATTCTCGTAGTAGAAGACGATGACATCGTGCGCATGCTGATCGTCGATGTGCTGGAGGAACTGGAGTTCGAGGTGCTGGAGGCAGACGGCAGCGAGCAGGCGCTGGAGCGTCTGAACGATGAAGATCAGCACATCGACCTGATGATGACGGATGTCGGATTGCCGGGGATGGACGGCCGGGAGTTGGCTGTGCAGGCTCGGCTGCTCCATCCGCAATTACCGATTCTGTTCGCCAGTGGGTATGCCGAGAGCATTGATGTGCCGGCAGGGATGGAGGTGATTGGTAAACCGTTTTCGATTGATCAATTGCGCGACAAGGTCACAAACATGCTCGATCCAAAGTCGAAGCAAGGTGCTTAAAGCAATCAATTAACGCTCGTTTTATAGCGACTGCCGTATTGAACTGAGAGTGAATATTTCCATCATTTTTTAAAGTAGTGCATCACTTATTGTCCGCTGGTATTTCAGCTATCGATAAGGTTCTCGTGCACGCTAACAATTCCACGTCCGTTAATTCGCTCTCCCCCTCGACTTTTATTCCATGCCTACCGCCACTGACTGACAGTCCGTTGGCGGGTGTGCAGGTGCGGAATACCTCATCCGCCAAGAGTTTTCAGCTACTTGATCAATCAGGTGCAGGGGAAAGTTCGGTATCTGACAATCCACTGCCAACGCTCTCATGCCCCGTGTATTGCGGCCTCATAGGCCGAAATGACATTCCGGAATCATTGAAAAAAGACTGCATATTTGACCAGGCTTCACTTGAAGAAAAATGGTCGCGGACCGTCGAGCAACTCCAAACCCAATCGGTATCTGAGCAAGAAGCATTAGAAATTCTGCAATCCGGCATTCTGCAGACAGCCACTGGCCGCGCACTTGCACCATTGTTCGTCGAAGCGCTCATGCTTTCGATCCGGCCGATGGCTGGCCTGAATCCCGAACGGTCTCGCGAATTTGTAGAAATCGTTTGTCATTTCCCTCCGGAGAAATGGGCGGACGCACTCGGCGAAGACGTAAACATCCCCAAAGGTCTTGATGGCCTGGGGGTTCGGGGGTTCATACAAAACCAGCTGGTGGCCTCTCGTCAGCTGCGAGATGAAAAAATCGCTTCAGGAGAACTGCTCGACGACGAAACATGGAAGGAACTGCGCGAGCTGACAAAAGCGATTGAGTTTGACGAATACCTCCACGTCAGGCCATCACCCAAAGAAGCTAAAGCATTGATGGCCGTATTCGTTCAGGACAAGAGCAAGGAAAGCCCCCGCGATGACTGGCCGGAGGATTTCTCAAGGAATGTGCAACAAATAGAGAACCTGTTAGCGTCCATTGAGGTTGTCGACAATCGACCTGACCGGAGCTGGCTCGAAGAAATGGTCGATCCTCAAGCTTTGCAGCAAGCGCTGTCGAAGATCGCCACCCCGATTAACAAGACGCTAGATGCTTTAGGTTCAACACCTCTTGCCGAGATTGGGCCCGGACTGCAACGCGGAATGAGCGAAGTCCTGGAAAAAACGACGCATTACTTCGCTTTTGGCTCGGGCCCGGATGACGACTCCCCCGCCCCCGCCCCCGCCCCCGCCGCACAGACCGAGTTAATGTCAGTACTGCAAGCCATAGAAAAGAATTCAAGTTTCTATGGAGAAGTTGTCACGTCGGGGCCGACTTACACCGGAGGGTTCTGGGGGAAGGTTTTATATGTTGCTAACGTACTGCATACAGGGGGAATTTTGCAGGTCGGGGAGCGAGTCAAGCCGCACCTGCCCGCTGTCCCTAAAGTGGTCCCCGAGATCACTGTGCCTCCCGAAGTAATACTGGTCGAGATGACAAATAAGGTTGCTCAACTCGAATCAGAGGTCAACGCCTTCCTGTCCTCCATCAAACGCCAACCCGAATCAGGTTCGAAAAAAGTAAGCGTTAGTGACCCGGTGCGGCCTCTGGCTACTTCGTCATCCGTACAGGTCGATGAAAACACCCTGGATCACCTGACCCGGTCGGTCGGTGAAATGTTGGGTAAAGTCGATTCTGCCTTCAGATTTCCGGAAGTTGCGGGAGTAGAAGAATCGGAAATCCAGATGTTGAGTACGCAGCAAGCTGAAGGGGCCAACTTGCGCTCATGGTGGGAGAAAACAGCTCCTTTGTTGAAGAGTAAGCTCGGCGAGCTTTCGTCGGTGCTTGCAACCTACGGCAACTACGCACTTGCGCCCCTCGCCGCAACAGCCCAGGTAGTAGGAAACCATCCAAAAGGTGCCGCTACGGTCGCTTTCGCAGCAGCCTCGGCACTTTATAACGAATTCAAACAAACCGAGGATAACGAACCCAAGCCCGATGAGACAGCCGACGATCTCCCAGTTCTGCCCGAAAGTCCGGCGCTGCACCAGCAACGGATTGACGATTCGATAGAAAACATTCTGGACACACGCATCGAGTCAGAGGACTCGCTTGTATCGGACTTCATCCTTGGCCTGATGTATGAATCCACCGAAGATAACTTGCTCACGGACGCGAAGCTGATAGAAAGAGTGGCCTTCGTTCTACAGCAACCCAGCACAAAAAATCCCGATAAGGCTTATGCAACGCTCATTGAAGCGGCCCTGGAGGATACGCATGCCAAAGGTCGATCCGACCAGCCTAAAGAGGTCATCCTTGGTTCCTCGCACTCAGTAAAAAAATATGTCCAGGCTGCGCCGCAGCCTTCGGCAAAAGAGGACTTGTCACAAACTCGCAAGGCCGACGAGTCCCCTCCCTCGCCAGAATTACTTGTTACCAACTACCTGAAAACAATGGATGAACCGCCGGTCTCCGACATCGATGTCGATGAGGAAATCGATAATGAACTGCCTGTCGATGCACAGCATGATGCGGCAAAACATACCATTCAGTTGTTGCGCAGCAGACGAGATGCTGGATGGGCGGACGCTTCGCGGGCTAACGGTGATAGTGAGTTGGCGACGCGCTATGCCGCGGCATTGGTGGAATCGACCGACACTTCTGACCAGGGCGCCGACTTAAACATCGTTGTTCCCGGGCATTCCACTTTCGGCCGGTGCTGGTTGAACTTTATCAAAGCCTTACAGAATCCCTTTTTTAACGATTGGGCCACCAGCAAAGGCCTCGATCTATCAACAGTGAGGGTGGACGTTGAATACAGCACTATTTCCGTAGTATCCAAGGGCGTACGCCGGCTGTTCACTCTGACTGATAACTCCGGTTGGGCCAACGTAGCAGCGCCTATATTGACTGCAGCCACAGTACTAGATCCACTGGCTCAGGGCGTGCGGTACAACGCTCAAAGCTCCAAGGCCCCCTTTGCACTGGTCGCTGATTTCTACGGTGAGACCCGGTGCTTAGACAAAGTCGATGCCCAAAACCGTGCTGAAGAACTGAACCGGACGAAGGCATTTCCCGAGATCAAGAACGACGACCCACTCAGACCGTCCGAGTTGAGGTCCGAGGACGTTCTTGATAGCCAGAAAAAACGTGTGGGCGATGTTTACAACCATCACGCTCTTGTGACGGCGTTGAACGCGTACATCCAGGATAAAACCGACAGCTCGCCTATCAACCTGGAAACAGTTCCGATCGCAGTGCATCGAGACTCAACGTTTTATGCCCGGTACCCTGTTGAAGCAAGAACAACGATCAGCGCGCAACGACTCATCAGTGCCAGCGGCTGGACCGAGCCAACAACCAAGGCAGACGTCGTCAACCTGATTAACGTCCTGAGTTTTGGCTTTGTCGAAAAACCCCGCGGTAACTATTGGGGCGCAAGTGACTATCCACGCCCGTTAACCCCTGCCCAACAAAACACGATCATCACTCAGACCGCCAGTTTTCTGAACAATACCGGGTATACAGGACTGCTCGACTACCTTTTGCACCATCAAACAATCTCGAGCAGCTCCCTGGATACAGCGTTGGATCTCGCCCTAGACAGCACAAACGGAAAAGCTTTCGGTAAAACGCTGGAATCAGCACTCGGCGCCATATCGACCCCAACCAGTGACGCGGAATGGCTCATGGCCGCCCTTGTACTCGACCTGAATCCCCCGGAGGGCAGCAAACGTAATCATGTCGCTGGCTATAACCTTGCAAAAGAAACCAACTGGGGACTTAAACCGTCAGCGGTTATCGCCGAACTTGAAACTCATATCCTCGCCAGTGGCAAAGCCTGCGCCAAGGTAGCGCCATTCGCTGCGCGTCATTTGCTGTCGAACATCGCGCCTGAGTTTCTAGTGCGCAACTTCCCTGACAATCTCGTCTGCGGTACCCATACCTGGGCGATGCTACAGATCGCAGTCAATCGCCTTGAGCAATTGTCCCGGGGGTCGACATCCAGGATGACGTTTGAGCAGGTGATGCTATACGGCGACACATCACCCATTTCCACGGGTCAGGAAGTCGCGGTGGAAATGGCGTCTGTCAATCCTCTTATCGATTGGGCAATCGCTTACGGAGTGATTGTAAAAGCCGACAACGATACTTACTCAGACCAGCAACTCGCCATTGCCAGGGAAAAGTTTCAGGAAGTACGAGAGGAACTGGGTCGAGCTCAGCACTTTCTGTCTGCCCCGCCCCCCACAAGAAAAGCAATTGCTCTTGCTGAGCTGACTCGGGTGTTCGGGAAGGATATCCCTTTCGAAAACATTGCCCTGAAAAAGAAGAGCATCCCGGACTCGGTTAGAAAAACGCATTATTCCATGCTTGATCGCTACATGACCGGAAACCTAACCCCCGGCATCTACGACTCGATAGATGCGAAAGTAAACATCACTGCAATTGAACACAATATCTCAAAGCTAAAAAATGTCGAATCGGTATTCGAAGAAGAATTTACCGGCTTTTTTGACGGACTGATCGCTGGCTCTAAATCGGTATTCGAGCATCTAATCTCTCAGTTACCCCTGCAGGATCGACAAAGCCTCGAATACGGGACAAATACTTTCTACACACTGCGCAGTGAAATCGACTTCAACCACGACCTACCGCAAATACTCGAACAAAAAGAGCCTGCCAAAGGCCGTCACGGTTTATTGATACGATCTGAGCATCAGGGAGCCGTTAATTATTATGAAGTTTTCCCCTCTGCGATAAAAATCTCAAAACGAACAGACTTGCCCCATAAACTAATTCTGGGCGGCACCTTTACAGTGCCATTGGAGACGGGTGAAGAACGGGCGGAGCGTGGAAGACCGCACCCGTTCGATTGGGAGGCATACAAGACAGGTGCAGCGCCTCGAGACGGAATAACATCCGACGTTATCATTGAACAATTAATGCCCCGCACGCGACTGTCCAAAACCCGTCCTGAGAACTTTGATTTCAATACCGTGCCTAATGCATTTTCGCCCAGTTCGACTACCAACAATATGGCCTCGATGGCTGTAAACCAACACTTCATTACCGGACGAGAAGCGTTGCATGACTTGGCGAAGGGTTCGACTGCCTCCGAAGAAGAGGCCATATTAAAGGACAAAGTGGCGGACTTCTTCCTTGGTTTGGTACCTTTTAAATCATGCATTGAAAACATTGTAAAAGGCGATGGAAATAGCGCTGCATTGGACTGTACGCTGGATGTTGCCGGGTTCGTTATTCCTGGCGCTAAAGCGGTTGGCAAGGGCGCTCAAATCCTAAAATCAAGTGGTAACTTCGTACCTAAAATCCTGAAACTTACCATGATCAGCGGCAGCACCCTGGTAACCTCCGCGAATCCTTTTGACGGTATCGCCGACTTTGCCAAATTTGGGAAAAATGCCGCTTGCAAATTAGGTTCCCTTGCCTATAAGGCTGCCGAAAAGGGTGTTGATCAAATCAAGAAACTGTATGGCTGTACGAAAGCCATTAGCCACGCCGACGTGTTAAAACACGCCGATATCGCCGAAGGAGTCTGTGACGCAGCGACAGTCGCGGGACAAACCACTAAAGTCACTGCCAAGTTCAAAAATGGACAATGGTACGCCTTTGATGTAACGAATAATCGCGCATATGGCCCGCCTCTTGATAATTTCAAACCTGACAGTGCGATGACGCTTGAACCCACGACCTTCGGTGACGGTTCCAAGGCCTACACCAATTTAAAACTGTTCACCGATGAACCGCACACCATCAAGCGCTCATCGGGAACCGATGTCGTGGTGGGTGATAAAGTTTATCGATTTGATCCCCAACATCCCGACGAACTGAACGACATCACCTCTCCGGCTTACTTCAAGGATCTCGAGGGATTCGATGTGGTTTGCAGCATAGGGGGAAAGGGCAAGCGCACAGGAAACTGCTTTTCAAAAACGCTTGACAAAAACCTCATGACTGTCGAAGAAAAAAGGGTTCAGGCAATTGAACACAAACGCCTCTATCCATCCAAGGGAGAGCAAGGTGTACAGCCGCGGATAATTCATGAACGACGCATATATAAATGTGATAACACCTTTCAAAACTGCATCCCGGACCCATTGACGGTACCCTTGCAATTTAAAAAGACCACCACAGGCAGCATCATCCCAAACGAACACTTCGGTTTTGCCGGAAAGATTGTCGACGAAGAACTCAACGCCGCCACCCGCGTGGTAAAAATTGACGGAATCATTCACGGGCAAGACGATGCGCGAGAGTTGAGAGCTTTCATCGTAGATGTTTCAGGAACCTTATTTGGCAAGTCCAGCTACTTGGTCGCAGAAGCAGACACCGGGCTTTTCTACTACACAAAGTACAACAAAAATGGAAGTATTGGCGGCACCTTTACTAATATATCACCGAGTGACGGCGGTCTAGGTGCCACCCTCATAAAGTCATACCACACTATCAAAGACCCGTTTATTCGTGCGGCCGGCAAGGTACCTAACAATGATTTTATTGCACTTCCCCCTCTGAGCTCTTTATACAAAGAATTGGAATCACTTGGCTGGGACAGTAACGACATTGACAATTTCAGAAAACTTACGGACAAAATGACCGAGATGCAGAAACGCGAACTTATTTTAACGGCTGTAAAAAGTGAGGCACCGCTTGACCTTGAAGTGATCATTCCTGCCATAAAAATCGAACCCATTAGAAAACCACCTTTTTTTGAAAGCGCCTCGCCGTACGATAAAAACCGGCTCTATGCGAATGGGGCAAAGCAACAAGTAGACGCTCAAATCGCCGCTACCGGTCTTGGGCCGTTTAATCAGGTGAACCGAGGTGATCTAAATGATATACATCGGCAGGCGCTGACACAGCCAGTTGTTGTTTGGCAATACTCCAGACTTACCGCGCCCGACGCCGTTGACATGGTGGTCAAAACTGGCGCCGGAAACTGTGACCATATGGCGGCCACCGCTATTAGAATTGTTCAGGACAGCGGCGGCACCGCCTCAACTTGGAGAATGCCCGGTCATACCTTTGCAGTGGTCGGCGTACCGCAAAAAGGACCTATTACTTCTACCATCAACTTTAGTGAGGCAGCGTTCAAGGACGCCTGGGTCGTTGATCCATGGGCTGGCATCAGTTGCCATGCAAAAAATTACATGAAGGCCTTTGAAGACAAGATGTCTTCCTGGGCGTCCGAAGGAAAGATGATCATTGCGACCGACTGGAAGGCCTCCCCTCCCATTGCCCGATGGATGAGTCCAACTGATCCAGCATGGAGCGAAATGATAAACGCTCCAAAAACGCCAAGCTTCTAAGGCGTTTTTAGACGCTCATTGCGCGTTATACATGACCGCGACGCCCCTACTCGGGGGCGTCAGCCGTGTGGCGTACTGACCATTAGGTCCGCGCCTGATTTCTATCACCTATGGTCTAATTGCCCGCCTAACATTTCCCTCCTGTTCAAGGAATGCCTCATGAGTCATCCCCACGCAACCAAAGTCCTGGTCATTGGTTACGTCTGGCCCGAGCCCCGTTCTTCGGCGGCCAGCGGTCATGTCATGCAAATCCTCGAGGCGTTCTTGCAGCAAGGCTGGGATATCACGTTCAGCAGTCCCGCCGGCGCGGGCGAACATCCGGCAGACCTGACGGCACTGGGCATTCGCCAAGTGCCGATCGAGTTGAACAACAGCAGTTTTGACACCTTTGTCAGCGAACTGGCCCCGGACATCGTGCTGTTCGATCAATTCATGATGGAAGAACAGTTTGGCTGGCGCGTTGAGCAACAGTGCCCCGATGCCTTGCGCGTGCTCGAAACCTCGGACCTGCAGAGTCTGCGACACGCCCGGCACCAACGACTCAAGGACCGGTTGAAGGTCAGCGACGATAACCACGATTTCAACGAACTGTTCGCGCCCGCGTTGCGTGAAGAGTTTGAGCACATGGCCGATACGGATCTGGCCAAACGGGAACTGGCAGCGATTTATCGTTGTGACTTGACGCTGATGATTTCCGAAGTGGAAATCGAGTTACTGGTTGAGCAGTTCAACGTGCCTCGCAACTTGCTGCACTGGTGCCCGTTGATGGTCGATTTGCCGCCTCAGTCATTCCTACCCTTCGAAGAGCGGGCGAATTTCCTGAGCATTGGTAACTTCCGCCATGCGCCGAACTGGGATGCTGTTCTCTGGCTTAAAACGGTGATCTGGCCGTTGATTCGTCAGCAATTGCCCACTGCCCAACTCCACATCTACGGCGCCTATACACCGCCCAAAGCGACGGCGTTACACAATGCCGCGCAAGGGTTTCATGTCATGAACTGGGCTGAAGATGCCTTGCAAGTCATGTCGGCGGCGCGGGTGTGCGTCGCGCCGCTACGATTCGGTGCGGGCATCAAAGGCAAATTGGTGGACGCCATGCTCTGCGGCACGCCCAATGTCACCACGCCCGTCGGTGCAGAAGGCATGCACGGCGAAGAACCCTGGCCAGGCGCGATAACCCGCACCGCACAGCAATTTGCAGACAGCGCAGTACAACTCTACAAGGACGAAAAAACCTGGCTTGACGCACAGGCCGCAGGCGTGGAACTGCTGTCGCGCCGCTACCTCAAGACCGATCATGGCCCGGCGCTGATCACCCACCTCCAGGCCTGTCAGCAGCAAATGAACACGATCAGAAGGGACAATTTCACCGGGAGCATGCTGCGCCACCATCACCACAAGAGCACGCAATACATGGCGCAGTGGATTGAAGCAAAAAACCGTCAGACCCTTCCTACGGGTGGCACGAACCACCCGTAACGAGGCATGATCAGCGTGCGAGAACAATAAAAGCGCCCTGACATGAGCCGAGCAGCCAGAGTTACCGACCCCTCCTACGAGTTGATGGACGACCACAACGGTCTGTCCATCATCTATCGCCAGCATGGCTTCCCCTGCCCTTTAGTGCGCTGGCATTTCCACAAGGAATACGAACTGCACCTGATCGTTGCCAGCTCCGGCAAGGTGTTCATCGGCGATTACATCGGCAATTTTTACCCGCAAACCCTGTTTCTTACTGGCCCCAACCTGCCCCATAACTGGATCAGCCAGGTCGCCGAAGACGAGGTGGTGCCCAAGCGCGACATGCTGGTGAATTTCACGGATGAATTGTTCGACAGTGGTCACCTGGTCTTCGCCGAGCTCAAGGCCCTGGCGCCACTGCTTGAGCGTGCGCAGTACGGTATCGAATTCCGCTGCCAGCGCACGATCCGCCAGGCGATGAGCCTGATGCAGCGTATCGCCGACACCCAAGGCGTGACCCGTCTCGGGCATTTTTTCATTTTGCTGGAGTTGCTGGCCGCTTCGGACGATTACCAATTGCTGTCCGGCGCTACCACATCGCAACTGGCCGATGAGCATAACGTTGACCGCACCAACCGCGCGGTCGATTACATCTTTGCCCATTACGCACGGGAACTGCCCCTGGAAGAAGTCGCCGCGCACCTGGGGATGAAGCCGACGTATTTCAGCCGTGTGTTCAAGCAAGCCACCGGGCGCTGCTTCATCGAGTTCGTCAACCGCTTGCGCATCAGCAAATCCTGCGAATTGCTGGCGGACGGCGACAAGCCGGTGACCGATGTCTGCTTTGAGTCGGGTTTCAACAATATCTCCAATTTCAATCGACGCTTTCAACAGCTCAAGGGCATGACGCCTTCGCATTATCGGCGGTTGGCGGTGCAGCGTTTGACTGAGCAAAACCAGCACTGACGCTTTCCCCTGTAGCCGCTGCCGAAGGCTGCGTTCACCTGCGCAGCAGGCGCCATCGTTTCCGTTTTTTAAACTCTGGATTCGCCGTATGACCCACATTCGGCGAGCGCTGCGCACTCGAACGCAGCCTTCGGCAGCTGCTACAGAAGTATCCGACGTGGCATCTTCGCAACCGCCTGTCAGTGCAAAATAGTATCGGTTTGAGTGCGATGAACAATTTGTCACGCGCTCGATTGAACGTTGTAATCAGTGCACATTCTTCCGGTCTCCGGCAGACACAAAAACAATAACTGTCCTTCTGTCCCCCCTCGGGTGCAGAAAAGGAGTGCACGATGCAACCTTCTGCAAAAGCTCTGCTTGCCCTCGCCTGCCTGACCTTCAGCAGCGTCAGCCTTGGCGCCCAGACCCTGACCATCGCCACCGTCAACAACAGCGACATGATCCGCATGCAAAAGCTCTCGAAAACCTTCGAAGCCGAGCATCCGGAGATCAAGCTCAATTGGGTGGTGCTTGAAGAAAACGTCCTGCGCCAACGCCTGACCACGGACATTGCGACCCAGGGCGGTCAGTTCGACGTTCTGACTATTGGCATGTACGAAGCCGCACTCTGGGGCGCCAAGGGCTGGTTGGAGCCGATGAAGGATTTGCCCGCCGCGTATGCGCTCGACGACGTGTTTCCTTCCGTGCGTGAAGGCCTCTCGGTCAAGGGTTCGTTGTATGCCCTGCCGTTTTACGCTGAAAGCTCCATCACTTATTACCGCACCGACCTGTTCAAGGATGCCGGCCTGACCATGCCCGAGCGTCCGACCTGGGAGCAGATCGGTGAGTTCGCCAGCAAACTCACCAACAAAGACAAAGAACAGTACGGCATCTGCCTGCGCGGCAAAGCCGGTTGGGGCGAGAACATGGCCCAGATCACCACCCTGGCCAACGCCTACGGTGCGCGCTGGTTCGACGAAAAGTGGCAGCCGGAATTCACCGGACCGGAGTGGAAAAACGCGCTGAATTTCTACGTTGACATCATGAAAAAATCCGGCCCGCCGGGCGCGTCGAGCAACGGTTTCAACGAAAACCTTGCGCTGTTCAACAGCGGCAAATGCGCGATCTGGGTCGATGCCAGCGTTGCCGGTTCGTTCGTCACCGACAAGACCCAGAGCAAAGTCAGAGACCACGTCGGCTTTACCTATGCCCCGCATCAGGTGACGGACAAAGGCTCGGCCTGGCTCTATTCCTGGGCGCTGGCGATTCCGACCAGTTCCAAGGCGAAAGACGCGGCGAAAACCTTCAGCGCCTGGGCCACGTCCAGGGAATACGGTGAACTGGTCGCCAAAACCGACGGCATCGCCAACGTGCCACCAGGCACTCGGGCCTCGACCTACAGCGAGGCGTACATGAGCGCCGCGCCGTTCGCCAAGGTGACGCTGGAGTCGCTGAAAGCGGCGGACCCAAGAAAGCCGACGCTCAAGCCTGTGCCTTACATCGGTATTCAGTTGGTGACGATTCCCGAGTTCCAGGGCATCGGCACCCAGGTGGGCAAGTCGTTCTCGGCAGCGCTCATCGGTCAGACCACGGTCGATCAGGCCCTGGCCGCCGCCCAGCAGACTACTGAACGAGAGATGAAGCGCGCCGGTTATCCCAAGTAATCCGCACACTCCCCTTGGGATGGTGATTGTGGCGAGGGAGCTTGCTCCCGCTCGGCTGCGAAGCAGTCGCAAAAGTTATGGGGTCGCTTCGCAACCCAGCGGGAGCAAGCTCCCTCGCCACAAAAGCCTGCTCCGACATTTGATCGTCATGCACCTGTTCTTAACTGGTTCTAATGCCATGAATATTTCAACTGCCAAAGCTCACATGGACATTCCCCAGCCGGTGCGTAAAAGCCGGCTGGCCAATCCCGGCTGGTTACTGGTCAGCCCTTCCGTAGCCTTGTTGCTGCTCTGGATGATCGTGCCGCTGGGCATGACCGTCTATTTCTCGGTGATTCGCTACAACCTGCTCAATCCGGGCGAAAACGAGTTCGTGGGGCTGGAGAACTTCACCTATTTCCTGACCGACTCGGGGTTCATGCCCGGGGCCACCAATACTTTGCTGCTGGTGGGCAGTGTGCTGCTGATCAGCGTCGTACTCGGCGTACTGATCAGTGCGTTGCTGGAGGCCAGTGAGTTTCTCGGTCGCGGCATCGTTCGGGTCATGCTGATCTCGCCGTTCTTCATCATGCCCACCGTTGGCGCCCTGATCTGGAAGAACCTGATTTTCCATCCGGTCTCGGGGATTCTTGCCTACGTCTGGAAACTGTTCGGCGCGCAACCGGTGGACTGGCTGGCGCACTACCCGCTGCTGTCGATCATCATCATCGTGTCCTGGCAATGGCTGCCCTTTGCGATCCTGATCCTGATGACCGCCATGCAGTCCCTCGACCAGGAACAGAAAGAAGCCGCACGCCTGGACGGTGCCGGGCCGATCGCGATTTTCTGGCACCTGACGCTGCCGCACCTCGCTCGGCCGATTGCGGTGGTGGTGATGATCGAAACCATCTTCCTGCTCTCGGTGTTCGCCGAAATCTTCACCACCACCAACGGTGGACCCGGCTATGCCTCGACCAACCTCGCGTACCTGATCTACAACCAGGCGCTGGTGCAGTTCGACGTCGGCATGGCATCGGCGGGCGGATTGATCGCGGTGGTGATTGCCAACATCGCGGCGATCATCCTGGTGCGCATGATCGGCAAAAACCTGACAGACAAAGCCTGAGGCCTGCCATGACTCTTCAACAATCCCGTCGCCTGCAAAGCCTGCTGCTCGGCACCCTGGCCTGGGCCATCGCGATCCTGATTTTCTTCCCGATCTTCTGGGTGGTGCTGACCAGTTTCAAAACCGAAATCGACGCCTTCGCCACGCCTCCGCAGTTCATTTTCACGCCGACGCTGGAGAACTACCTGCACATCAATGAGCGCAGCGATTACTTCAGCTTTGCCTGGAACTCGGTGGTGATTTCTTTCAGCGCCACCGCCCTGTGCCTGTTGATCGCGGTGCCTGCGGCCTATTCCATGGCGTTCTACGAAACCCAACGCACCAAAGGCACGTTGCTGTGGATGCTCTCCACCAAAATGCTGCCACCGGTGGGCGTGCTGATGCCGATCTACCTGCTGGCCAAGAGCCTCGGGCTACTGGATACGCGCATCGCGTTGATCATCATTTACACGCTGATCAATCTGCCGATCGTGGTCTGGATGATTTACACCTACTTCAAAGACATCCCCAAAGACATCCTCGAAGCCGCGCGTCTGGACGGGGCCACGCTGTGGCAGGAAATGGTCCGCGTGCTGCTGCCGATCGCCAAGGGCGGCCTGGCGTCCACGGTACTGCTGTCGCTGATCCTGTGCTGGAACGAGGCGTTCTGGTCGTTGAACCTGACCTCGTCGAAAGCCGCGCCACTGACCGCGCTGATTGCCTCGTACTCGAGCCCCGAAGGTCTGTTTTGGGCCAAGTTGTCGGCAGTCTCGACGCTGGCCTGCGCGCCGATCCTGATTTTTGGCTGGATCAGCCAGAAACAACTGGTGCGCGGCCTGTCGTTTGGCGCTGTGAAATGAACATCCCGAACCCAATGCCATTCCCTGTAGGAGCGAGCCTGCTCGCGATGAGGCCGTGTCAGTCGACATCATTGTTGAATGACACTCCGCTATCGCGAGCAGGCTCACTCCTACAAAAAAGCTCGCCCGGCTCAAACGAATAACAATACTGCGGAGGCCCATCATCATGGCCAACCTGAAAATCAAGAATCTGCAAAAAGGCTTCGAAGGCTTTTCCATCATCAAGGGCATCGACCTGGAAGTGAACGACAAGGAATTCGTGGTGTTCGTCGGCCCGTCGGGTTGCGGCAAATCCACCCTGTTGCGCCTGATTGCGGGTCTGGAAGAAGTCAGCGGCGGCACCATCGAACTGGATGGCCGTGACATCACCGAAGTCAGCCCTGCCAAGCGCGACCTCGCGATGGTGTTCCAGACTTACGCCCTGTACCCGCACATGAGCGTGCGCAAAAACATGTCGTTTGCCCTGGACCTGGCCGGTGTATCTAAAGCCGAGGTAGAGAAGAAAGTCGGTGAAGCCGCCCGCATCCTCGAACTCGGGCCGATGCTGGAACGCAAGCCTAAACAATTGTCTGGCGGGCAGCGTCAACGCGTGGCCATCGGCCGGGCCATCGTGCGCAACCCGAAGATTTTTCTGTTCGACGAACCGCTGTCCAACCTCGACGCCGCACTGCGGGTGCAGATGCGTCTGGAGTTGTTGCGACTGCATAAAGACCTGCAAGCGACGATGATCTACGTCACCCACGACCAGGTCGAAGCCATGACCATGGCTGACAAAGTCGTTGTGCTCAATGGCGGCAAGATCGAGCAAGTGGGCTCGCCACTGGACCTCTATCACCAGCCCGCCAACCTGTTTGTCGCAGGCTTTCTCGGCACGCCGAAAATGGGCTTCCTGAAAGGCAAGATCACCCGCACCGACGGCCAGGGCTGCGAAGTGCTGCTGGACGCGGGCACGCGTATTACCTTGCCACTGTCCGGCGCGAACCTGAGCGTCGGTGGCGCCGTGACCCTGGGCATTCGCCCAGAACATCTGGAACTGGCGCAAACCGGTGATTGCACACTCAACGTCACCGCCGACGTCAGCGAACGCCTGGGCAGCGACACCTTCTGCCACGTCGTCACCTCCTCGGGTGAAGCACTGACGATGCGCGTTCGCGGCGACCTGGCCAGCCGTTATGGCGAGGCCCTGAGCCTGCACCTGGATGCTCAACACTGCCATTTGTTCGATGCCAACGGCGTGGCGTTGACGCGCCCGTTGCGTGCAGCGGCCTGATCTTAGAGAGCCTGTGATGAAACTCAATAAACAGAATATGCATCGCCTCGCTCCTGAGGTGGTCTTGCCTTCCTACACGCTCAGCGACACTCGCCAGGGTATCGCGCATATCGGCGTCGGTGGTTTTCACCGTGCGCACCAGGCGTATTACACCGACGCGCTGATGAACACCGGCGAAGGTCTGGACTGGGCGATTTGCGGGATAGGCCTGCGTGCCGAAGACCGTCGCGCCCGGGATGACCTCAAGGAGCAGGATTGCCTGTTCACACTGTTTGAACTGGGCGACACCGACGACACTGAAGTCCGGGTCATCGGCGCGATACGCGACATGTTGTTGGCTGAAGATGGCGCCGAGGCACTGATCGCCAAACTCGCGAACCCGCAGATTCGTATTGTCTCGCTGACCATCACCGAAGGCGGTTACTGCATCGATGACAGTAACGGCGAGTTCATGGCCCATCTGCCGCAGATCCAGCATGATCTGGCGAACCCGGACAATCCGAAAACCGTGTTCGGCTTCCTCTGCGCCGCGCTGGCCCGACGGCGGGCCGCCGGCATCCCGGCGTTCACCTTGATGTCCTGCGATAACCTGCCGCACAACGGCGCCGTCACCCGTAAAGCCCTGCTGGCGTTCGCCGAATTGCGTGATGCTGATCTGCGCGACTGGATCGCTGACAACGTGAGCTTCCCCAATGCCATGGTCGACCGCATCACGCCGATGACCAGCACCGAACATCGCCTGCAACTGGCTGACAAACACGCGGTGGACGACGCCTGGCCGGTGGTCTGTGAACCCTTTGTGCAGTGGGTACTGGAAGACCGGTTCGTCAACGGACGCCCGGCCTGGGAGAAGGTCGGCGTGCAGTTCACTGACGACGTGACGCCTTATGAAGAGATGAAAATCAAACTGCTCAACGGCAGCCACCTGGCGCTGACGTATCTCGGGTTTCTGAAGGGCTACCGCTTCGTTCACGAAACCATGAACGATCCGCTGTTTGTGCGTTACATGCGTGCCTACATGGACCTGGACGTGACGCCGCAACTCTCACCCGTGCCGGGAATTGACTTGACCGATTACAAGAACACGCTGGTTAAGCGGTTCTCCAATCAGGCGATTGCCGACCAACTGGAGCGGGTCTGTTCGGATGGCTCGTCGAAGTTTCCCAAGTTCACCGTGCCGACCATCAATCGGTTGATTGCCGATGGTCGGGACACACGGCGTGCAGCGTTGGTGGTGGCGGCCTGGGCGTTGTATCTGAAGGGTGTCGATGAGCATGGGGAGACGTTTTCAATCCCCGATCCGCGGGCGGTGTATTGCCAGGCGCTGGTGGCGGAGGATGCGCTGATCACGCAGCGGTTGTTGGCGGTCGAGGAGATTTTTGGCACGGCGATTCCGAACTCTCCCGAATTTGTGGCGGCGTTTGAATGGTGCTGCAACAGTTTGCGCGAGGTGGGGGTGTCGCGGACGTTGGAGCGGATTTTGGATTGAGTGCGGCGGTGAACCGGCTGCCGCCATCGCTAGCAAGCTAGCTCCCACAGGGGCATTGCGAACGCCACAACCCAGTGTGGGAGCTAGCCTGCTGGCGATAGCTTTCTGACAGGCACCACTGACATCGAATGTGTATTCCTATCGACTCGAAGACCCAAGGATCTCCCATGGCAAACCAACACCTGTTCCTGGGCATCGACTGCGGCACCCAAGGCACCAAAGCCATCATCCTCGACGCTGTCAGTGGTCAGGTCATAGGCCAGGGAGCCGCTCCGCACACGCTGATCAGCGGCGCCAATGGCCGGCGTGAACAAGACACAAATGAATGGACCGAGGCCTTTTGCCTGGCGACTCGCCGTGCGCTGCTCGCGGCCAATGTCGACGGTCAGGACATCCTCGGCATCGGTGTTTCCGGGCAGCAACACGGCCTGGTCCTGCTCGACGATCAAGGTCAGGTACTGCGTCCGGCCAAGTTGTGGTGTGACACCGAATCCACCCCGCAGAATGAACGCCTGCTGGCTCATCTGGGCGGTGAAGAAGGCTCCCTGGAACGTCTCGGCATCGTCATCGCACCCGGCTACACCGTTTCCAAACTGCTCTGGACCAAGGAACAGCACCCACAGATATTCGCCCGAATCGCACGCATCCTGTTGCCCCATGACTACCTTAATTACTGGCTCACTGGCCGCAGTTGCAGCGAATACGGCGACGCATCCGGCACCGGCTATTTTAACGTGCGCACCCGTCAGTGGGATTTGCAGCTGCTGCGCGACATTGATCCCACCGGACGTTTGCAAGCCGCACTTCCGGAGTTGATAGACGCTCATGAAGCGGTCGGTACCGTCCTTGGGAGCATCGCAGAGCGCTTGGGCATCAATCCGAACGCAACAGTTTCCAGTGGTGGCGGTGACAACATGATGGGCGCCATTGGCACCGGCAACATCAAGCCCGGCACCATCACCATGAGCCTGGGGTCTTCGGGGACGGTTTACGCTTACGCCGATCAGCCGAAAGTCAGCAAGGATGCGTCGGTGGCGACGTTCTGCTCCTCGACCGGTGGGTGGTTGCCACTGATTTGCACCATGAACCTGACCAACGCCACTGGGGTGATTCGTGAGCTGTTCGACCTGACTATCGAGCAGTTCAACGAAAAAATTGCACAAGCTCCGATCGGCGCCGATGGCATTTGCATGCTGCCGTTTCTCAACGGCGAACGGGTGCCCGCCCTGCCCCATGCCACCGGTAGCCTGCTGGGGCTGACCATGACCAACCTGACCCAGGCCAATCTGTGTCGCGCCGTTGTCGAAGGCACCACCTTTGGTTTGCGTTACGGGCTGGACCTGTTACGCCACAATGGCTTAAAAAGCCTGCGCATCTGCCTGATCGGCGGCGGCTCGAAAAGCCCGGTTTGGCGGCAGATGGTCGCCGATATCATGAACACGCCAGTGATCTGCACCGAGCACAGTGAAGCCGCAGCGCTCGGCGCGGCGATTCAGGCGGCTTGGTGCACGTCCTGGGCAACTGGACACGAGGACAGCCTGGCGGATCTGTGCGAGCGCTGTGTAAAGCTCGACCTGGCCAGCGAAACCCTGCCGATTGCCGCCAATGTGGCAGCGTTCGAGCAGGCTTATGAGCGCTATCAACGGCATGTCGCAACACTTTAAAGAGCGAACAATTATGTATCTGGTGTGTGGTGAAGCGCTGTTCGATTTCTTCAGCGAAGACGATGCCAGCGGTCCGGCTTCCAAGGTTAATTTCAAGGCCATCGCTGGCGGCTCGCCGTTCAACGTGGCAGTAGGCTTGCGCCGTTTAGGCGTGGAAGCCGCGCTGTTTGCTGGGTTGTCCACCGACTATCTGGGCAGGCGCCTGCAGCAAGTACTGCGAGACGAAGGGGTGCGCCCGGAATTTTTGGTGGATTTCGCCGCACCGACCACCCTGGCGATGGTGGCCGTGGGTGCAAACGGCTCGCCTCACTACAGCTTTCGGGGTGAAGGCTGTGCGGATCGACAATTGAAACTGGAACATTTGCCGCCCTTGGGATCTGAGGTGAAGGGCTTGCACGTTGGCTCGTTCTCGCTGGTGGTGCAGCCGATTGCCGACACGCTGCTGGCGCTGGTGCAGCGTGAAAGTGGCAAGCGTCTGATCAGCCTGGACCCGAACGTGCGGCTGAATCCTGAGCCCGACATTGAGCTGTGGCGTTCGCGCATCGCGACGTTGGTCGAGCTTGCCGACCTGATCAAGGTCAGCGACGAAGACCTGAGCCTGTTGTACCCCGAACAAGAACCACAACGGGTGATTGAGGGCTGGCTGGAACATCGCTGCCAGCTGGTGTTCCTGACGCGCGGAGGCGAAGGCGCGACGGTGTTCAGTCGGCAGCACGGTTCATGGTCGGTGGCGGCGCGCCCGGTGGACATTGCTGACACGGTGGGCGCAGGCGATACCTTTCAGGCCGCGTTGATTGCGTGGCTGACCGAGCAGCAGATGGATTCGGTGGAAGGGGTGCAGCGGCTGCCGCGTGAGCAGATTGAGGCGATGCTGAAATTTGCAGTGCAAGCGGCGGCGTTGACCTGCAGCAAGACGGGGCCGGATCTGCCGTATCGGCATCAACTGGATCTTTGATGAAGCCATGGCCTCATCGCGAGCAAGCTCGCTCCCACATTCGTTGCGTGTCGGCCAAAAGCTCGATATAACCTCAAACCCTTGTAGGAGTGAGCCTGCTCGCGATAGCGGATTATCAGGCGGTAGCAATGTTGAATATCTATCCCTCTCTACCAGCCGACAGGCGGCGCTCAAGCAGGTTAACCATCCCTTAACACTGCGGTCCAAAACTTTACTGGACCGCACGCCCTCAGACTTCTCTGACGCCCAGTGCGGCAGGCCCGACGATCGTCTCGTCGAGTTGACAGCCTTCTGCATTGGAGAAAGTTCATGAACGTGCGCACTGTACTGCTCGCTTCTTCCCTCGCCTTTACGGCATTTACCGGAATCGCAAACGCCAGCGACTCCGCGCAGACGCAAGCCGTGCCCTATCACTATGGAATGCCATTGCACGTGTCCAAGGTGGTCGCCTTGACCGAACCTTCGACACTGGACTGCAAAGTGGTGACGGCGGAAATGAAATACATCGACAACACGGGCAAACCCGCAGAAATCACCTATCGCAAATTATCCGATGCGTGCAGCTATCAGAATTGAAGCAATGTCTGGCCTGGTTGCCAGGCCAGACATTGAGGTGTGGGATTCTACGGCGAGCAACTACAGGGCTTTTCGATCGGGATGGAGTGTCTGAAGATGCGTTCGATGGTCAATGTCCGAACGCAACCCCGCGATCAGGTCATTGATCTCCCGGCTCCCATTGAGTTGCTTGGCGTCTATCCCGGTTTTGCACAGATCGAGCTGATCCGTTGCACCGTCGGAATAAACTTTTATGGTCATCGAAAGATCGGGTGTCAGCGTGCATTGGCAGCGTCTCGGCAGAAAGCTGCTTTCAATAATGTTACGAAGTTCCAAGGCAGACAAAAACATGGCGACCCTCTCCTTAATTTTGAGATAGCCAATCAAACTCGACACCGACTCAATAAACTGCACGGTCGGCTTAGGAGTAGATACAGCATAATTCATGCCTTGAAGTTCGCCGTGCAGCTCATCGGCAAATCAATGCGTTAGCAACCCGACTGAAAAAAGCCTCATGCAATTTGCAAGAAACCCAGTTTGGGCACATGCAGAACGCAACCCTCTCATAACAGGTTTGCTATAAACGGCGACGAAAGCAAGAATGCGGGGAATACATCCAGTATCCGCTCACCCCACTCACAAGCAAGGAGGCATCATGGGTTCTGTGACCTTTAACACGACCGTCGGGCTAATAATTGCCGGGCTGTCCACCGTTGTACACGCTGCCAAACTCGAAGAAGTCGCGCCGTTCCCGAAACCTGAACAGGGTTTCACCCGGCAGGTCATTCATCTCCCGTCCCACCCTCAGGAAGAGAACTTCCAGGTTGAAATCCTCGCCGGCAAGACGCTGACGGTGGACTGCAATCGTCAGCGCCTGGGCGGCATTCTTGAGGAGAAGAATCTCGAAGGATGGGGTTATCCGTTTTACCGACTCGAAAAAGTCATCGGCCCGATGAGCACGATGATGGCCTGTCCGGATGGCAAGTCGAAACAAGACTTTGTACCGGTCGTAGGCGATGGATTCCTCCTGCGGTACAACAGCAAGCTGCCTATCGTGCTCTACGTGCCTGAAGACGTCGACGTCCGCTATCGGGTCTGGTCTGCATCGAGCAAAGTCGAAAAAGCCGTTCAAGAGTAAAGGTCGCCTCAGGCCGGCGCGCCGTTCAACGCGGCGCGTTCGGCCACATGCCGCAAACTGTCAAAATTGATGTTGGCGCCGGAGTCGATGGCGATCAGCGTCTTTCCTTTTGCTCGTGTCTGCGCCACGTACTTCTTGATACCGGCCACCGCCAGCGCACCGGAAGGTTCGGTGATCGAGCGGGTATCGTCGTAGATGTTCTTGATCGCGGCGCAGAGTTCATCGTTGCTGACGGTGATGACTTCATCGACACAAAACCGGCAAACCTCGAATCCATAAGCGCCGATCTGCGCCACGGCCACACCATCGGCAAAGGTGCCGACGCTCGGTAGCACCACACGTGTGCCCGCGCTTAATGCCGCGGCCAAACACGCAGAATGTTCGGATTCGACGCCGATGATGCGCACTTCGGGTCGCAGGTATTTCACATACGCCGCGATCCCGGCGATCAACCCTCCACCGCCTACCGGAACGAATATCGCGTCCAGCGGACCCTGATGCTGGCGAAGGATCTCCATGGCAACCGTGCCCTGCCCGGCAATCACGTCCGGGTCGTCGAAGGGTGAAACGAAGGTGCGCCCGGTTTCCTCCGCCAATTGCAACGCGTGGGCCAGGGCAAATGGAAAACTTTCCCCGTGCAACACCACTTCCGCCGCTCGACTGCGCACGCCAAGCACCTTCAACTCCGGAGTCTTGCAGGGCATCACGATGGTTGCGGCGATCCCCAGCTCAAGCGCCGCCAGTGCAACGCCCTGAGCATGATTGCCGGCAGAGGCGGTGATCACTCCCCGAGCCTTTTGCTCATCACTCAACTGCACCAGCTTGTTATAGGCACCGCGAATCTTGAAGGAGAAGGTCGGTTGCAGGTCCTCCCGCTTGAGCAGGACCTGATTGCCCAGCGCTGCGGATAAAGCCGGGGCAACTTGCAAGGGTGTTCGCACAGCCAGCTCGTAGACGGGCGCGGCGAGGATCTTTTTTACGTAGCGCTCAAGCAGGGTTTGCTGGCAGGGAGTGCTGTTCATTGTTATCTCCTGTGGTACACAGGCCGACGTAGGAGCGGCAGTTCCTACACCGACCGTGTTGATTCAAAACCCAGGAGACAGAAAGTAAAAACCCGCCTCTAGGGCGGGTTGGGTGCTGCAGTCGTGAGCTAGCCCGCCAAATAAGGAATGGCGGTAATAATGCTTGGCTGGCAACGCAATACGGTAAAAGTCATGTACGGAAATTAGCTGCCCGCTAATGGCAAGTCAATGGCCAATTCAATCTCGGTTAAACGCAAAACCTAGTAGCAGCTAGCGAAGCCTGTGGCGAGGGGATTTATCCCCGTTCGATTGCGAAGCAGTCGTATAGTTTTGGGGCCGCTGCGCGACCCAGCGGGGATAAATCCCCTCGCCACACCTCAGCCGGACGCCTGCTGCTACAAAGTTCGTTATGCAGGGTTACATCAATCCAACCTTATACAGCGCTCCATCGCTTTCATCGGTCAGTACGTACAGATAACCGTCGGGCCCCTGCCGCACATCACGAATGCGCTTGTTAAGCTCCCCCATCAACCGTTCTTCGTGAACGACCCGGTCGCCATCGAATTGCAGCCGGATCAGCTCCTGAGTCACCAGCGCTCCGATAAACACGTTGTGCTGCCAGACCTTGAAACGGTCGGCGTCGTAGAACGCCATACCGCTGAGACCCGGGGATTTTTCCCAGACATGGTGCGGCGCCACGGTGCCTTCAGTGGCCTTGCCCTTGGATTCCGGAATCGGCTGGCCTGAATAGTTGATGCCGTGGGTTGCCATCGGCCAGCCGTAATTCTTGCCGCGCTCGATGATGTTGATCTCGTCACCGCCCCGTGGCCCATGCTCGTTCTCCCACAGGACGCCCGTCCAGGGATTGAGCGCAGCGCCTTGCGGATTGCGCTGGCCATAGGACCAGATTTCCGGGCGAACGCCAGATTGCCCGACAAAGGGGTTGTCGTCCGGCACCTTGCCATCCGGGTAGATTCGCACCACTTTGCCTTGCAGTTTATCGAGGTCCTGGGCCGTTGCCCGGTCGTTGTTCTCACCCAGGGTGATGAACAAATAACCGTCACGGTCGAACACCAGTCGCGAACCAAAGTGGTTGCCCACCGACAGCTTTGGCTCCTGGCGGAAGATCACTTTGAAGTTCTTCAGGGTAGTCAGGTCCTCGGAGAGTTGACCGCGACCAACCGCCGTCCCGGCCTTGTCACCCTCACCCCCGCCTTCTGCATACGACAGGTAGACCGTGCGGTCTTGCTTGAAGTCAGGTGACAGCACCACATCCAGCAAGCCGCCCTGCCCCTTGGCCCAGACTTTCGGAACGCCATTAATAGGGGACGAAAGTTTGCCATCGGCGCTGACGACCCGCAGGTTGCCGGGTCGCTCGGTCACCAGCATGCCTTGCCGATCCGGAAGAAAGGCCAGTGCCCAGGGATGATCCAGCCCTTGAGTGATGGTCGTGACTTCGAGTGTGCCTTGCTCGCTCTTCAGTTCCTGGGTCGGCGCCGCCATGACAGGCGATGCGGTGGTGAGTATCGCGCTGGCGCAAAATGTCGCCAGGAGGGTTTTTCGCAACATGCACAATTCCTTATGTCGTAAAAAAAACTGGCAATACCTCAGCCCGGCCGTTCAGCGATTGCTGGTATCGGCATCCCGATGCGGTGGGTTGGGTATGAATTTGGGTGGGCTGCCGGGCACGGTTCTATTCGGATAACCATTACCGATACCACCGTTATCCAGTGTCGGAGTACGCGGCACGGGCACGGTGTTGGGCCCGCGAATGACCGGTGCGGCAGGCTGTGTGCCTTGCATGCTATTGGGGTTCGCCCGGCGAATCGGGCTGTTGTAAGGATTGCTGGACGTACCCGTAGGGCTTTGGGCCAACAGCAGCGGTGACGAGGACAATGCGACGTCGGCCTGGGCCATATTGCCCAGCACGCCGCTCAACAACAGCAACGTGGCGCCAAACGCAATCGTGTTCATTGAGGTGAACCTCTCGACGTGTTCGTAGATAGGGTCTTCGATGTCACGCTACGCCCGGGGTTCTGTTTTGTTAACTAAAACCTCTTTCAGAACATGTAACACGAGTTGACGGTGTGATTGATCCGTACACCGGCCGGGCTTCAACGCGCTGAAACTTTTGCTCAGCGTCACGGGTCACCTGAACATCACTCATGAGTAGACGACCATGGCACGGGCAATCTGGAAAGGCGCAATCAGTTTCGGTCTGGTGCATATCCCTGTAGCGCTGGTCTCGGCGACGTCTTCCCAGGGGGTGGATTTCGACTGGCTCGACAGTCGCAGCATGGATCCCGTGGGCTACAAACGCATTAATAAGGTCACGGGCAAGGAAGTGACCAAGGAGCACATTGTCAAAGGCGTGCAATACGAAAAGGGCCGTTATGTGGTCTTGAGCGAAGAAGAAATCAAGTCCGCGCACCCGTTGTCCACGCAGACCATCGACATTTTTTCCTTTGTCGACAGCGACCAGATTCCACTGCAGAACATCGACACGCCCTACTACCTGGCGCCCGATAAACGCGGTGGCAAGGTCTACGCATTGCTGCGCGAGACCCTCAGCAAAACCAACAAAGTGGCGCTCGCTCACGTGGTCCTGCACACCCGTCAGCATCTGGCGGCGCTGATGCCGCTTGAATCGGCGATGGTGTTGGTGATGTTGCGCTGGCCGGAAGAAGTACGCAGCCTCGACACCCTTGAATTGGGCAGCGAAGTCACTGAGCCGAAACTGGCCAAAGGTGAACTCGACATGGCCAAGCGCCTGGTGCAGGACATGAGCGGTGACTGGTCGCCCGAGGATTATCGCGACAGCTTCGAGGACAAGATCATGTCGTTGGTCGAGAAGAAAGCCAATGAAGGCAAGATCGAGGATGTGGAAACGGCGACGGGCGAGGAAGAGCGCAAGACAGCGGATGTGATCGATTTGACCGAGTTGCTAAAACGGAGCCTGGGTGGGAAAGCGGCGGCCAAGCCTGCGGCGAAATCAAAACCTGCCGCGAAGACCGCTACGGCGAAAAAAGCCACGAAGCGTTCCAGTGGCTGATTAATTCAAGCATCTCTATCAGGTTGTGGGTGATGTGACTGACGCCATCGCGAGCAAGCTCGACTCCCACAGGTGACGGGTGTCTACTGTTAAAACCCGGTCAGCTGTGGGAGCCGAGCTTGCTCGCGATGAGGCCAAGGGCTGCAACACATCAGTCAGATCAAGACAAACACCGCCAACAACCCACCCAGTACCGCCCACTTCTCCAGGTAATACAGCTTGCGGTTGCGCTTCTTCAGCGCCTTGCCTCGAAGTCGAATCTTGTAGATCCGGGCAAACAACCGGTTGATCCCGCCCGTTTTGTCGCCCGCATCATTCGGCGCGCCCGCGGCCGACATCACATGACGGCTGAACCAGCCATTGAACGCAGCGGCCCAGCGATACCTCATTGGCCGCTCGACATCGCAGAACAAGATAATGCGGTTCTGCTGGGTGGTGTTTTCGGCGTAATGAATGAACGTCTCGTCAAACATCACCGCTTCGCCATCGCGCCAGTGGTAGTTCTGACCGTCGACATTGATGTAGCAACCCGCATCATTGGGTGTTTCCAGTCCCAGGTGATAACGGTACGACCCGGCGTAGGGATCGCGATGGCGAACCAGTTTCGCGCCCGGTGGCAGCTCCGCGAACATCGCAGCCTTGATCGAACCGATGCTCTGTACCAGTTCGGTCGTGCGGGGACAGAGTTTCATCGCTGAAGGATGACTGTCGCCATACCATTTGAGGTAGAAGCGTTTCCAGCCAGTCTTGAAGAATGAGTTGAAACCCACATCGTCGTATTGTTGGGAGCGCTTGATCTCCCCAGCCTTGATCAGGTTGCGCCCTTCTTCGCGAATCTCTTCCCAATGCGCCTGCAAAGGACTCAGATCAGGGAAATCGGCCGGATTGAGGTAAGGTTTGTTGGGGATTTTCGAACACAGGTAAAGGAAGCAATTGACCGGCGCCAGAAACGTTGAATGATCGCTCAGCTGGCGCCCCAACTTGTGGCGCACCCGCCCGCGCAGATGCACGTAGGCAATCGATAGCACGTAGATGGCAGCAATAATGAGTTTCACGGAATCGTCACACGCCAGAAGTGAACAAACGTAGTCCATACCTGTCGGCATAGGCTGACAGGGCATTTTAGCCACGCCTTGTAACCAGTTGTTAGCATTGAGATGTGAAAATATGTCCGCTGATACCGCCAAAATACCCGTGCGGCCTCAACGCCCTATCGTTTAAAGAGCCAGACCAGTACAATCGCCGCCAAACATTACGCGCCCCCCTTGGTTGATGACGGGAATGAACCCCGCCTCAGCGCACTTAGACTCGGGCCAAGCGCTCCATATGCTGCTGTCCACTTATTGCCAGATGGACCTTCCGCTTCTGACCGGGATGTATGTCCCGTGGTTTGAATAACGGAAACGGGTACTGAATCGGTACTGCCGCAACCCTAGCTACTCTGAATGCTTCGCAGGAAAAACCTTTGATCTCTACAGCTAACATCACGATGCAGTTCGGCGCCAAGCCGCTATTCGAAAACGTTTCGGTCAAATTCGGCGCGGGCAACCGTTACGGCCTGATCGGCGCCAACGGTTGCGGCAAGTCGACCTTCATGAAAATCCTCGGTGGCGATCTCGAGCCATCCGGTGGCCAGGTCATGCTCGAGCCGAACGTGCGTCTGGGTAAATTGCGCCAGGACCAGTTCGCCTACGAAGAATTCACCGTGATCGACACCGTGATCATGGGTCACGAAGAGCTGTGGAAGGTGAAGGCCGAGCGCGACCGCATCTACTCGCTGCCGGAAATGACCGAAGAAGACGGCATGGCCGTAGCTGAGCTTGAAACCGAGTTCGCCGAAATGGACGGCTACACCGCCGAATCCCGTGCCGGTGAACTGCTGCTGGGTCTGGGTATCGGCATCGAGCAGCACTTCGGCCCGATGAGCGAAGTGTCTCCTGGCTGGAAACTGCGCGTATTGCTGGCTCAGGCACTGTTCTCCGATCCTGAAGTGCTGTTGCTCGACGAACCGACCAACCACCTGGACATCAACACCATCCGCTGGCTGGAAAACATCCTGACCCAGCGCTCCAGCCTGATGATCATCATCTCCCACGACCGTCACTTCCTGAACAGCGTGTGCACCCACATGGCTGACCTGGATTACGGCGAACTGCGTCTGTTCCCGGGCAACTACGACGAGTACATGACCGTGGCGACTCAGTCCCGCGAGCAATTGCTGTCGGACAACGCCAAGAAGAAAGCACAGATTTCGGAACTGCAATCGTTCGTCAGCCGTTTCTCGGCCAACGCCTCGAAAGCCAAGCAAGCGACCTCCCGCGCCAAGGCGATCGACAAGATCCAGTTGGCCGAGGTCAAGCCTTCGAGCCGTGTGAGCCCGTTCATCCGTTTCGAACAAACCAAGAAGCTGCACCGTCAGGCGGTCATCGTCGAGCGCATGGCCAAAGGCTTCGACGGCAAGCCGCTGTTCAAGGATTTCAGCTTCCAGGTTGAAGCGGGCGAGCGCGTGGCGATCATCGGCCCGAACGGTATCGGTAAAACCACCCTGCTGCGCACCCTGGTCAACGAACTGACCCCGGATGCCGGCACCGTCAAGTGGACCGACGCCGCGGAACTGGGCTACTACGCCCAGGACCACGCACACGACTTCGAAGACGACTGCAACCTGTTCGACTGGATGGGCCAATGGACCCAGGGCGGCGAGCAAATCGTTCGTGGCACCCTCGGTCGCATGCTGTTCTCCAACGACGAGATCCTCAAGTCGGTCAAAGTGATCTCCGGTGGTGAACAAGGTCGCATGCTGTTCGGCAAGCTGATCCTGCAAAAGCCGAACGTGCTGATCATGGATGAACCGACCAACCACTTGGACATGGAATCCATCGAGGCACTGAACCTGGCGCTGGAGAACTACCCGGGCACGCTGATCTTCGTCAGCCACGACCGTGAGTTCGTATCGTCCCTGGCCACCCGCATCATCGAGTTGAGCCCAAGCGGCGTGATCGACTTCAGCGGGACCTATGACGACTACTTGCGTAGCCAGGGTGTTGTGTTTTAAGCGACTGCCAGCCTAAAAAGCCCTGTCCATGTGACGGGGCTTTTTATTGCCTGAAGATCAAAAGATCGCAGCCTTCGGCAGCTCCTACAGGGTACGCATCTCAGGGTAGGAGCTGCCGAAGGCTGTGATCTTTTGATTTTCGTTAGCCTGCTTTCTTTTATTATACGCCCGCGCCATGATGCAGTTCTCCCACCGCCGCCCGCGAACGAGACCTCATGTCTGTGCAGCAACTGCCACCACAAAGCTCCATAGCGATCACCCTGCAGATCGTCTCTATCGTTTTCTATACCTTTATTGCATTCCTCTGCATCGGCCTGCCGATCGCAGTGTTGCCCGGTTATGTCCACGATCAACTGGGGTTCAGCGCCATCGTGGCGGGGTTGACCATCGGTTGCCAATACCTCGCCACCCTCCTCAGCCGGCCCATGGCCGGGCGCATGTCGGACACCGTCGGCACCAAACGGGCGATCGTCTACGGCTTGTCGGGGATTGTGTTGAGCGGCGCGCTGACCCTGCTGTCAACGCTGCTGCAAAGCATGCCGCTCCTGAGCCTTCTGATCCTGATCGTCGGTCGTTTGTTGCTGGGTATCGCTCAAGGCTTGATCGGCGTCGGCACCATCAGCTGGTGCATGGGACAGGTCGGCGCGGAACACACCGCCCGTTCGATTTCCTGGAACGGAATCGCGTCCTATGGCGCCATCGCCATTGGCGCACCGCTGGGCGTGGTGATGGTCAGCGAGCTGGGGTTTGCCAGCCTGGGGATCGCCTTGTCGTTAATGGCCGCGGGCGCACTGTTGCTGATTCGCAACAAACCTTCTGTGCCCGTCATTCGTGGCGAGCGTCTGCCGTTTTGGGCAGTCTTCGGGCGAATTGCGCCGTACGGTGCGAGCCTGAGCCTGGCGTCCATCGGATACGGCACGCTGACGACCTTTATTGCCCTGTATTACGTTAACCGAGGCTGGGCCGGTGCGGCGTATTGCCTGACCGTGTTTGGTGTCTGTTTCATTCTGGCGCGGATACTGTTTATTTCGAGCATCAACCGTTTTGGTGGGTTCACCTCGGCGATTGCCTGCATGTGCATCGAAACGGCGGGTCTGACGCTGCTGTGGCTGGCCCCCTCAACCGGTTATGCCCTGTTAGGCGCCGGTTTGACCGGGTTCGGCCTGTCGCTGGTGTACCCGGCGCTGGGCGTGGAGGCGATCAAGCAGGTGCCGAACACCAGTCGCGGTGCGGGGCTGAGTGCGTATGCGGTGTTTTTTGATCTGGCACTGGCGATTGCCGGGCCGCTGATGGGGGCGGTAGCGCTGAATCTGGGCTATTCGTGGATTTTCTTTACCGCTGCATTGCTGTCGGTGACCGGTCTGGGCTTGACGCTCCTGTTGAAACGCCGCGCGATGGCCTGATTGACACTCATACTGAAACGCTGCGCATTAATTTGCTTGACCCAAAACCTACAGTTTCTTCGGTACAAAGTCATGCGGGCCGTGGTCGCTTATTGATCGGCTGTTTGCATACCGGCACGGGTCGATTTGCCCAGCGCATGGGAGAAGAACCGCCCCGCCTCGGAAATCATGTTGCGGTGAATGTCCTCACGATCCACGCCATCAGCATCGGTACACAGTGCCGGCATGGCCTGGATCTGTTCTTCATTGCAGGGCGCCATGAACACGAAGTGCCCTGCCCCTGCCAGCAACTTGAAGTCCGGTGCAATCGGCAGTTTGCGCGCCAGCGCTGCGGCATTTTTGTCGAAGGCCACCAGTTTGTCGCCGTCACCGCTGTAAAGCAGCACAGGCACGTGCACATCGGCCAGGGTATGGCGACCGAACTTGAGGCTCAGTGGCGCCATCAGCAGCAAGGCATGCACACGGGGATCGGCTACCGGTTGCAAATCGTCACGATCAACAATCAGTTCGCCCTTGGTGTTGCAGGCATCGCGATCGTCCGGACGTTCCTGGCAATAACGGCGCAGGCGATCCAGATCAGGGGTTGCACCGGAGAGGATCAACGCTGTCTCGCCGCCCGCCGAATAGCCAATTACACCCACCTGATCGGCATTGACGAACGGCGCCAGCATGGGATCGCCGAGGGTTGCGGTGATCGCTTCGGATATCTGGATCGGCCGGCCATAAAGGTTACTCAACGTGCCCAGGCGGCTGTGATCTTTGGAGTTGTCACCGGGATGGATCACTGCCACCACCACAAAACCCTTGCGCGCCAATGAAGTCATGAGGTCATGCAAGGCCAGCGGAGTGCCCGTATTACCGTGGGAAAGCATCAGCATCGGGAAACGGCCAATGGCGACCCGCGTATCTTCGCCTGCTTCGACGCTGTAGCCCTCAAGCTTGCTGGTGTGCTCCTTGTCGCTGGAGGGATAGAACGCAATGGCCCGCATGGGTTGCAGGTCCAGCGGATCGAGAAAACTCATCTCGTGGAAGCCGACGCTCCAGTGGGGATGAGGCGCAGGCGCGGCGTGCACTGAATTCAGGCTGCTGAGCAGGCAGATCAGTAATGCTGCACAAAGACGCACCATGGAACGCCACCTGTTACTTGATCAAAGACGATACTGCTTGATTGCATAAGCCAGGCCATGTCCGACAATTACCCGACATAGCCGGAAACAAAAAACTCCGTACCTGGAGCTTGCGCTACCAGAATACAGAGTTTTCAGGGTGTTGCCTCAAGCTGTTTTGGCGTCTTTACGCAAGCCTTACGCGGCCGCGAACAACTGCTGGCTGATGTGCGTGTGCGCATCGTTCATCGCTTTGGTGCGCACTTCGTCACCATAGGCCAGGCCTTCGGCGCGGACGAACTCGATATCGGTGATGCCGAGGAAGCCGAACACCAGCTTCAAGTATTCTTCGTGAGCGACACCGCTCGCTTGACCGGCGTGTAAACCACCGGATGTCGAGACGATGACCAGTTTCTTGCCGCCACAAAGACCTTCAGGACCGGCTTCGGTGTAACGAAAGGTCTGACCGGCAACAGCGATGCGGTCGATCCAGGCCTTCAGTTGGGTCGGAATCGTGAAGTTGTACATCGGTGCAGCAACGACCACAGCATCGGCGGCGAGGAATTCAGCCAGCGTCTGCGCGCTCAGGTCAGCTTCGTGCTGTTGTGCGGCGTTGCGCAGTTCGGCAGTCGTACCGGCGGCAACCAGTGTGGTGGAAGAAAAATGGCTGATGGCATCAGCGGCCAGGTCACGGTAGGTCACCACGGCGCTGGGGTCGGCCACTTGCCAGGCTTTGACGACTTCGCTGCTCAACTGACGGGAAGCCGAGTTGTCACCCAGAATGCTCGAATCGATATGCAAAAGTTTCATAAGAAGATCTCCAAGGTGAGGATCGCCAAGGGCGACCTGATGGAGAGAATCCTACCGATGAAACCAATAGCCGAGTAGTCGTCGATAATGCGATTATTCGTCTCACTGATAGAACAATCGGATATCACCATGCAAGACCTCAACGATCTCTACTATTTTGCCAAAGTAGTCGAAGCCGGTGGCTTCGCCGCTGCGGGACGTTTGCTGGGGATTCCCAAGTCGCGGCTGTCACGGCGTATAGCCGAGCTGGAAGAACGCCTGGGCGCGCGATTGCTGCAACGCACCACCCGCCAGCTCAATCTGACTGCCGTGGGTGAGCGCTACCTGCGCCACTGTCAGGCGATGTTGCTGGAGGCCGAAATGGCCGACGAAGCCGTGGCCAGTATGTCCAGTGAACCTCGGGGACGCCTGCGGGTGTCGTGCCCGGTCGGCCTGGCGCACGAAATCCTGCCCGGGGTGATCAGCAGCTTCCTTGAGCGATTTCCCCAGGTGCAGCTCGAAGTCATGCTGCTGAACCGCCGCGTCGACCTGGTGACCGAAGGCATTGACGTGGCTTTGCGCGTGCGCGAACTGGGCGATGAAGACCCGCAGCTGGTCACCCGGCGCCTGCGCCAGGCGCAAACGGCGCTGGTGGCCAGCCCTGAGTTCCTGCTGGGACGTGAGATCAACCACCCTGAAGATCTGAAAAGCCTACCAGTTCTGGGAGCCCTCGAAGCCGACCGCATGATGCATATCCGACTGCTTGACGAACACGGCAAAAGCTACGAACTCACTCTGGAACCGCGCCTGGGCATCGACGATTTCATCGTGCGCAAGGCCTGCACCCTCGCGGGCCAGGGTTTTACCCTGCTACCGATGATGTTTTGCGAACAGGAACTCGAAGAGGGCTCGCTGGTTCGACTGCTGCCAGGCTGGTCGCTGCCCGGCGGCTGGCTACAGGCGGTCTACCCTCATCGACGCGGTGTAATGCCGGCCGTTCGCGCCTGGATGGACCATTTGATCGAATCATTCGACGCGTGTGGGGACCGACTGATATGAAAGCTCGACGGATGAGCGAAGAGGATGTCGCACGATTTTGCCTCGCCCTGCCCGGTGCGCGGGAGGACTACAAATGGGGTGGCGTGCGGGTGTTTTCGATTGCGGGAAACAAGATGTTTGCCCTGCAGGGCTTGAGAGGAGACTCGCTGGCCTTCAAGGTCGATAAAGATCTGTTTCTGGGCCACTGCGATCGACCGGGCATACACCCGGCACCTTATCTGGCGCGGGCCCAATGGATCATCATGGAGACGCCCTACCCGCTGGGCGCCGATGAGCTGCAAGGCTTGCTGCAACGTTCCCACCAACTGGTGGTGAGCAAGTTGCCCAAACGCACCCAGATCGGCCTGCTGCTTTAGTGCACGCGCTTACGCTTAGAAGAGCGCAAACACATGAGCGCCGAGGAACAACTGGTCAATCCAGAACACCTGATGCAGCAACACGATGGCCCAGAACAGGACCTGGTAGGAAATCTTGCGGGTTTTGTGGCGAAACACTTGCTGCGCCACCAAGGCGCCCGGCCAACCGCCTGCAAGCTCTACCGCGTGCAGGACGTTCTCGGGCGTGCGCCAACGGGCGGTGCGCGCCTTGCGCTTGTCGCTCCAATAAAGGAAGAACGCCAGCACGCTGACGATCCCGTAGGCCGACAGGGGAATCAGCGAGATCCCCTGCAACCACATCGACAGCGAGCCCACCAACGGCAGCGCGCACACGATCGCAAATACCAGCCATTTCAGCCGCAGGTTCTGGATCTTGCCCCCAGAGTTACCTTCCGGGCGGTTGCGTGCGCTGCTGTCATTCATGGCTTGGCTGCGCTCCAGTCAACCCAGCCGAATTGCCAGGTGGCGAGGATCAGCAGACCGAATGCAATGCGATACCAGGCGAACACCGCATAGCTGTGGCTGGCGATGAACTTGAGCAAGCCACGCACGGCAATCATCGCGAAGATGAACGCAGTGACGAAGCCGACGGCAAACACCGGGAAATCCGCAGGCACGAACAAGTGCCGGTATTTGTACCCCGAGTAAACGGCCGCACCGACCATGGTCGGCATCGCCAGGAAGAACGAGAACTCCGTCGCAGTCTTGCGGGAAAGCCCGAACAGCAAGCCACCGATAATGGTCGATCCGGAGCGCGAAGTACCCGGAATCATCGCCAGGCACTGGGCAAAACCGACTTTCAGGGCGTCTTTCCAGGTGATCTCGTCGACCGTCTCGGCGTGCACTTCATGCTCGCGGCGCTCGGCCCACAACATGATGACCCCGCCGATAACCAGTGCCGTCGCCACGGTGATCGGGTTGAACAGATATTCTTTGATCATGTCAGCGAAGATCACGCCCAATACCACCGCCGGCATGAACGCAATCAACAGGTTGGCGGTAAACCGTCGAGCGCTGGGCTGGGTCGGCAGCCCGATGACCACGTCGAGGATCTTGCGGCGAAACTCCCACACCACCGCCAGGATTGCCCCGAGCTGAATAATGATGTTGAAGGCCATGGCCCGCTCACCACCGAAGTTGAGCAAGTCGGCCACAATAATCTGGTGGCCGGTACTGGAAATGGGCAGAAACTCCGTCAGCCCTTCTACAACGCCAAGTATCAATGCCTGAAAGGCGGTCCAAAGATCCATCAATCCCCCAAGAAGCGATGCACGCGGGCATGCCCCGTTAATATTTTTTCAGAACGTTTTTGCAATCAGCCTGGCTGTTGACCCCGCGCAAAAGTCTCCAGACGAAACCGTGAGAATCTCGTGAAAATTCAAGCTGGATTCAGGTTTTTCCGCGCGGGGCCGAAATCCTATCAGACAAGTCCCTTTTACGCTGCCGAGTATTGGGCTTGAGCCGCTACAGAAGACTCATCAAGCGTGACGGGATGCTGGCGATCCTTCATGACAAGAACAAAACCGGAGTGACAGCGTTATGAACAGCTTGCGCAATATGTCGATCAGCCGCCGTCTTTGGCTGATCCTGATCGTGGCCGTCATGATGTTGATGACGTTAGGCGTGTTGATGCTCAAGCAGATTCACGAAGACCTGTACCAAGCCAAAGCGCAGAAGACCCAGCACGTGGTGCAGACTGCCAGCGGGATCCTGAGCTATTACCATGAGCTGGAAACCGCCGGAACGCTGACCCGCGACGCGGCGCAGAAACAGGCACTAACGGCCGTTCGCGGTTTGCGTTACGACCAGAACGATTACTTCTGGATCAACGACCTGACCCCGGTCATGGTCATGCACCCGGCCAATCCGAAACTCGACGGGCAGAACCTGGCCGCCATCCGCGATCCGGACGGTTTTGCATTGTTTAATGAAATGGTCGCCGTGGCTAAATCCAAGGGCGCCGGCAGCATCAACTATCGCTGGCCTAAACCGGGTGCCAGCGAGCCAGTGGAAAAGACCTCCTACGTCAAGTTGTTCGAACCCTGGGGCTGGGTGATCGGTTCAGGCATCTATATCGATGACATGCAGGACGAGTTCTACGTACAAGTCTGGAAGGCCTTGGCGTTGGGAGTGTTGATTGCATTGATCATGGCGGCGCTGGTGATGCTGATTGCACGCAGCATCGTTCGACCGTTGCAGGAAACCGTCAACGCCATGGCCAATATCGCCAGCGGCGAGAGCGACCTGACCCGCAGCCTCGACACGCATGGCCAGGATGAGGTCACGCAACTGGCGCGGCATTTCAACGCGTTTACCGCCAAACTGCGCCTGGTGATCAGCCAGTTGCAGGTCTCTGCAAGCGCCTTGGGCGACTCCTCAAGTGAACTGGGGAACGACGCCGCCCAGGCGCAACAGCGCAGCCAACAGCAATCCCAGCAGATGGAACTGGTGGCCACCGCCATCAATGAAGTGACCTATGGGGTTCAGGACGTGGCCAAAAACGCCGAACACGCCGCGAGCGAAATGCGCGATGCCGAGTCCCAGGCGCAGCAAGGCCAGATCAACATCGATAGCAGCCTGCAGCAGATCGACAAGCTGTCGGACACCATCGATCAGGCGGTGGACGTGATACGCACCCTGGCGGCCGAAAGCACGCAGATCGGTTCGGTGCTGGAGGTGATCCGGTCGATTGCCGAGCAGACCAACCTGCTGGCCCTCAACGCGGCCATTGAGGCAGCGCGAGCGGGCGAGCAAGGTCGCGGATTTGCAGTGGTCGCCGATGAAGTGCGGCTGCTGGCTCAGCGCACGCAAAAATCCACGGCCGAGATTCAGTCGATGATCGAGCGCCTGCAAAATCATTCGGAAGCGGCGGTCAAAGTGATCGGCGACAGCAGCCGCGCTTCGCAACTGACCATCGAACAGGCGGGTCTTGCTGGAGCCAGTCTGAGTGCGATTGGTCAGGCGTTACGCAACCTGAACGGGCTCAATGCCTCAATTGCCAGCGCCACCTTGCAGCAGGCGCACGTGGTGGAAGACATCAATCAGAACGTGACCCAGGCGGCCGGCTTGTCCCACAGCACCGCACTCGCGGCCGAACAGTCGAGCGTGGCGAGTGTTCGGTTGAAGGCGTTGAGTGTCGAACTGAACAGCTTGTTGAAGCAGTTTCGGGTGTAGGCCTCAGGGCAAAACCGGCCCCCTTAACCAGCTGCCGAGCCTGGCTCCTGTGGCAGCTGGCAAAACCCGGCCCCTGTGGTGAGGGGATTTATCCCCGTTGGGTTGCGAAGCAACCCCAAAATCAGGCGACCTAGATAAATCAGGCATACCGCGTGCACCGGTTCTGCGACGACTGCGTCGCCGAACGGGGATAAATCCCCTCGCCACAGGGGCCAGGTTTCGGCGCAGGGGACCAAAGTACATCCGAGAAAGTTAGCATTTACTTACGTGCAGGGCGGTTCTACTTGGCCGCACCTGCCGGTACAATCCGCTCCCCTCGCCAACTCCCCAAGGAATCGCCATGTCCGGGCTAGAACTGTTTGCCGCCGCCCTCGGTGTCATCGCCGTTTGGTTGACGGTCAAACAGAATCCCTGGTGCTGGCCGATCGGCCTGGTGATGGTGTTGCTGTACAGCTGGGTATTTTTCGAAGTGAAGCTCTACTCCGACATGCTGCTGCAGATTATTTACGCGGCGCTGCAACTCTATGGCTGGTGGCAATGGACTCGCGGGGGTGAGGCGCGGCAGGGACGGCGGGTCAGCCAGCTTGAGGCTTCCACCATTGCCTTGAGTCTGGCGCTGGGCGCTGTTGGCAGCCTGGCATTGGGAGCCGCCATGGCGCACTGGACCGATGCCGCACAACCCTGGCTGGATGCCGCATTGACTGGTTTCAGTCTGGTGGCCCAATGGTGGATGGCACAGAAACGCGTGCAATGCTGGCCACTGTGGCTCGTGCTAGACGTGATTTTCGTCGGGCTGTTCATCTACAAAGGCATGTACCTGACTGCCGGGCTCTACGGTCTTTTCGCTGTGATCGCCATTCAAGGCTGGCGCGAATGGCGCGCCGACCTGGCATTGCGAGCATGAAGGTTCTGGTCCTGACCGGGCCTGAATCGAGCGGAAAAAGCTGGCTGTCTAGCGAAATCCAGGCGCGCTTTGGCGGGCTGTTGGTCGGTGAATACGTGCGGCATTTCATCGACCGTGAAGCCCGCGATACCTGCTACGACGACATCACACCCATCGCACAAGGCCAACTGACCTGGGAAGATGAGGCGCGCGCCAGGCGCCCTTCCCTGTTGATTCTGGACACCCATCTGTTGAGCAACATCCTTTGGAGCCGAACCTTGTTTGGCGATTGCCCGGCCTGGATCGAGCAAGCCTTGCTGGCCCGGCGCTACGACCTGCATTTGCTGTTAAGCCCTGAAACCGTCGACTGGCACGACGACGGACAGCGATGCCAACCGCAGCTGGACGAACGCCGTGCGTTTTTCCAGGCGAGCCTCCAATGGCTTGAACTGCATCGCCAGCCTTGCCAAATACTTCAAGGTGACTGGCAACAGCGCAAGGATGCGGCGTTTGAGTCAGTAATCCGCCTGCTGGATATCTGAAAGGGGCTGTCTGCCCCTGTCAAAAGTGTCCATTCCTGAAACACTTCCTTCGGCGCAAACCCTCGCGCTAAAGCGTCTTGGGGACACCAAGGCGAAAGTGTTACGTGACTGATACACCTTCTCATCAGCGCCTGTAGCAAGCATTCCCGCCAACATGGACGGCGTTTTCGCGTGCCTCTGTCTCACCGATATTACAAAATATTTCTGCTAACCCCGAAGAAAAACCCCAACCCTCTGTTTTTAATAGAAAAACAAAAAGCGGCACACCTTCTGCTCTCTTCCCCGCAACGCTGATAAGGGCAGTGTTTCACTTACAGAAGGAATTGCCGCCGTGGGGATATTTGATAAACGCGCGTTTGGTCTGTTGTTGATCGGATGCGCACTCGGCTCAAGTGTCTGCCTTCCAGTGCAGGCGGATAACGGCATCATTACCATCAAGCGTGATGTCCAGACCCGTAATGCGGTCACCCCGCCTCTTATTCCCGATCCGAATCCAACAACCGTCAACGCCAACCCGTCGCAGCAGATCCTCAAACAAACTAACGAGTTGAGTGACGGCGACTTCGCCAACGTTGCCAGTGGCGCCAGCATTTCCCGCATGGTCACGCAGAACACCAATAACCTGGGCGCGAACATTTCCACGCAGAACCAGCTGTCGAACCAACCCGCCGGACGTTCGGGCAACTCGGGAGGTGGTATCGCCAACATGGTCAACTCAAGCATGGCGCAAGGCTTGGGTACGCTGAAAATCATAACGGGAGACCGTTAGGATGAATCGCACACTGCTCGTTCTCGCTATGTTTTGCAGTGCATCAACCTTTGCCCAATCTCCGGTGATCAACAAAGCCGACATCGACGACTCGGGTTCTCGATATCAAGGCAACCTCACCGTCAACCAGGCGGCCGGCGATCAGCAGCAACAAGCCAACGCCCGGGCCATCGCTATCGGTCACGGTGCTAGCGCCACCACCCAGATTCGCCAAGCCCTGGGCACCCCAAGCAGCCCCTTGATGGATGCGACGTCCAGCATCGGGGGCAACTCTTTCAGTAACGGCAACGGCGCGCTGGGCGTTAACCAGAGCGCCGGGGCCGGCACGCAACAAGCAAACGCATTGCGCATCAGCGTCAGTGCTCAGCCGCAAACGATCGACGACAGCGTCCTTCTTCAACAGAACGTAGCGTTGATCAACAACTCCGATCCAACTGTCTCTGCAACAGGCTATCGCCAGGTCTCTACGAGTGACCAGGCCTTCACCGGTAGTCGCGGGGTTATTCAGTTGAATCAGAGTGCCGGGGTGGGAAATCGCATGGGAAACACCCTGAGCATACGGGTCGCGGATTGACCCAAAAAGGGTAAAAAAACAACACTTAACCTTAATATAAGTACGGAGAATCACCATGAAACCTTCGATGGCACTAAAGCCTCTGGTTTTCGCAATTGCTGCGGTCATGGCTGTTGCTGTACACGCTGGGCAAAACGACAATAATGGCCATAACAATGGTCACAACAACGGCCATAACAATGGCCATCACCACGGTGGTGGCGGCGGCCCACAAACTCCACCACCACCAACAATGATCCCTGTGTATGCAACGGCCAATGCTTGGGATAACCAAAGCAGCACCGATAACCGCATCCGCAACGAAGGGACCATCAACAACGCTGAAATGAACAGCTCGGCGACAGGCACCAGCGGCAACGTCGGCGTCAACGTGGCGGCAGGTAATGGCAACCAACAAGACAACGCGGCGGCCATCGCCAACGCTGCGTCGGACTCCAGCCTCGATAACAGTTTCGTGTTCGGCACTGCCGCCGCAACATCGACTGTTACTCAAACCAGCAACAACAACGTCGTCAACAACTTCGGTAGCCAATCCTCTGCTGTGATGAGCGCATCGGGTAACGGCGGCAGCGGCAACATGGGTGTCAACATTGCCGGCGGCGACCTGAACCAACAGAAAAACACCATGGCCATTGCTAATGCCAATGCTCCACTGGGCAATGCAACCGCTACCGCCACTGCCGACCAGCAAGGTCCTGGCCTGACAGTGAACAACAATGCGGATCGGACTTACCGTCTGGATACCATCACCGTCACCAATTCGGCGAGTGGTAGTTCTTCTGCCGGCTATGCATCCAACGCCAGCGGCAGCAAAAGCTCGTCTTCGAGCTTCGACCTGGCCGGTTCCAAGGCTTTCGCAGCCAGCGGTTCCAGCAGCGCAAATGCCAGTGGCTCTCACAACAGTAACTCGAACGGCTCTTCAAGCGCTTCTCTGAGCGCTACCTTGAGCGCCACCCTGGACGCAGCTGCAGAAGCGGCCAGAAGCGCTACCTGGACTGAAGGCCGCCGCGAACGTAGCCACAGCTCTGAATCCAGCGCATCGCTGAATGCATCGCTCGACGCAACGCTTGACGCTTCTGTCAACACGTCGCACTCGAACTCGAACAGTTCCTCGTTCGAAAAATCGTACGACAAGTCCTACGACAAAGCGGCTGCTTCTGCGTACGAAAAATCGGGCAGCAAAGCCGCCCAATCCGAGTACGAAAAAGCAAAAAGCTACAGCGAAAGCAGTTCATTTGATTTGAGCAATACTTACTCGTATCAAGTGCTGACTCCAACTGGCTGGGCTAACCCTGTGACCAACACCGCAACCCTGAGTGGTTCGGTTAACGGCGGCAGCGGCAACCTGGGCGTCAACGTAGCTGCTGGTGTGGGCAACCAACAAAGCAACTCGCTGGCCATCTCCAACCAGTCGTTCTAATTGTTGTCTGTGGAGGCCCCCTTCTGGGGGCCTTTTTCAACACAACCAGAAGGCGTCCTACCATGCGCATTATCGCCTTGGCATTTCTGCTTTGCGTAGCCGGCGTGATCGAGGCTGCACAAATGCCGCTTGCCGTTCTGCCTGGAGGCGCAGTGATCTACAAGCCAATCCAGAGTGTGCGCGAGCGCAAATTCGAGGATCTGGTGCAACAGAAAACCGACTTCAGTTGCGGCGCAGCTGCGCTAGCTACCATCTTGCGTCAAGCCTATTGGCTGGACGTCGATGAAGAACAGATCATTACAGGCATGCTGGCACAGTCCGATCAGAATCTTGTTCGGGTCCAGGGTTTCTCCATGCTTGATATGAAGCGTTACGTAGAAAGTATTGGCATGCGGGCCCGTGGCTACCGTGTAGCGCCGGAAACGCTGACCGACATCAAGATTCCGGTTGTGGTCCTCCTGGATATACGCGGCTACAAACACTTCGTGGTCATGCAACGTGTCCATGATGGCTGGGTATACATCGGCGACCCGGTACTCGGACACAAACGTTTCAAAGTCGATGACTTTGTCAAAGGCTGGAACGGCATCATCTTTGCCGTTATCGGTCAGGGCTATGACAAGTCCAATGCGCTACTGGATCCCCCCGTACCGCTCACTGCCAAGAACCGCATTGACACCTTCAGCCCGGTGCGAGACGCAGACCTGATGGATTTCGGGTTTATAAAAAGCGACTTCTTCTAATAACAAGGGAGCATGAAGCTCCGGGAGCATCCAATGAATACGTCAATCTGGCTGGCCGTCGTCTGCCTGGCTGCCAGCCTGCCAACCCAGGCACAAACGTTCAAACCGATTGAATTGAAGGATCAGGAACTGGCGAACCTGCGAGGCCGCTATGTCATGCCGGGACGGATTGTCAGTTTCGGCATCACCATGTCCAGTACTTGGGAAAATGCAAAAGGCGAAGTCATCGGGGCAATGTCCTCCATGCAAGTAAAAGCATCGACCATCAAGCCACAATTTTATGTGTCGATGATCGACGAAAAAAGCACCAACTCAAACTCTTCGCAAGTTGCCAGCACTGCCAGTACGGGCAGTAGCGCAAGCACAACGCCAGGTACCGGTACCGGTACCGTCACCGGCGGCGCTGGCCTGAATACCACCGAAGGTGTGACTCAAGTAGTGCGTGCAGCCGGCGACAACAATATTGCCTACAACAATGTCGATCTGAATGTCACCAAGGGGAACGAGGCGCCGACGGTGCAACCGCAGGGGCAAGTATTGGACTCGGGCACTACGTTAACCGGCAACAATGGCGCGGGCTCGATGAGCGTTTCCTCAACCGGTACCGGTGTGCAAATGAACATTGTGGCCAACAACAATCAGGGCAGTACCGTTCAACGCCTGGCTCAGGGCGGACTGTTGCAGAACACAACGTTGCTCGGCAGTAGTAATCAGGTACGCAACCTGACGTCCCTCAATGTAGTACTGCGTGACAACGTGGCTACAGGCAGGTCTTTGACCGGCAATCTGGACCAGCTCAAAGGTCTTCGCACTGCCGGATTCTGATCTACGCTCAGTCTCATCAGAAGTAGTCAGAAGGGACGGCTAACCCATGCACCGATCGTTGACGTTCAACGCAATTGTTTGTTTGAGTAGCCTGGCTCCAGCCTCACTGCTGTATGCAGCGCCGGACCCCCAGGTCGAAATCCTAAAACAAGAACTCATGGAGTTGAAACAGCGTTACGAAGCACAACAGAACGCGTTGATGGTACTTGAGCAACGGGTTCGCCAAGTCGAAGAAACACCTGCCAGCCCGGCGCCCAAACGTCTGACCAAATCCCCCGCCGATCCGGCCAGGGGGGGTGGTCAGTCGGTGGCGGCCGGCGCGCCGGGAACCACGGGCAGTTCATATGGCCAGTCGCTCAAAGATGACTCGGAGCCAGCGCCCAGCGTTTCCAACCTGTATGACGAAGCCAGCGGCTTCTTTGGTGGCGGCAAGTTCAGCGTCGAGACCGGCCTGACCTACACCCACTACGATACCCGGGCACTAACGCTCAACGGCTTCCTGGCACTGGACTCGATTTTCCTCGGCAATATCAACCTCGACCGCATCAAGGCGGATAACTGGACGCTGGACCTGACCGCCCGTTACAACGTGGCGCAACGTTGGCAGTTCGACATTAACGTCCCCGTGGTTTATCGCGAATCGACTTACTCCTCGGGAGGCGCAGGTGGCGCCGGACCGGTCACGTCTGACGCATCCGTCACCCGCGACCCCACCATTGGCGATGTCAACGTTGGCGTGGCTTACAAGTTCCTGGATGAGTCGGCCAGCCTGCCCGACGCGGTCGCGACGCTGCGCATCAAAGCGCCAACCGGCAAAGACCCTTACGGCATCAAGCTGATCAGTGATCCGACCAACGACAACCTCGCGGTACCTGAAGACTTGCCTACCGGTAACGGCGTCTGGGCGATCACTCCCGGTATCTCGCTGGTCAAGACCTTTGACCCGGCCGTGCTGTTCGGCAGCCTGGCGTACACCTACAACATGCAGGACTCTTTCAGCGACATCAGCCCGCAGGTCGGCTCCAAGGTCAAAGGCGATGTGAAACTGGGCGATTCCTGGCAAATCGGCGCCGGTATTGCATTCGCCTTGAACGAGAAGATGAGTATGTCCTTCTCGTTTACCGATCAGTTCGCCCGCAAGAGCAAGATCAAACCGGACGGTGGCGATTGGCAGTCAATCAGCAACAGCGATTACAACTCAGCCAACTTCAACATCGGCATGACTCTGGCCGCTACCGATAAACTGACGATCGTGCCCAACCTGGCGATTGGCTTGACCGAGGACTCTCCGGACTTTTCCTTCAGCCTGAAATTCCCTTACTACTTCTGATCTGCAGTGACAGAAAAGCCCCGTGCCATGGAGATGGCAACGGGGCTTTTTTTGGGTTTGGATCAAGAGGAAAGATCAAAAGATTGCGGCGGGCCCACGGAGCAGGACCGGAGCGAGGGTATGCCGAGCCTGGGCGAGGTACCGTACGAAAGGGGCAAGAGCGTTTTGTTACTTGGGGCTCTTCAAAGTGACTCGCTGTAAGAGCGAAACCAATAGCTGCCGTGACCCCAGGAATGGATATGTACACCTGCAAGAATTTCACCGCCGATCAGGCCGCCATCGCGAGCAGGCTCACTCCTACAGTTTGATCCGGGTGTATCTGGGAGATATGAGTCGGCTGTGAGGCCGTCATCGCGAGCGTGCTCTTATAGAACGAACGTTAAACCATTGATTTTAACAATGCAGCGAGCACCCGGTTTTTTGCGGGACAGCGCGGCGTCGATGACGTGGCGACCACTCCTACAGCGAATCACATTTAAATGTGGCCGCCGTGTAGGAGCTGTCGAGTGAAACGAGGCTGCGATCTTTATGCTGTGATTAACGAATCTGGTGCTTGTGCAATAAACGGTAGAACGTAGGCCTGGATATCCCCAGAACTTTGGCGGCGATGCTCAAATTATCGCTATGGCGATTGAGCACATCACACAGCGCCTGGCGTTCGGCGCGGGTTTTGTAGTCTTCCAGCGTGCCCATGGGTACAACCTGGGCATGCTGGCTGATCAGCCCCAGGTCTCGCGCCTCGATCTGCCGGCCTTCGGCCAATACCAGGCCGCGGCGAACACGGTTGGCCAGCTCGCGAACGTTGCCGGGCCAGTCGTGCTTGCCCATGGCGATCAATGCGTCGTCGCTGAAGCTGCGAGGACGACGGCCGGTTTCATGGCTGTAGAAGTGGGAGAAATGGTTGGCCAGCATCGACAGGTCGCCGTGGCGCTCACGCAGGGGCGCAGTGACGACTTGCAGCACGTTCAGGCGGTAATACAAATCTTCGCGAAAACGTTTCTTTTCGATCGCGGCTTCGAGGTCGACGTGAGTCGCCGCCAGTACCCGCACATCGACTGGAATCTGTTGGCTGCCGCCGACATGCTCGATATGTTTTTCCTGCAGGAAGCGCAACAGGTTGGCTTGCAGCTCAAGCGGCAGATCACCGATTTCATCAAGAAACAAAGTGCCACCGTTGGCCGCTTCGATACGCCCGATCTTGCGTTGATGGGCACCGGTGAACGCGCCCTTCTCATGGCCGAACAATTCTGACTGGATCAAATGTTCAGGAATCGCGCCGCAATTGATCGCGACAAAAGGTTTGCTGTGCCGTTGGGATTGTCGGTGCAGCGTCCGGGCAACCAATTCCTTACCCGTCCCGCTCTCGCCACGAATCAATACCGGGGATTCCGTAGGCGCCAACTTGCTCAATAATTTGCGAAGTTCCCGGATAGGTTTGCTGTCGCCCAACAACTCATGTTCAGGCTGATCAATGTGCACCGTTCCCTGTCCACGAAGCCGCGCCATACCGAATGCACGTCCCAGGGTCACCTGGACCCGTGACACATCAAACGGCAACGTATGAAAGTCGAAAAACCACTCACAGACGAAGTCCCCTACATTCTGTAAACGCAGGACCTCTTGATTGAGCACGGCGATCCACTCGGCACCACTGCGACTGATCAACTCTTTAACAGCCTCGGGATGATCGAGGTGAAAAGGTTGCAAACGCAGCAGTCCGACATCACAGGTTTTGTCGCCGGCATTCTCCAGCGTGCAGCTGTCGACCTCCCAGCCCAGAGATCGCAAACCCGGCAATAGACGATGGCAATCGTCGCAGGGATCTACTACTAACAAACGTCGTGAGGCAGGCGTTTCGATCATGACTGTTCCTTGACGCCAAATTTGTTGAATTATTAGGAAAAACAGTCATTTGGCGGACCTGGCTGTAACATTAGCAATAATTTGACGGGGCCTTGTACCGTTTGACTATAGGGTTATCGCTTATTCAGTTATAAGTAACGACTCTGTTAGTTACCTAACGAGTTCAACCTTTCATTAAGCTTTCAATAACGGTCGACTATCGGACTTTTTAAAAGAAAATCGAAATTTCTGCGTGTTGTGTGTGACCCATACCCCGGTTGAGGACATCAGTACAAGTAACCAGCCGCACGGGACGCCCAACCGTCGGCCTATCACTTGATTGGGCATAAGAGAGAGAATCCCATGACCGCCCCGCTCCGTATCAACGAAGCTCTTTTGATTGCCGACCGCGCATTCCAGCCTTTTCAATGCGTCGCCTGGGCCCTGCAAGACGGTAACGGCGAACTCAGCCTGACCGTCATCGACCGCACCAATTCCAGTATAGGTCGCAAGCAGATCCCCAGCAGCGCCTACACCGACCCGGCGCAACTTGAACGCGTGCTCAAACAAGCGCGTGAAGAGTTGAGCCAGGAAGGTTACACGCTGCAGTCCTGGTCAATGCCGCACTAAACATTACAAAAAGGCGGATTGCTTTACAGCAATCCGCTTTTTTTTGCGTAATTAGTTAGCACGTTCAAACGCTTACCTGTATTTCGCCGCACTTCTTTACTTGTGCTTTAACACTTCAACTACTTGGCACGCTTGCCACTGGTTCGAAAAGACACTGTTCTGGCACACAGCGACCCTCCACTTGTTAGTTCTGTCAGTTGTGCGCCGGATCATTCAGGCGTTGAATGTTTTCCTTACAAAGTCGCCGCCCAACTACTGGACCCTGATGACTCGCAAGGAGACGCGTGCATGTCAAGCCAGACCGCTTTTGCCTACCCACCCCCCATCAGCGACGCCGGAAGTCTCGATACATCCTTTGGCGGGGCAGGCAAAACACAGGTGTACTTTGCCGGTAGCCTCTCAAGCATGGCCAACGGCGTCGCGATTGATGCATGCGGCAGAATATTGGTCGCCGCGAAAGTCACGATGTCCAGCGGTAGCCGTTTTGGTCTGGCGCGCCTGCTTGAGGACGGGTCTGCCGACCTGACGTTTGGCAAACAGGGCAGCGTCATTGGTCAGTTCGAGTACGGATTCGAGGCCATGGCCGGCAAAGTCCTGGTCTTGCCCAATGGGCATGTTTTGCTGGCCGGCCTTCACTACCTTAACGCCAACCGAACCCTCCCTGCCCTCGCCCTCTTTGATCAGCACGGCACGCCAGTTCAGGCGTTTGGTGACAATGGACGCTGCATTGTGCAACTGCCGGGCAATCTTTCCGTGGGGTTGCGCGACGCCTGGCTGCCGCCGGGAGTGCCGGGCGCTGAAGCCTGTGACGTGCAGGTGCAGGAGGACGGTCGGATCCTGGTAGTTGCCAATCATCATTTCGAACTGGCCGATCACGCCGGCATGCTGATCCGCCTAAACACCGACGGCTCGCTGGACGCCACGTTCAACGGTCGCGGTTTTGTGGTGGTCAGGCACTTGCTGATGAATACCTGGCTCAGCAGCCTGCTACTGCAACAGGACGGACGGATTCTGGTGGGTGGCGCGATCAACTTTCCCGAAGAAGGACTGGTTGCCCGTTATCTTCCTGACGGGCGACTCGACGAGTCTTTTGCCGTCGAGGGGTTCATGAGTTTCAATTCGGAGGGACGCAGCACGCAAGTCAGTCATATCGTCCAACAGGCAACTGGCGATCTGTATTGCGTGGGTAGCCGGCGCGATCCCATGCGCTGTCTGTCGATGAAACTACAAGGCAATGGCCACCCGGTCAGCCATTGCAATGGCGGCCACCCTCGATTGCTGGACATAGGCCACAGCGGTTGCCAATGGATTGCCGCTCACGCCGTTCCCGATGGTCGCGTGTTGACCGTCGGAGCGACAATCGGCGGGGTCGAGGCGGATTTTATTCTGGCTCGGCATCTGCCAGACAGCCAACTGGATGACAGCTTCGGCGACGGCATGGGCTGGGTCCGTACCCGCTTCGGCCGTAGCCTCGACACCGCCACTTCACTGGCCGCGCAACCTGATGGCTCGATTGTCGTAGGGGGGTATTCCCTGGACGGAAACTACCGGGCCATCGTGGCGCGCTACTTGAACTAGCGAGATAGACTTTTCCTACCCTTGATATTCCGTTCTTCTTACGGCAAGTTGCGCGCTTCTTAAAACAAGGAGCAGCCGATGTCCGGTTCAATGGCCCAGGCGTTCGCGCACAATTTTCTTGGGCACTCGCCCCGCTGGTACAAGGCGAGCATCGTCGGCTTTCTGGTGCTTAACGCACTGGTGTTGTGGACGGTGGGCCCGGTTGCCGCAGGTTGGCTGCTGGTGCTGGAGTTCATTTTCACCTTGGCGATGGCGCTCAAGTGCTATCCGCTGATGCCTGGCGGCCTGCTGCTCATCGAAGCGCTGCTGCTGAAGATGACCACGCCCCAAGCGCTGTATGACGAACTGGTGCACAACTTTCCGGTGATCCTGCTGCTGATGTTCATGGTGGCCGGCATCTACTTCATGAAAGACCTGCTGCTGTTTCTGTTCTCACGGTTGTTACTGGGCGTTCGCTCCAAGCCCGCGTTGGCGCTGATGTTCTGTTTTCTGTCGGCATTCCTGTCGGCATTTCTGGATGCCCTGACCGTAACGGCGGTGATCATCAGTGCCGCCGTCGGTTTTTACTCGGTGTATCACCGTGTGGCCTCAGGCAATGATCCTCGCCAGGACAGCGAATACAGTGACGACCGTCACCTGCCGAAACTGCATCACGAAGACCTCGAACAATTCCGCGCGTTTTTGCGCAGCCTGCTGATGCACGGCGCGGTGGGCACTGCGCTGGGTGGCGTGTGCACGCTGGTCGGTGAGCCGCAGAACCTGCTGATCGGCCACGAAATGGGTTGGCACTTTGCCGAGTTCTTTCTGAAGGTCGCCCCGGTTTCATTGCCGGTGCTGGCGGCAGGCCTCGTGACCTGTGTGCTGCTGGAGAAACTGCGCTGGTTCGGCTACGGCACGCTCTTGCCGGACAACGTGCGGGCGGTGCTGGCCGATTACGCCGCACAGGACAATGCCGAACGCACCTCACGCCAGCGTGCAGCGCTGATCGTTCAGGGATTGGCAGCGCTGATTCTGATCGCCGGCCTGGCGTTTCACATTGCCGAAGTCGGCCTGATCGGCTTGGCGGTGATCGTGCTGATCACGGCCTTCACCGGCATCACCGACGAGCACCGCATCGGCAATGCCTTCAAGGACGCCATGCCCTTCACGGCGCTGCTGGTGGTGTTCTTCGCCGTAGTAGCGGTGATACATGACCAGCAATTGTTCACGCCGCTGATCCAGTGGGTGCTGGCGCTGCCGGCCGACCAGCAACCGGGCATGCTGTTTATCGCCAACGGCTTGCTGTCGGCCATCAGCGATAACGTATTCGTCGCGACGATCTACATCACCGAAGTGAAGCAGGCGTTCATTTCCGGTCACATGACCCGCGAGCATTTCGAGACATTGGCCATTGCGATCAACACCGGCACCAACCTGCCAAGCGTGGCGACGCCCAATGGTCAGGCGGCGTTTCTGTTTTTGCTGACGTCAGCGATTGCACCGCTGATTCGCCTGTCGTATGGGCGGATGGTGTGGATGGCGCTGCCGTACACGGTGGTGATGGGTACGCTGGGCTGGTACGCGGTGAGTTACTGGTTGTAAACACCGCTCACAGGGGAACTCCGGGCTTCATGGGTTCAAGGGTTAACGAAGGAGAATGTAGCGCTCGATCGCCTGGGCCGCACCGTCTTCGGTGTTGCTCCCGGTGATGACATCAGCCTGGCGCTGCACCGTTTCTTGCGCCTGGCCCATGGCGATCGACAAGCCCGCGCGCTGGAACATTGCAGGATCATTGCCGCCATCGCCCATCGCCGCTGTCTGTTCAAGCGGCACGCCCAAATGCCTGGCCAATGTCACCAACGCTGCGCCCTTGTTGGCTTGCATGGCGGTCACGTCCAGATAAATCGGTTGCGAACGCGAGACCTGCGCCTGGCCTTCGACCTCGGGCAACAACAGCGCTTCCAGTTCGATCAGCAGATCCGTGTTGTTGCTGGTGGCGACGATCTTGTCGATGTGTTCCAGATAAGGTTCAAAACTGTCGACCACCACGGGCGGATAGCCCAATCCGCTTTGCTCGTGAGGCACCATCGGTCCGTTCGGGTCCTTCAACAACCAGTCACCGCCACTGAACACCCAGATTTCGATGTCCGGCCGATCGGCAAACAGCGCCAACGCCGTCAAGGCGGCCGTCGCCGGCAAATGGTAGGCGGCCAGAATACTGCCATCCGGATTGACCAGGGTGCCGCCATTGAACGCCGCTGTCGGCAGATCGACGCCCAGGGCTTCGATCTGCTGCAACATGGCCTTGGGCGGGCGCCCGGTGGCGAGACTGAAAAAGATGCCGGCCTCGCGCAACGAACGGACGGCATCAATGGTGCGCTGACTCAAGCTGTGATCGGGCAACAGCAACGTGCCGTCCATGTCACACAGCAGGAACCGGATGGGAGATTGCGTTGCGTCACTCATCCCAGGCTGTGCCAGACGCGACCGTCGCGGACCAGCAAATCTTCGGCTGCCGGCGGACCGTCTTCACCTGCAGGGTAGCTCTGCACGCTGGCATCCTGTTGCCAGGCATCCAGGAACGGTTGCACGGCACGCCAGCCGTTTTCGATGTTGTCCGCACGCTGGAACAAGGTCTGATCGCCGGTCAGGCAATCGTAGATCAGCGTTTCGTAGCCGGTCGACGGCTGCATCTCGAAGAAGTCCTTGTAGGCAAAACCCAGCTCGATGTTGGCCATGTTGAGCGCCTGACCGGGACGCTTGGCCAACAGGTCGAACCACATTCCTTCATTGGGCTGAATCTGGATGCGCAGGTAGGTCGGCTGAAGCTCGTCGACTTCGGTATCGCGAAACTGCGCATAAGGCGCAGGTTTGAAGCAAATGACGATCTCGGTGTCGCGTACGCTCATGCGCTTGCCGGTTCGCAGGTAGAACGGCACACCCACCCAACGCCAGTTGTCGATCATGACCTTGAGTGCCACGTACGTTTCGGTGGTGCTGTCAGGCGCAACATTGCCTTCCTGGCGATAACCGGGCAACGACTTGCCGTCGACCTCGCCCGCGCTGTACTGGCCACGCACCGAGTTGGCGCGGGCGTCTTCCACCGACCAGGGGCGAATGGCGCCGACGACCTTGGCTTTCTCGCCACGGACCGCATCGGCTCCGAACGCCGCCGGCGGCTCCATGGCCACCATCGCCAACAACTGGAACAGGTGATTGGGCACCATGTCACGCAGGGCGCCGGTGTGTTCATAAAAACTGCCACGGGTCTCCACGCCAACGGTCTCGGCGGCGGTGATTTGTACGTGGTCGATGTAGTGATTGTTCCAGAACGCTTCGAACAGGCTATTGGAAAAGCGGCTGATCAGAATGTTCTGGACGGTTTCCTTGCCCAGGTAGTGATCGATCCGATAGATCTGGTTTTCCGACATCACTTTGAGCAGGCAGGTGTTCAACGCTTGCGCGGTGTGCAGGTCGGAGCCGAAAGGCTTTTCGATCACCACACGCCGGAAGGCGTCGGGGGTTTCTTCCAGCAGTTTCGCCGCGCCGAGCCTGCGCACCACTTCGCTGAAAAAACGTGGCGCGGTGGCCAGGTAGAACACCGCGTTGCCGGTGCCGCTGTCGGCAATTTTCGCCGCCAGGGCTTGATAGGTGCTGTCGTCCAGGAAGTCGCCCTGGACGTAGCTGATGCCTTTGGCCAGCTTGGCCCACAGCGCCGGATCAAGGGCGTCATCGCCCTTGCCGACTTTGGTGGCCGCTTCGGTTCGAATGAAATCTTCGAGCTTCTGCGCAAAGGCCTCGTCACTGATGGCGTTGTGGTCAACGCCGATGATCCGCAATCCATCCCCCAGCAGGCCATCGCGACTCAGGTTATACAGCGCCGGCATCAGCAGACGCTTGACCAGATCGCCATGGGCACCGAACAGGAACAGCGTGGTCGGTGGTGCTGGTTCAGCCTTGGATTTCTTGCGGATCGTGTGGGTCATTTTTTCGAAGTCTCTACGTGGCCGCCAAAACCGAAGCGCTGAGCCGACAGGATCTTGTCGCCAAAAGTGCCTTGGCCGCGGGAACGGTAGCGCGAGAACAGCGAGTTCGACAGCACCGGCACGGGCACCGATTGCTCCATGGCCGCTTCGATGGTCCAGCGACCTTCACCGCTGTCGGCAACCGAACCGGAATAGCCGTCTAGCTTCGGATCGCTGGCCAGCGCATCGGCAGTCAGGTCGAGCAACCAGGACGACACCACGCTGCCACGACGCCAGACTTCAGCAATATCGGCGACGTTCAGGTCGAAACGCTGGTCTTCCGGCAGGTTTTCGCTGCCTTTGGTCTTGAGAATGTCGAAGCCTTCGGCGAAGGCCTGCATCATTCCGTACTCGATGCCGTTGTGGATCATCTTCACGAAATGCCCGGAACCTGCAGGGCCGGCATGGATGTAACCGCGCTCGGCACGGTCGTCATCGGACTTGCGGTCCTTGGTACGCGGGATGTCGCCCAAGCCAGGTGCGAGGCTCTCAAACAGCGGATCAAGGCGTTTAACCACCTCGGCTTCACCGCCGATCATCATGCAGTAACCGCGTTCCAGGCCCCAGACGCCGCCGGAGGTACCAACGTCGATGTAGTGCAGACCTTTCTCCGACAAGGTTTTCGCCCGGCGGATATCGTCCTTATAGAAGGTGTTGCCGCCATCAATGATGGTGTCGCCGGCTTCGAGCAAGTTGCTCAGGGTCTCGATGGTATCTTCGGTCGGCGCGCCGGCCGGCAGCATGATCCAGACCGCACGCGGCTTGGCCAGACCCGCCACCAGTGCTGGCAGGTCGATGACGCCCTTGGAGCCCTCGGCCGCCAGGTTGTCGACAAAGGCGGTATTGCGGTCGTAAACAACGGTGGTATGCCCATTGAGCATCAGGCGCCGCGCAATATTACCGCCCATGCGGCCCAGTCCAATAATCCCGAGTTGCATGTGCTGATGCTCCTTACTGCAAATAATGTGTGTCAAAGGTTATAGCCCAACGCGACCAATGAAGCTTAGTCCAGAGCGATGGCATGAAGTTTCCGGGCATTGTGCCCGATCCAGACTGATAACGTCGGGAAACGTCGAGAAGACACACCGACCGTAAAAAATAAAAAAGTTCCCTTCCCGCGCAAAAGAAATCAAAATTGCTGCCGATAGTGTTTTGCGCCGTTCGTGAAACGGCCAATTCACAGTTGATGCATGCCATTCGCGAGGTGAGCAATGGACACAGTAATGACCGCACGTCCTCCCCAAACACTTTACGTGACGATTCGTCGCGACGAACTGCGCCAGCTGCGTGAAGAACGCGAGCTGCTCATGCGCGAAGTCGCTCACCTGCAAGAACGCTTGCAGCAGGCGCTACCGACAGAATATCGCCTGCCAACGACTACCAAGAAAGCGTTACAGAATTAACCGGGAACCAGGCTTCAGGCATCCGAACTGGATGCCAAGCCAGCGTGTGCGGTCCACGAACACCGCCACTGCTGTCCCTGATCGAGCTAACTCACAAACTTTTCACACCCTTTTAGCGATACTTCAGTTTATTGTGGCCGCCCGCTGAGCTCTGTGTGGCCGTCATTCGCTGACGCCTCTGTGTGCCAGCGACCCCGAACTAATAGGCTGGAGCGCTGAATGGCGACGTTTGAACGCAGCAACCCGACTGCGAAAGGTTTTGATTGGGCCGGATTTCTCTGGCTGTTTGTTTTCTTCTGGTACTTCTCCGGTATTACGCAACTACTGATCCAACTCACGGGCACTTCCGGTTTCACCGGTTTCCGTCAGGCCTTTGTGATGAGTGCGATCTGGCTTGCGCCGATGTTGCTGTTCCCCCGTCAAACCCGGGTAGTGGCGGCAGTAATCGGTGTGGTGCTGTGGGCTTGCTCCATGGCGAGTCTGGGTTACTTCTTCATCTACCAGCAGGAATTTTCCCAAAGCGTCATCTTCATCATGTTCGAGTCGAACATTTCTGAAGCTGGCGAGTACATGACCCAGTATTTCGCCTGGTGGATGGTCGCGGCGTTCCTTGCCCACACGTTGTTCGCGTACTTCCTCTGGACCCGTCTGCGCCCGGTATACATGCCCCGTGGCCGCGCGTGGATCGCCGCAACCGTCATCGTTGTTGCCGTGATCGGGTATCCGCTGGTCAAGCAGACGATGCGTACCGGCAGCCTGGCCGAAGGCTTCGAAAAATTCGAAACCCGCATTGAGCCTGCAGTGCCGTGGCAAATGGCGGTGGCGTATCACCGCTACCTCGACACCCTGGCGGGCATGCAGGACATGTTGCACAGTGCCAGCAAAATCCCGCCGCTGAAAAACCTCACCGACGCGTCGGCCAACCAGCCCTCGACGCTGGTGCTGGTCATCGGCGAGTCCACCAACCGCCAGCGCATGAGCCTGTACGGTTACCCGCGGGAAACCACCCCGGAACTGGACAAACTCAAGGATCAGCTCGCGGTTTTCGATAACGTCATTACCCCGCGCCCGTACACCATCGAGGCGCTGCAACAGGTACTGACCTTCGCCGACGAAGAAAATCCGGCGCTTTACCTGTCGACGCCATCGCTGGTCAGTATGATGAAACAGGCGGGTTACAAGACCTTCTGGATCACCAACCAGCAGACCATGACCAAGCGCAACACCATGTTGACGACCTTCTCCGAGCAGGCCGACGAACAGGTGTACCTGAACAACAACCGTAACCAGAATGCCGCGCAGTACGATGGCGATGTGATCGCACCGTTCAACAAGGCACTGACCGATACTGCGCCGCGCAAGCTGATCGTCGTGCATCTGCTCGGTACGCACATGAGCTACCAGTACCGTTATCCGTCGACCTTCGACAAGTTCAAGGACCGCCAGGGCGTCCCGGCCGGTGTCCGCGATGATCAGGTACCGACGTACAACAGCTACGACAACGCGGTGCTGTACAACGATTTCGTGGTGTCGAGCCTGATCAAGGATTACGCCAAAACCGATCCGAACGGCTTCTTGCTTTATCTTTCGGACCACGGTGAAGACGTATTCGACTCCGCTGGCCACAACACCTTGGGTCGTAACGAAAGCAAACCGACGGCGCCGATGTACACCATCCCGTTCATGGCCTGGGCCTCGCCAAAATGGCGGGAAACCCACGACTGGAACTTTGCCCAGGATTTGAGCCGTCCATATAGCAGCTCACACCTGATCCACACCTGGGCGGACATGGCTGGTTTGAATTTCGATGAACTGGATCGCACCAAGAGTCTGGTCAGCGACAGCTTCAAGGCTCGTCCGTTGATGATCGGTAACCCTTACGAGCGTCAACAGCGTGCCTTGATCGACTTCAGCCTGATGAAGCCCAAAGTGGCGGAAGTCGTGCAGAAATAACCCAGCAATACTTGTGAAAAACACCTGTGGGAGCAGCGCTTGCTCGCGATTGCATAGGGTCAGCCGACAACGTAGCTGAATGTGCCGCCCCTATCGCGAGCAAGCTTTGCTCCAACAGTCGCCCCTTAAAATGATATTTATTCTCGTTTAAGACTAAATCTCACCGCCCTCCTTCGTCTTTGAGCAAACGGAAATTTTCCCTCAACGACAAGGAGTCGGCTGCGATGTTCGCGCCCATCACCCGTTCCATGACTTTTACCCTCGGCCTGTGCAGCCTTGCACTGAGCCCGGAGCTGCTGGCTGAAACCGATCCGGAAAAGGAACCCGTCACCGGCACCCTCGAATTGACCTCCACCAGCATCACCGCACAGGGGCTGGGCAACACCACCGAAAACACCCATTCCTACACCACCGGTGCCATGAGCAGCGCCACCCGCTTGAACCTGTCGATCAAGGAAACACCGCAATCGGTATCCGTGGTGACGCGTCAGCAGATGGACGATTTCAAACTCGGCACGCTGTCCGAAGCCATGAGCCAGACCACCGGTATCGTGGTTCAGCACAACGACTCCGACCGGGTCAACTACTCCTCCCGCGGCTACTCGATCACCAACTTCCAGGTGGACGGGATGTTGAATACCTTCAGTTACATGAAGTCCGATTCCGACACCATCATCTATGACCGCATCGAAGTGGTCCGCGGCGCGACCGGCCTGACCACCGGCGCGGGCGACCCGTCTGCGACCATCAACATGGTGCGCAAACGGCCGACGGCACAATGGGCAGCCAAGACCGGCGTCAGCGCCGGCAGCTATGACGATTACTACAGTTACGTGGATGTCGGCGGTCCGCTGGCGTTCGATGGTCGCCTGCGTGGGCGCAGCGTGCTGGCCTACCGCGACAGTGATTCGTTCCGCGACAAGTACCAGCAGCAACGGGAAGTCGGGTACGGGATTCTCGAAGCGGACCTGACCGACGACACGGTGCTCGCCGTGGGTTATGACTATCAGAACAAGCACGTCCAGGGCACGTCCTGGGGCACGGTGCCCTACTGGAACGCCGATGGCAGCAAGGCCAACCTCGGACGGTCGACCAACATGGCGACGTCCTGGAGTTCGTGGCCGATCAAGGACAAGACGGCGTTCGCCAACCTGGACCATCAACTGGGTGCTGGCTGGCACCTCAAAGCCGCGTATACCCACCGCGAAAGCGACACCGACGGCAAGATCTACTACGCCGGTGGCGGTTTTCCCGAGCCTGATCGCAGCGGCATGATCGCCAACGTCAGCCACATGATCGGCACGCAGAAAATGAAAGCCTATGACTTCAACGTCGCCGGGCCCTATTCATTGTTGGGGCGTGAACATGAGCTGATGATTGGCTATGGCGAGGCAGAGCGTAGTGAAAAAAACCCCTACACCGTCGACGGGCCCCGCGCTGACGATTACGAAAACGTGCCCGACTGGAAGTACATGGGCAACATCGGGAAATTCCCCGATACCGTCACGGGCGTGACGGGCTCGACAGACAGTACGCGCCAGAAAGCGGGCTACCTGGCCACTCGCCTGAGCCTGACGGACGATTTGCACGCGGTGCTCGGCAGCCGTTATGGCAGCTGGAAATCCTCGAAAACAGCCAACAGTTATGACGACGACAGTCTGCAACTGACCGGATCGGAAAAAACCAGCCAGCAACACAATGACATGTGGACGCCCTACGCGGGCCTCCTCTACGACCTGACCCCGGAGTACACCGCCTACGTCAGTTACACGGATATTTTCAAGCCGCAGTCCAATCGAGACGCCAACCACAAATACCTGGAACCGGTGGTCGGCAGTAACTATGAGCTGGGGCTCAAGGGCAGTTTGCTCCAGGAGCAATTGAACCTCGCCACGGCGCTGTTCTGGAGCGATCAGGACAACGTCGCCGAGCTGGACGACTCGGTGCCGCCGGACCCGGTGACCGGTGAGGAGTTCTTCAAGGCCAGCGGCAAAGGCACCAAGGTCCGTGGCTTCGAAGCCGAACTGTCGGGCGAAGTCATGACGGGCTGGAACATGACAGCCGGGTACACCTACACCCACTCGGTCAATGGCGAGAAAAACCGAACCAACACCACCGCGCCGCTGAACATGTTCCGGCTCTCCACGGCTTATCACTTGCCGGGCGACTGGCAGGCACTGACCGTAGGCGGTGCGGTGAATTGGCAGAGCGACATCTACCGCGCCGCGAGCCGCCCAGTCGGACGTAACGCTGCGGGAAACATCATCACCGAGCGCACCAATATCCGTCAGGACGACTACACCCTGGTCAACCTGATGTCGCGCTACGAGTTCGACAAGCACCTGTCGGCCTCGTTGAACGTCAACAATCTGTTCGACAAGAAGTACTACGAGAACGTCGGGTTCTATAACGGCAACTATTGGGGCGACCCGCGCACAGTCACCTTGAGTCTGGACTGGACGTTGTAACCGGTGGCAATTCCCAAATAACGGATTCGGCGGATAATGCCCTTTCAACATTGCTTCATGGATGAAAGGGCACCCGAAATCTGTAGTGGGAGGCACACCATGAAATGTACAACCCTGATCGTTGCAAGTTTGATGATGTTGGGCTCGACGGTCGCATTGGCTGAGGGTGGCGCAGAACGCATGCGCTATTACTACGAAAGCCTGCGGCTGAGCCAGGAGGCGAATCAGGATCAGCGAACCACGCAAGTGGTGCCTGATGATCAAACGGCTCAAGTCACGGAGCACTACAAGCCCTGACAGGCGCGACCTGAAACTGTGGCGAGGGAGCAACTCCCCCGCCACACCAGGTTCTGAAGTCTTACAACGACTTGGTCCAGAACAGCATCCGACCATGAGCAGGGTCGAACATGCCTGCAGCAAAACCGAACTTGCCATAGGACGCCTGGGCAATATCGTTGCCTTCCAGCACCTCCAGCGTGATTTTGCAGCAGCCACGCTGGCGTGCGATCTCCTCGACCTTTTGCAGCATCTTCTGACTCAGCCCCAACCCGCGAAACTTCTTCACCACGGCGACATCGTGCACGTTGACCAGCGGCCGACAGGCGAACGTCGAAAAACCTTCAAAACAGTTGACCAGTCCGGCCGGCTCGCCACCGACGAAGGCCAGCACGCTGAATGCGTGGGGGCGTTTGGCCAGTTCAACGGGAACTTGCGCCAGCACATCGGCGGGCAACGAGTGGCCTCCTCCCATCGGGTCCTCGGCATAGTGATTCAGCACCAGGCGGATCGCCTCGGCATGCACCGGATTGTTATAGCTGGCCTGAAGCACAAGAATTTCTGCGGATTCCATTTCCACCCTCAATGACACGTTAAACAACTTAAACAACGGAAACTGACCCTATCAAGGGCGGCGGCGGTGCTGCAACCGGAGAGTGGCCTTTCACTTCAATGGCCCCAGATCAAAGCCTCGGTCCATCCCAGTTCGGCAAAATCATCAGCCCGCAAATGCGCCTCGCCCATGCAGAAAAACTCGTCCAGTTGCGGCGGCTCGACCGAAGTGCCACTGAGCATTCCATGCACCTGCCCACGATGATGAATCTGATGTTCAAACAGGTGCGACAACAGGCGTAATCGGCTTTCATGTTGAGGCGTTTCACGCGCGATAGTCACAATCTTGCTTAACTCGGCGTCGCGCATTTGCTCGCAGTAAGCGATCAGCCGCCGGTCCACCAGCTCTTGCTCGCGTTTAAGGCTTTCGGCTGTCGTACAGGGCTCGTCCTCCTTGAAAAACACACAGCAATCGAGGTGCGGATCATCGCCGCGCAACTCCCGCTCCAGTGCGTCAACGTAAAACCAGTCGCAGGTCAGGATGTGGTTGAGGGTCGCCCTGAGGCTGGAGAAAAAACCGACCCGCGGCGCGCTCAGCTCGGCAGGATTCAGCTGCCCCCATGCCTTGGCCAGTCGATGGTTCGCCCAGGCGTTCTGATAAGCCATGGTCAGCAAATGGTGGGACAGTGGTTGAGTCATGCTCACGCCTCCCGGCTGTCAAGCCTCGGCAAAACGTTGCAACTGCATTTCCTGTAGACGACTGAGCGTACGGCGGAACGGAAACTCCAGATAACCCTCGGTGTACAGCGACTCCATGGGCACTTGGGCTTCGAGGTACAGCGGCACCTTGCGGTCGTAGCACTCGTCCACCAGTGCAATGAAACGCCGGACACCGTCGTCATGCACCGACAGTTGCGGTAGTTCACGGTCGCCCGCCTCCACTCGCTCGACACCGTCTTCAGTGCCGCGCGCGATGCGTCCGGCGCGTTTTTGCGCGCTGAGGTTCGGCACATCACTTAACAGAATAGCCTTGAAGGTGTCGCACAGGACCATGAAATCCATGGCTGCAAAAGGCTGTTCACACAAGTCCGCGTAACGCGCCCAGAGCACGGTCGGGCTGGCCTGAACCACCTCGAGTGACCGGTAACCGACCTGGACTGGCTCGCTCGAGACTGGCTGACCGCTGCTCAACTGTTTGAACACTTCGCCCAAAGCGCGGGGCTGGCCGGGCGTTGCGACCCAGTAGCGCTGCAGGCCCGTGCCCGGGTGCAAGCGATGATCTTGCGCGCCGTCCACGGCAATCACCTGCATGTGCTGCTTGATCGCTTCAATGGCTGGCATGAACCGATCGCGGTTAAAACCGTCCGCGTACAACTGATCCGGCGGCTGGTTGGAGGTGCAGACCACCACCACGCCCTGTTCGAACATCACCTGGAACAGCCTACCGAGAATAATCGCGTCACCGATGTCATTGACGAACAGCTCATCGAAGCACAGCACGCGCACCTCCTCGCTCAGTTCGCGGGCGAGTGCTTTCAGCGGGTCAGCGGTGCCACTCAGCTGAAATGACCGCTGATGCACCCAACCCATGAAATGATGAAAGTGTTGGCGTCGGGCAGGCACCCGCAGACTTTGATAGAACTGATCCATCAGCCAGGTCTTGCCCCGCCCCACCGGACCCCATAGGTAAACACCGGTGATCGGCGAGCGGCCTTCATGCAAGGCTTCGTAGCATTTCTGCAGCGCCCAGACGGCATGTTCCTGGGCTTCGTCCTGGACGAAACCTTTCTGTTCTATGGCGTGTTGCCAGGCGCTGAGGGGGGAGTCCGGATTCATGGGCGGCAGTATGCCATGACCACTCCACCAGTTTTTTATCCCGTTGAAAAAGTGTCTTGACGAAATATATTACTAGCATCATATTTAATACATGTTGATGGACATCTAAAACGCATTCCCCTGCCTTTTCTTCAGGAGTACTCCCCATGCATTACAAAGTGTTCGGCCGCAAAACCGGTCTCCGGGTGTCGGAATTGGCGCTGGGCGCCGGTAACTTCGGCACGGGTTGGGGGCACGGGGCAGAGCGTGACGAAGCCAAACGTATTTTTGATGGTTATCTGGAGGCCGGCGGCAACTTCATCGACACCGCCAACGGGTATCAAGGGGGCCAGTCGGAAGGCATGCTCAGCGAGTTTATTGCGGCGGAACGGGATCACCTGGTCATCGCCACTAAATTCACCCTGGGGACTACACCGTCGGCGGGCATTTCCTACACCGGTAACAACCGCAAGAACATGGTCCGGGCCGTCGAGGAAAGCCTGACCCGCCTGAAAACCGATCACCTTGATCTGTTCTGGGCGCACATGAGCGACGGCGTGACGCCGATGGAAGAAATACTGCGCGGTTTTGACGATCTGGTACGCGCCGGCAAGATTCATTACGCCGGGCTGTCGAACTTCCCGGCGTGGCGCATCGCCCGAGCTGATCTGCTGGCGGAAGTGCGCGGCTTTGCTCCGATCGTCGCCCTTCAGGTCGAGTACAGCCTGGCGGAACGCACCGCCGAACGCGAGCAACTGCCCATGGCCGAAGCACTGGGCCTGGCCGCCACGTTATGGTCGCCGCTGGGTGGCGGTTTCCTGACCGGCAAGTACCGCAGCAACGACGGCGACAATCGCGCCGCCAAACTGGGCATGCTGATTCACGCCGAGAAAAGCGCCCGTGAAACCCATCTGCTCGACACCCTGCTGGCCGTTGCCGAAGAGTTGTCGGCGAGCCCGACGCATGTGGCCATTGCCTGGCTGCGGGAAAAAGCGCGGCAATCGACCACCACGCTGATTCCTATCCTGGGGTCACGCACCCGCGAGCAGCTGGATGCGACGCTGGGCGCATTGAAAGTGCAACTGAGCGCCGATCAGATGTCGCGCCTGGAGGCTGTCAGCGATGTGCCCAAAGGGGTTCCCCATGAGACGCTGACGGGATCGTTTTCACGGTTCAGCGGGGACATTCTGGACCTGCCGAAGATTCCGGTGGCCTGATATCGATCCACTTGAATTATGTTGAATCTGTAGGAACTGTGGGAACTGTGGGAACTGTGGGAACTGTGGGAACTGTGGGAACTGTGGGAACTGTGG
>NZ_JBYVMF010000020.1:119084-119184 GCF_058145095.1 Pseudomonas sp. MDV22-iso1
GACTGTAGGAGCTGCCGAGTGAAACGAGGCTGCGATCTTTTGACTTTGGCTTTTAAAAGCAAGATCAAAAGATCGCAGCCTCGTTTCACTCGGCAGCTCC
>NZ_JBYVMF010000021.1:0-110268 GCF_058145095.1 Pseudomonas sp. MDV22-iso1
AAAACTGCGTAACTCTTTGTTTACCAAGGAGTTTTCCGTTTCGACTGCGCCGGAATTGGGGCGAATTATAGACCGTTACAATTCGCCGTCAACCCCTTATTTCACCTTTATTCCGATTTGAGCGTAATGCGCGCAAATGCCTTCTTTCCGGCCTGGCAGACATGGGTCGCGCCCAGCGCGTATATAAAGGTGCGATCGACAACCTCACCATCTATACGCACACCACCAGCATTCAGGAGATCACGCGCCACAGCCGAGTTTTTGACCAAGCCTGCCTTATTAAGGACGGCCGCAATCGGCATATCTTCAGCAGCAGCCAACTCAATCTCCGGCAAGTTCTCCGGCAGCTCGCCATCTTTCATGCGATTACCTGCTGCACGGTGAGCGTTGGCCGCAGCCTCTTCACCATGAAAACGCGCCACGATCTCTTCGGCCAGCTTGATCTTGATGTCACGCGGATTGGCACCCGACTCCACATCCGCACGGAATGCATTTATCTCATCCATGGAGCGGAAGCTGAGCAACTCGAAATAGCGCCACATCAGCGCATCCGGAATAGACACCAGCTTGCTGTACATGACACCAGGCGCTTCCTGAATACCGACATAGTTACCCAGCGACTTGGACATCTTCTTCACGCCATCCAGACCTTCCAGCAATGGCATGGTCAGAATGCACTGAGGCTCTTGACCATAACCACGCTGCAGCTCACGCCCCATCAAGAGGTTGAACTTCTGGTCCGTGCCGCCCAGCTCGACATCCGCGCGCAACGCAACAGAGTCATACCCCTGCACCAACGGATAGAGGAACTCATGAATAGCGATTGGCTGATTAGTCGTATAGCGCTTGTCGAAATCATCACGCTCGAGCATGCGTGCGACGGTGTACTGCGAAGTCAGCCGAATAAAGTCAGCCGGCCCCATCTGATCCATCCAGGTGGAGTTAAATGCCACTTCGGTCTTGGCCGGATCAAGAATCTTGAAAACCTGAGTTTTGTAGGTTTCAGCATTTTCGAGCACCTGCTCGCGAGTCAGCGGAGGACGCGTTGCGCTTTTCCCGCTCGGATCGCCGATCATTCCGGTGAAATCCCCTATAAGGAAGATCACCTGATGCCCAAGCTCCTGGAACTGGCGCAGCTTATTAATAAGCACGGTGTGACCCAGGTGCAAATCCGGCGCAGTCGGATCGAAGCCCGCTTTAATACGCAGCGGCTGGCCGCGCTTTAGCTTCTCAACAAGCTCTGACTCGACCAACAGTTCTTCCGCACCACGTTTGATCAGCGCTAGCTGCTCTTCAACCGACTTCATAACAGACCCGCAAGGCTCGAATTCAAAGGGTACCAACCATACAAGATCACGCCTCAAATACAAAGTTTGGCCGGCGCAATGACGCCAATCCGCTGGCAGAGTAACCACGGACTTGCTTCAGAGATGATTTGGTTATATTTTATACAGTTATTTCATCTTCATCATGTCATTCATCTATTCCAATTCATCTTCTTCAAAGTCAAAAATTACCTATGACCAAAGAATCGTCTAAAGCGCCGCCGCTTTACCCGAAGACCCACCTGCTCGCAGCAAGCGGTATTGCCGCCCTTCTGAGCCTGGCGCTTCTGGTATTCCCTTCCAGTGATGTTGAAGCCAAAAAGACAACCCTGAGTCTTGAACTGGAAAGCCCTGCTGAACAACTGACACAAGATCAAGACGCTGCTGAAGCCGCTCAAGCCACAAATGAGTCCGCAACCTCCCCTTTCGCGCAGATTGAAAACAGCGTTGAAGAAACCAAGGAAACCGCTCAGGTAGAACCTGCACCAGCGCCGGCTGTTGAAGAAAAGAAGGCCCCAAATCATCGGGAAGTGATCGTTTCCAAAGGCGACACGCTCTCAACCTTGTTCGAGAAAGTCGGCCTGCCGGCAGCGTCGGTACATGAAGTGCTGGCCAGCGATAAGCAAGCCAAGCAATTCAGCCAACTCAAGCATGGTCAGAAACTTGAATTCGAACTGAATCCGGAAGGTCAGCTGACCAACCTGCACAGTAAGGTCAGCGACCTTGAAAGCATTACCCTGACCAAGAACGACAAGGGTTATACGTTCAATCGCATTACCGCCAAGCCCACCGTACGCTCCGCCTACGTCCACGGCGTGATTAACAGCTCGCTGTCGCAGTCCGCCGCCCGTGCAGGCCTGTCCCACAGCCTGACCATGGACATGGCCAGTGTGTTCGGCTATGACGTCGATTTTGCTCAGGACATCCGCCAGGGTGACGAGTTTGACGTGATCTACGAGCAGAAAGTCGTCAATGGCAAGGCCGTCGGTAACGGCCCGATCCTGTCGGCACGCTTCACTAATCGGGGAAAGACTTACACTGCAGTGCGCTACACCAACAAACAAGGCAATAGCAGCTACTACACCGCTGACGGCAACAGCATGCGCAAGGCGTTCATTCGTACTCCGGTAGATTTCGCCCGCATCAGCTCCAAGTTCTCCATGGGCCGCAAACACCCGATTTTGAACAAAATTCGCGCTCACAAAGGGGTCGATTATGCTGCCCCACGCGGTACGCCGATCAAGGCCGCGGGTGATGGCAAGGTGTTGCTGGCCGGGCGCCGCGGCGGCTACGGCAATACAGTGATCATCCAGCACGGCAATACCTACCGCACGCTGTACGGGCACATGCAAGGTTTCGCCAAGGGCGTAAAGACTGGCGGCTCCGTCAAGCAAGGCCAGGTAATCGGCTACATTGGCACCACCGGCCTGTCCACCGGCCCACACTTGCATTACGAGTTCCAGGTCAACGGCGTACACGTCGACCCGCTGGGCCAGAAGCTGCCCATGGCCGATCCGATCGCCAAAGCCGAGCGCGCACGCTTCCTCGCGCAGAGCCAGCCGCTGATGGCGCGCATGGATCAAGAGAAGGCCACTATGCTCGCTTCGAGCAAGCGCTAAACCATGGCCCTCTATATAGGCGTGATGTCCGGGACCAGCCTTGATGGATTGGACATTGCGCTTATAGAGCTGACCCCGGCGATCAAACTGATCGCCACGCACTACATCCCCATGCCGGACTCATTGCGCGCCGAGTTGCTTGGCTTGTGCGCCAGCGGCCCAGACGAAATCGCCCGTTCCGCCATCGCCCAGCAAAACTGGGTGAAGCTGGCCGCCCAAGGCATCCACGCTCTCCTCGAACAACAAGACCTGAAACCTGAGGACATCCGCGCCATTGGCAGCCACGGCCAGACCATTCGCCACGAACCAGCGCGCGGTTTTACCGTGCAAATTGGCAACCCTGCCCTGCTGACCGAGCTGACGGGCATCACCGTGGTGAGCGACTTCCGTAGCCGCGACGTAGCCGCCGGCGGGCAAGGTGCTCCACTGGTGCCAGCCTTCCACGAAGCATTGTTTGAAGAGCAGGCCGGCAACCGCGCAGTGCTGAATGTCGGAGGTTTCAGTAACCTCAGCCTTATTGAACCCGGCAAACCCGTTGCGGGATTCGACTGCGGCCCGGGAAATGTTCTTCTGGACGCCTGGATTCATCAACAACGCGGCGACAACTTTGATCGCGACGGCCTTTGGGCTGCCACCGGCGAAGTCGAACCTGTCTTGTTGAAAGCGCTACTGAGCGATCCGTTTTTCGTCACCAAAGGCCCTAAAAGTACCGGCCGAGAAGTGTTCAACCTACCCTGGCTGACACAGCATCTTTCACTGTTGCCGACGTTCGCCATCGAAGATGTGCAGGCAACACTGCTGGAACTGACCGCCCTGACAATCACTGAGTCGTTGCAAAGCGCTCAATCAGATACGCGTGAGGTGCTGGTCTGCGGCGGCGGCGCGCACAACGCCACGCTAATGCATCGCCTGTCCCGTCTGTTACCCAACGTAAGAGTCTGCAGCACTGCCGCTTACGGCGTCGACCCGGATTGGGTAGAAGCGATGGCCTTCGCCTGGCTGGCCCACTGCTGCCTCGCAGGCATTGCCGCCAATCGCCCCAGCGTCACTGGCGCTCGAGGCTTGCGGGTGCTCGGCGCTATCTATCCCGCCTGACTGCTCCCCAGCAAACTCCAGACAGCAAAACGCCGCAAAACTCTCAGGTTATGCGGCGCTCGGTATTATCTTGAAGCGTATTCAGATCGAGAACGAAGAACCACAGCCACACGTGGTGGAGGCGTTCGGATTCTTGATCACAAAACGCGAACCCTCCAGACCTTCCTGGTAGTCCACCTCGGCACCTGCCAGGTACTGAAAGCTCATCGGATCAACGACAAGACTCACACCTTCGCGCTCAACGATCGTGTCGTCATCGGCCACTTCTTCATCGAAGGTGAAGCCGTACTGAAACCCGGAACAACCACCACCCGTAACAAATACGCGCAGCTTCAAGCGATCATTCCCCTCTTCATCGACCAGGCTCTTCACCTTGTGCGCAGCACCGTGGGTGAATTGCAAAGCCGTGGGGGTGAAGGATTCGACGCTCATGCTAACTATCTCCCGGCGTTACGCCGCCATAATGCGTGATGACGCGCATTATCCGCTTCTCCTAGAAAATCGGTCAACTATTGTTACGGTATATCAATCAAGCAAATCGTCAGACAAGAATGCAAAAAGGCCTGATATCCAGGCCTTTTTGCTGTTGGGGATAAGTCTTACGGCAACATGCCTGCATGGGAAAGACCCAGGCGCTCATCCAGACCGAACATGATATTGAGATTCTGCACCGCCTGGCCCGACGCCCCCTTCACCAGATTGTCGATAACCGACAATACCACGACGAGATCCCCATCCTGTGGACGGTGCACGGCAATTCGGCACACGTTCGCACCACGCACGCTACGGGTTTCCGGATGGCTACCGGCTGGCATCACGTCGACGAACGGCTCGTCGGCATAGCGTTTTTCGAACAGCGCCTGCAGGTCCACCGAGCGATCCACGACTGTCGCGTAGAGCGTCGAGTGAATGCCGCGGATCATCGGTGTCAGGTGCGGTACGAAGGTCAGGCCAACTTCCTTGCCCGAGGCACGGCGCAGACCCTGGCGGATTTCCGGCAAATGACGGTGACCTTTGACGGCGTAAGCCTTCATGCTTTCCGATGTCTCCGAGTACAGAGAACCTACGGCAGCGCCACGACCAGCACCGCTGACGCCGGATTTACAGTCAGCGATCAAACGCGTGGTGTCGGCCAGCCCCGCTTCGAGCAATGGCAGGAATCCCAGTTGGGTAGCAGTCGGGTAGCAACCAGGAACAGCAACCAGACGAGCCTGTTTGATTTGCTCGCGGTTGACTTCCGGCAAGCCATAAACGGCCTCTTCAAGCAATTGCGGAGCACCGTGCGGCTGTCCGTACCACTTCGCCCACTCATCAGCGTCTTGCAAGCGGAAGTCCGCGGACAGGTCGATGACCTTGGTCCCGGCCGCTAGCAGCTCACCCGCCAGGGCATGCGCGACACCGTGAGGCGTGGCGAAGAACACCACATCGCAGGCACCCAGGGTTTTGATGTCTGGAACGCTGAACGCCAGGCCGTCGTAGTGACCGCGCAGGTTTGGATACATATCAGCCACGGCCAGACCGGCCTCGGATCGGGAAGTGATGACCACCACTTCAGCTTGCGGATGCTGTGCCAACAGACGCAGCAGTTCGACACCGGTGTAACCCGTGCCGCCGACGATACCGACCTTGACCATAAACCTGCCCTCAAACGAAACCACTGGAAAGCCGTCGATAATAGGGCCCGCATCGCGCTGCGACAACCGGCAAGGTGACGCGCGGAGCCTCAAGCCTCTACTATCCAGGCTACCGTGAACCTGGGAATACCTAAAAAATGCTTTATCTATGGCTCAAAGCTTTTCATATCGTCAGTCTGGTCTGCTGGTTTGCCGGCCTGTTCTACCTGCCACGCCTGTTTGTCTATCACGCCCAAAGTGAGGACACCGTCAGCAAGGAGCGTTTCAGCATCATGGAGCGCAAGCTGTACCGCGGCATCATGGGACCGGCAATGATCGCCACGCTGATCTTCGGCATCGCACTGATCGCCATGAACCCCAGCATATTCAGCCAGGGTGCCTGGATTCACGCCAAGCTGACGCTCGTAGTGATTCTGATCGGCTACCACCACATGTGCGGCGCGCAGGTAAAACGCTTTGGCCGTGGCGAAAACACCCGCAGCCATGTCTTTTATCGCTGGTTCAATGAAGTGCCGGTTCTGATATTGCTGGCTATCGTAATTCTGGTCGTGGTTCGACCTTTCTAACTTCACTACGCGCTACTTTTCGGGGTACCTACAATGTCGCTGCCCGCTTTGCTTGAACAACGTTTGCGCCTACCGGTTGTGGCGGCGCCGATGTTCCTGATCTCCAATCCACAATTGGTACTCGCCTGCTGCCGTAATGGCGTAGTGGGGAGCTTCCCCGCGCTCAACCAACGCGAGAGCAGCGGCTTCAAGGCCTGGCTGGAAGAGATTGAAGCGGGTTTGGCGACACTGGAAAATCCGGCGCCCTATGCAGTAAACCTGATCGTCCACAGCAGTAACCCAAGGCTGCAAGCGGACCTCGCGATCTGTGTCGAACACAAGGTTCCCATTGTGATCACCAGCCTTGGCGCTGTGAAAGAACTGGTGGATGAGGTTCACAGCTACGGTGGGCTGGTGTTTCACGACGTGACGACCCGTCGCCATGCCGAGAAAGCTGCAGAGGCCGGGGTAGACGGCTTGATTGCAGTGGCGGCGGGCGCCGGTGGACATGCGGGCACCTGGAGTCCATTTTCCTTGATTGCCGAGATTCGCCAGTTCTTTGATAAAACGCTGCTGCTGGCCGGCTGTTTGAACCACGGCCACGAGATTCTTGCCGCACAATTGCTCGGCGCGGATCTGGCCTACTTCGGTACGCGATTTATCGGCACCACCGAAAGTCATGCGCCCGATGCCTATAAAGAGATGCTACTGAGTTCCAGAGCAGCCGACATCGTTCATACTCCAGCAGTGTCGGGTGTTCCGGCGAGCTTCATGCGTCAAAGCCTTGAGGCTGCCGGCTTCGACATGGCGGCATTGCAAGGCAAAGGGGAAGTTGACTTCGGCTCCAAACTCAAACCTGTAAGCGATGAAGCAAAAGCCTGGAAGACCGTATGGTCCGCCGGCCAAGGCGTAGGTGAAATCGATGACTTACCAGGCGTTGATGAACTGGTCGCGCGCCTCGACAGCGAATACCGCAAGGCGCTGGAACTGGCCGCAACGCTGCCGAAGCGCTGGCCTCGCTAAATGCAGAAACCGGTCGATTGCGATCGGCGTATGCATCTCTCATTCAAACACTCGCGACAAGGATGCCTCGCAATGAGCGAAAACCGTTTCAAGATCGTATTCGACGGCGCTCTGCTGCCAGGCGTCGATGTCACTACGGCCAAGCTCAATCTCGCCGAGTTGTTCAAAAGCGATGTAACGGCCATCGAACGACTGTTCAGTGGGCGCCCGGTTGCTCTCAAGCGTGACCTGTCGCACGCCGATGCCCAGACATATTTACAGGCACTAATGAAAACCGGCATTGATGCGCGGATCGAAAGCGAACCAACGATCGAGCTGGATTTGGCTGACGTTCACGAACCGGCCCCGTCCTACGCGCCCCCCTCGCCGGATCAGGATTCGCCCTATGCCCCGCCACGCGCCGCGGTCGGAGAAGCATTCCCCGACTTTGCTCCGCTCAAGCCGTTCAGCTTTCAGGGACGTATCGGACGCTTACGCTTTCTTGCCTGGACGATGGTCCTGACGCTCGTGACACTCGGCATCGGGATCGTGCTTGCGCTTTTTGGTCTGGCGCTTCTCAGTTCGGATTCAAACGCCGCGCTGATTCTTGCAGGTCTGCTGGCGTTCATCCTCGTCGTCGCACTGGGTTTTGTCAGTATCCAGTTCAGCGTCCAGCGTCTTCACGATATCGGTTGGTCCGGCTGGTTGTGGCTGCTGAACCTCGTCCCCTTTATCGGTAGCTTCTTTCCGTTCGTGATGATGGTTGTGCCGGGGAACAGCACGGCCAATCGGTACGGTGCACCGCCACCGCCCAACAGCAACGCAGTGAAAGTGCTTTCTGCGTTGTGGCTGGTGTTTATCGCGATCCTGTTCATTGGAGGGTTGGCGGGTGGCCTCACGGCAATTCAGGATGAATACGAAAACGCGACCCAGAGCAGCTACGAAAGTGACTCCGTCACCACCGAAGAGATCGAAGATCAGACCGCAGTGGAAGCAGAGCCAGCGCCAAATTCCGCTGACGAAGCAGCAGAAGAAGCCCAGCCCCCTGTAGACTCTACGAAAGAATGAACAGCGCTCCCCGCACGTGACACCCGCGTCACTGGCGCGGAGCTGTTGCGATGGAGAACTGAATGACCCGTTACGCTCTGATCACTGGCGCTTCCAGCGGCATCGGCCTGGCGATGGCTGAAGCGCTGGCCCGCCGTGGCCGCAGCCTGCTATTAGTGGCCCGACAGCGTGATCAGCTGGAAAGTATTGCGATCGAACTGACCCAGCGTTTTGGTGTGGAGGTACTGTTCCGAGCCTGCGATCTGGGAGAGCCCTTGCGGCTGTCCGGATTTTTGCTGGAGCTCGAGGAAGGTGACCGGCAGATTGATCTGCTGGTGAACTGCGCCGGTATTGGCACCTGTGGCCCCTTCCTGGCTCAGGACTGGATGACCGAACAGGACCTGATCGAGGTCAACATTCTGGCCCTTACTCGCCTGTGTCACGCCATCGGCAACACGATGGCCTTGCAGGGTGGCGGGCAGATTCTGAACGTTGCCTCCTTGGCGGCGTTCCAGCCTGGCCCATGGATGAGCACCTACTACGCCAGCAAAGCCTATGTGCTGAATTTTTCCGAAGGCTTACGCGTAGAACTCAAGAAATGTGCGATCAAGGTGTCGGTGCTCTGCCCCGGCCCTACCCGCACAGCGTTTTTCAGCACCGCTCAGATGGACACCGCCAAGCTTGAAAACAACAAGCGGATGATGAGTGCCGAAGAGGTTGCTCTTTACACCGTGCGAGCGCTGGAAAAAAATCGCGCCATTATTATTCCAGGTCAGTGCAACCGGTGGTTCGCCTTCCTGCCGCGCCTCGGCTCACGCTGGCTGAACCGGATAATCGCAGGCATGGTCAACAAGGCCTACTGCCCTCGCTGATCGGTCTTACGGCATAACACTGGGATGGTGTAGCTTGCGTGGGTACACTCAGGACTGCCTAAACAACGGAGAAAACAGCTGTGGATACTCTGTTCACCAAGATCATCAACCGGGAAATCCCGGCAAAGATCATTTACGAGGACGACCAGGTTCTGGCCTTCCACGACATCGCCCCGCAGGCACCCGTGCACTTTCTGGTAATCCCGAAGAAACCGGTGCGCACCCTGAATGACCTCACCGAGGACGACAAGGCACTGGCCGGGCATATCTTGTTCACAGCCCAGCGTCTCGCTCTGGAACTGGGTTGCGAAAAAGGCTTCCGCGTCGTGATGAACTGCAATGAAGAAGGCGGTCAAACCGTCTATCACATCCATATGCATGTGCTGGGTCAGCGTCAGATGCACTGGCCGCCGGGCTGATTGCACAAACCCTGCGGGAGAGGGCTTGTTCCAGGAGACGCCCTCTCCCCCAAATGACCCAACGCAAACCTTCACCGGCCGATTCGGTTAAACTGGCCGCCGAGATTCTTCCCGGAGGTCAGCATGACTACCCAACGTCACTACTCGCCGATTGACCGTCTACTGCTGCAAGCCGATGCGGCGATGCGTACCCTGCTACCGTTCAGTGGCCAGCCGTACCGTCCGTCCCCGGCTATCGTGCAGCCTGATGTGCAAATGAGCGACGAAGACACCCGGCACGTTGCCGGCCTGATGCGCATCAACCACACCGGCGAAGTCTGCGCCCAGGCGCTGTACCAAGGCCAAGCCCTTACGGCGAAACTGCCGCAAGTGCGTGCCGCCATGGAACATGCCGCCGAAGAAGAAATCGACCATCTGGTCTGGTGCGAACAACGCATCCATCAATTGGGCAGCCACACCAGCATTCTCAACCCGTTGTTCTACGGCATGTCGTTCGGAATAGGTGCGGTCGCCGGTTTGATCAGCGACAAAGTCAGCCTGGGGTTCGTCGCCGCCACCGAGCATCAGGTGTGCAAACACTTGAACGAGCACCTCGAGCAACTGCCAGCGGAAGATGAAAAATCCAGAGCAATTCTTGAACAGATGCGCACGGATGAAGAGCATCACGCGCAGAGTGCACTGGATGCTGGGGGCTTTCGCTTCCCGGCTCCTGTGAAATTCGGGATGAGCTTATTGGCCAAGGTCATGACCAAGAGTACTTATCGAATCTGACCTCAGGAGCAAGACTTGTCCCCGATGGCGATATTCAAGACGCAATCGCGGGCGATCCTTGCGCCAATCGAGTTTTGCATCAGCCAGTAAAAAGGCGACTGCCGTGAGGTAGTCGCCTTTTTTGCATCGGGGGGAATGTCGATTTCAACCGAGCTCAATGATCTCGTAGTCGTGGGTAATTTCCACGCCTGCCGCGCCGAGCATGATCGAAGCCGAGCAATACTTCTCGGCCGACAGCTCAATGGCGCGTTTGACCTGAGCTTCTTTCAGCCCGCGGCCCTTGACCACAAAGTGCATGTGGATCTTGGTAAATACCTTTGGATCTTCGGTGGCGCGCTCGGCTTCAAGGAAAGCTTCGCAGCTCTCTACCGCCTGACGGGACTTCTTGAGGATGCTGACCACATCGAAGTTGCTGCATCCGCCAACACCCAACAAGAGCATCTCCATCGGACGGACACCCAGGTTGCGACCGCCGGCATCAGGGGGACCGTCCATGACCACGACATGGCCGCTGCCGGATTCGCCGAGGAACATGGCTTCGCCAGCCCATTGGATGCGTGCCTTCATCGCCAAGACTCCACTACATAAAAAAGGGTCGCCAGCTTAGCACAGGGTCCTTGATTGACAGCGCTCACCTCCGTAGGACATAACCTTCGCCTGCGTAGGCAAAATCTCGAATGTTGCAGAAAGTGTCTGTTATGCTGGCGCCAATTCACTGGCGCATAGCCAGCTTGAAGCGAATAAGCAGTCCGTCCGCTCGCGGTCCGGGCCTTCGCAAGCGCCTAAAAAAAACCAAACACACCGTGCAGTCTTTTCGGGATACAACCATGGTTGCTATTGCTCCCACCCCAAAAATCAAAAACCTCGACAAGCTGCTGATGCATTGCCAGCGCCGCCGGTATCAGGCCAAGAGCAACATCATTTGTGCCGGCGATCGCTCGGAAACGCTGTTCTTTATTATCAAAGGTTCGGTCACCATCCTTATAGAAGATGACGATGGCCGTGAAATGATCATCGCGTACCTTAACTCCGGAGACTTTTTCGGAGAGCTCGGCCTGTTTGAACAGGCCGGTCTGGAACAGGAACGCAGTGCCTGGGTACGGGCCAAGATCGAATGCGAAGTCGCGGAGATCAGCTACGCAAAATTCCGTGAACTGTCCCTGCAAGACCCGGACATTCTTTACGTGCTTAGCGGACAAATCGCACAGCGTCTGCGCAATACAACGCGCAAAGTCGGCGATCTGGCGTTTTTCGACGTGACCGGCCGCGTTGCCCGCTGCCTTTTAGAACTGTGCAAGCAACCCGATGCCATGACGCATCCCGACGGCATGCAGATCAAGGTGACGCGTCAGGAAATCGGGCGGATTGTTGGCTGTTCACGAGAGATGGTCGGTCGCGTGCTCAAAGATCTGGAAGAGCGCAACCTGGTGGACGTCAAAGGCAAGACCATGGTGGTCTTCGGTACACGTTGAGTTACGCGTCAAGTTCGAAAACTAAGCCGCAACCACTTCCGCCAGCAACTGACGATAAAGCGTATCGAGCCGCTCCAGCGCATCAGGTGCGGTGAACTTTTCATGTAAGGCGATGTGGCTCTCGGCGCGAACCCGTTGATCCAGACCGCACGCCTCGTTGAACCGATTGACCGCTGCAGCCATCGACTCACGCTCGTTATCCAATAACAAAGCTCCGTGCACCAGGCCGACGGGACGCGTACCGCCCTTGCTTTGGCGCCAGCGCTGAGCAGTACCGACCATCTTGCGCCCGTCGAGGTTGACGTTAAAACGACCGTCGCAGAACGCGCCGTCGACTTCACCCAGAGACGACACGCCCCCCAACTCATCCAGAAGCTGACAGATCGGATCGCAAAGGCGCCGGTACGCGGTTTCGATGCGATTCAAATCCCCTTCCCGAGCAGGCGGTGCGTAAACCAGGGCAATATTGATGGTCGATGCCGACTGAGGCACTGGCTCACCGCCGGTTTCACGCAGCAACACAGGCCAGCCTGCAGCCGCCGATGCATCGCAGGCAGCCTCGAAACCAGGCAGGCGACTCAGGCGTCGAGGCATGACCAGCGCTTTATCGCTGGGTTGCCAGAACAACAGGCCGAATTCCGATTCACCGGAGCAAACCGAGGCCAGCAGATCCTGTTCGGCGAGCAGTCCAGCTTCTACGATTAGCGAGGTCGGGTGCATAAGAGAGTCCGTTTGACGGGTCATTCCATGGTGCATCTGAAGCCATCTTCGCCGGCAGGTTCACACCCACATCAGCCGCGTTCAATGTGAGCGTGAACCTGCTCGCGAAGAGGTCGAGTCAGTCGAGTGTCGAACCACTGATTGCAGTGCCGCGCTCAGGGAAAAACAGACGCTGCAATTCAGTGCCCGGGCTTTCAGCGCGCATGAACGCCTCCCCGACCAGGAACGCATACACATCGCTGATTTCCATCAGTTCAACGTCGGCGCGATTAAGAATGCCACTTTCAGTGATCACCAAACGATCCCGCGGAATACGCGGCAGCAGATCCAGCGTGGTTTCCAGACTCACATCGAAGGTATGCAGGTTGCGGTTGTTGACGCCCACCAGCGGCGTGTCGAGGGTTTTCAAGGCCCGCTCCAACTCATCGCCATCGTGCACTTCCACCAGCACATCAAGGCCGACGCTTTTTGCAACGGCTGCCAACTCGGCCATCTTCACGTCATCCAGTGCGGAGACGATCAACAGCACGCAGTCCGCACCCAGCGCCCGGGCTTCGATGATCTGGTACGGATCGATCATGAAATCCTTGCGAATCACCGGCAGTTTGCAGGCATCGCGAGCCTGTTGCAGGTACGCGTCGGCACCCTGGAAGTAATCGATATCGGTGAGTACGGACAGGCAGGTCGCGCCGCCCTTTTCGTAACTTTTGGCGATGTCGGCTGGAATGAAGTTCTCGCGAATCACGCCTTTGCTTGGTGATGCCTTCTTGATTTCAGCAATCACCGCCGGTTGTTTCAACTTGGCCTGAGCGATCAACGCCTCGGCAAAACCACGGGGTGCATCGGCCGCCTTGGCCAGACGTTCCAGCTCGGCAAGGCTCACACGAGCACTGCGCTCGGCAACTTCTTCGACCTTGCGCGCCAGAATGTTTTCCAGAACCGTCGGTACACTCATCCCTCATTCTCCACTCTGAATACCGCGGTAAATGCACCCAGCTCCTCAAGCTTTTCTCGAGCGAGACCTGTATGCAGCGCATCGTGCGCCAGGGCAACGCCCTCTTTCAAACTGGTGGCATGGTCGGCGGCGTAAAGCGCAGCACCGGCATTGAGCACAATCATTTCCGCCGCTTTCTGACCGTTTTCAGTCTTGCGCTTGCCCAGGGCATCGCGGATCAGTTCCAGCGAAGCCGCCGGGCTTTCAACTGCCAGGCCATGCAAGCTCTGGCTCTTCATGCCCAAATCTTCTGGCTCGACCCAATACTCTGTGATCTGGTCGTTCTTCAATTCCGCTACAAAAGTCGGTGCCGCCAGACTGAACTCGTCCAGGCCGTCCTTCGAGTGCACCACCAACACGTGTTTGCTACCAAGACGTTGCAAGACCTCGGCCAATGGCCGGCACAACGCCTGGCTGAACACGCCGACCACCTGATGTTTAACGCCAGCCGGATTCGTAAGCGGGCCGAGCATGTTGAACATCGTGCGCAGGCCCAGATCGCGTCGTGGGCCGGCGGCGTGCTTCATCGCACTGTGATGAGTCTGGGCAAACATGAAGCCGATGCCGACGTTATCGATGCAGCGCGCCACCTGAATGGGCGTCAGGTTCAGATAGATACCGGCCGCCTCCAGCAGATCAGCGCTGCCACTTTTACCCGATACCGCACGGTTACCGTGCTTGGCCACGGTGCAACCCGCAGCCGCGACCACAAACGAGGACGCGGTCGAAACGTTGAAGATATTGGCACCGTCGCCGCCAGTGCCCACTACGTCAACCACACCGTCCAGCGTCTTGAGTTCTACCTTGTCCGCCAATTCGCGCATGACCGACACCGCACCGACGATCTCGTCAATGCTTTCGCTCTTCATGCGCATGGCCATCATGAACGCGCCGATCTGCGCGTCCGTGCATTGCCCGGTCATGATTTCGCGCATGACATCACGCATCTCATCAGTGCTCAGGTCGAGGTGGCCGACGATACGGCTCAGGGCTGTCTTGATATCCATGGAAAGTCCTTAGCGCGTGCCGCCGGTTTGTTTGAGGAAGTTGGCGAACAGTTCGTGACCTTGTTCGGTGAGGATCGATTCGGGGTGAAATTGCACGCCTTCGATGTTCAGCGTCTTGTGGCGCAGGCCCATGATCTCGTCGACCGAGCCGTCCTCCAGCTGAGTCCATGCCGTCAGTTCGAGGCAATCGGGCAGGGTTTCACGCTTGACGATCAGCGAGTGATAGCGGGTCACCGTCAACGGACGATTCAGACCTGCAAAAACGCCCTTGTCCTCATGGAATACCGGACTAGTCTTACCGTGCATCACTTGACGGGCGCGGACCACGTCACCACCAAAGGCCTGGCCGATGGACTGGTGACCGAGGCAAACACCTAAAATAGGCAGCTTGCCGGCAAAATGCTTGATCGCTTCAATGGAAATGCCTGCTTCGGTCGGGGTGCATGGACCCGGCGACACGACGATGCGCTCCGGGTTGAGCGCTTCGATTTCGGCAATGGTGAGTTCGTCGTTGCGCACGACTTTGACTTGGGAGCCGAGCTCACCAAGGTACTGCACAACGTTATAGGTAAAAGAGTCGTAATTATCGATCATCAGCAACATGGCGCTTGGAACCTCTTGAATTCACTGACTTTGAACATGACCTTCAAACGATTACCCGCGGAGCGCTGCGCTTTGTCAGGTGCTGGAGTGGCGCCAGCAAAGCGGCAATTGAAACGGGTAAAGAAGGTAAATCGGTACAGGACCGGCGAGGCCGGCAAAGGAATTCAGGCGCGCCAACGCCAGCGGGCGTGTGCCTTGATGACTTGATCCAGAAGTTTGCTGATGATCAACACGGGGAAGGTCTCATTCATACGTCTCGGCACAGTAACTTAGCTGGGCGGAGCGTGCAATATGGTGGGGCCGACGGCTGGGGAAACTATCGAAGGGTTCGTGACCGATGGCAAAAGGCCGGAAGATTTTGGTACTGTCGTTTCGTTCACTACAACAATAAATAAACGGACTTGCTCATGATCAAACAGACGCTGTTTGTACCGCTCGCCGGATGCTTGCTCGCAATGGCCTGCGCCCAGGCGATCGCCGCTCCAAATCCTTATTCGAATTTCGTCGTCTTCGGCGACAGCCTCAACGATGCCGGGACCTTTACCGACACGGGCGGTCCTGCCGGTGCGACCCAGCGCTACACCAACCGGACCGGACCGCTCTATCAGGATGGCAGCGGCGAATTCCGCTCGCTCAATTCCACGCAGTTGCTGGGTGGACGGCTGGGTTTCACTCCGGACGAGACGGCTGCTTCGAGCTCAGCCGTACGCGCCAATCAGGGCCTTCCGGATGGCAACAACTGGGCCGTAGGCGGGTATCGCACCGATCAGATCCTTGACTCCATTACCACCCAATCCGCCACGGGCGAACGCACCCGAGCCGGTTACCTGCCATCGAACAACTTCCGCGCCGATCCGAACGCGCTTTACTACCTCTCCGGCGGAGGCAACGACTTCCTGCAAGGGCGCATCCTCAGCCCCGCCCAAGCCAACGCGGCAGCGGACCGACTGGCGGACAGCGTGCAGGTCCTGCAAACCGCCGGCGCGAAGTACGTCATGGTGTGGCTGCTGCCTGACATCGGCCTGACGCCAGCCATCAACGGCACGGGGTTACAAACAGCGGCCACGCAGCTCAGCAACCAGTTCAACCTGCAGCTGGTGCAACGTCTGCAGGGCATCAACGCAGAAATCATTCCGTTGAACATTCCGTTGCTGTTGCAAGAGTCGTTCGCGGACCCGGGCCGATTCGGCCTCGCGACTGACCAGAACCTCACGGCCACTTGCTTCAGCGGTAACGGCTGCACGGAAAACGCCAGATACGGCATCAACAGCGCCACCCCGGACCCGAGCAAGCTGATTTACAACGACGGGGTTCACCCCACCGAAGCCGGACAAAAGCTGATTTCCGATTACGCCTACTCCTTATTGGCAGCGCCATGGGAACTGACGCTGTTGCCGGAAATGGCCCACGCCACATTACGTGCTCACCAGGACGAATTGCGCAGCCAATGGCAATCGGATTGGGAGAGCTGGCAGGCTGTAGGACAATGGCGGGCAATCGTCGCCGGTGGCGGACAGCATCTTGATATCGACAGCCAATCCAGCGGCGCCAGTGCCGATGGCAGCGGCTACAACCTGAATATCGGTGGCAGCTATCGTCTGAATGACGCCTGGCGCGTCGGCGTAGCGGCAGGCTTTTATCGTCAAACCCTGGAAGCCGGCAGCAACGATTCGGACTACAAACTCAACAGCTACCTCGCCACCGCCTTCGCCCAGTTCCAGCAGAACCGCTGGTGGGCAGATGCCGCGCTGACCGGCGGCAAGCTGGATTACGACAACCTCAAACGCAAGTTCGACCTGGGTGCCAGCGAAGGTGCGGAGAAAGGTGATACTGACGGCCATCTCTGGGCGTTCAGTACTCGCGTGGGTTACGACATCGCGCAACCTGGCAGCCAATGGCACCTGTCGCCGTTCGTGAGCGCTGATTATGCCAAGGTAGAGGTCGACGGATATTCGGAGAACAGCAACCGCGCCACAGCGTTGAACTTCGATGACCAGACCCGTGATTCGAAGCGCCTGGGCCTGGGTCTGCAGGGCAAGTATCAGATCACTTCGCAAACCCGGGTGTTTGGTGAATACGCCTACGAGCGCGAGTACGAAGACGATGTGCAGAAAGTGAACATCGCCCTCAACAGCTTGCCGGCCAACGACTTCAAACTCGTAGGCTATACACCGCAAAGTCATTCGAATCGGGTGAATCTGGGCGTCAGTCACAACCTCACCCAAGACCTGGCGCTGCGGGCCAGCTACCTCATTCGCAAGGATGATGACTTTACCCAGCAAGGCGTCAACGTCGGCGTTGCGCTGGATTTCTGATCCGGCAAACAGCACGCATAAAAAAACGCGACGCCCTCACAGGCGCCGCGTTTTTTTGAATTGAGCAACATCCAGGCGGAAGCGAACTCAGCTTTCTGGAGTCTGCTCAGCCAGCGCCACCGCGCGAAACATCGCACGACGCTTGTTCAAGGTTTCTTCCCATTCCAGCGCCGGCACGGAGTCGGCAACGATGCCGCCACCGGCCTGCACATGCAGCTCGCCGTTCTTGATCACGGCGGTGCGAATCGCAATCGCGGTGTCCATGTTGCCGTTCCATGCAAAGTAGCCAACCGCGCCACCGTAGACGCCACGCTTGACCGGTTCCAGCTCGTCGATGATTTCCATCGCGCGGATTTTCGGCGCGCCGGACAACGTGCCGGCCGGCAGAATTGCCCGCAACGCGTCCATCGCCGTCAACCCGGCTTTCAACTGCCCGGTGACGTTGGAGACGATGTGCATCACGTTGGAATAACGCTCGATCACCATCTTCTCGGTGAGTTTCACCGAGCCGATTTCCGAAACACGGCCGGTGTCGTTGCGACCCAGGTCAATCAGCATCAAATGCTCGGCGATCTCCTTGTCGTCGGACAGCAGGTCTTTTTCCAGCGCCAGATCAGCCTCTTCGTTGGCACCACGTGGGCGGGTGCCGGCAATCGGTCGGACGGTGATCAGATTGTCTTCAACCCGCACCAGCACTTCCGGCGAACTCCCCACGACATGGAAGTCGCCGAAGTTGAAGAAGTACATGTAAGGCGTCGGGTTGAAGCAGCGCAGCGCCCGGTACAGATCAATCGGCGCTGCCTTGAAGTCGATCGACATGCGCTGGGACGGCACGACTTGCATGCAGTCACCGGCGAGGATGTATTCCTTGATGGTGTCGACGGCTTTCTCGTAATCGTTCTGGGTGAAACTGGAACGGAAGATCGGGTCAGCAGACTGCTGTTTGCTGAAATCCAGCCCACGTCGCGGGGTAATCGGTTGGCGGAGTTTTTCCAGCAGTTCCTGCAACCGCGCCTGACCTTGTTCGAACGCATCCTCTTGGGATGGATCGGCCAGAACAATGGCGTGCATCTTGCCGGCGAGGTTGTCGAACACCACCACCGCGTCGGACACCATCAGCAGAATGTCCGGCACGCCCAGCGGATCCGGGTTCGGGCATTTGCCCAGACGCTTTTCCACATAACGCACGCAGTCGTAACCGAAGTAACCCACCAGGCCGCCATTGAAGCGCGGCAGGCCGGCGATGGTCGGCACGTTGTACCGAGCCTTGAATGCTTCGACGAAGGCCAGTGGATCTTCGGCTTCGTGGCTTTCGATCTCGATGCCGTCATGGGTCACGCTGACGTGATGGTCATGGACCCGCAACACGGTGCGGCATGGCAAACCGATGATCGAGTAACGGCCCCACTTTTCTCCGCCCTGAACCGATTCCAGCAGATAGGAATTAGGTTCGTCAGCCAGTTTCAGGTAGATCGACAGCGGCGTGTCGAAGTCGGCAAGAGTTTCGCAGGCAAGCGGGATACGGTTATAGCCGGCAGCGGCCAAACGCAGGAATTCTTCGCGGATCATGGGGTAGCCTCGTGGCTTGAGGGTCTAACAGTCAGGTATGCAAACGCGCCGGATAACCGGCCAGAATCGAGTCAGGCGCGCCAACGCCAGCGGGCCAGGGCCTTGATGACTTTCATCCAGAGTTTGCGAGTGACCACCACGATGGCGTTTCCAGAAGGGGGTTGAACAGCGTCGGGCAACGTTATCCCAGAGGCAGAATCCAGGCAACCGGGAATTAGCTTGCGCAGATCGTCGATGACCAGCGCCGGCAACTCTTCGGCAATCGGCCGGCCATGGTTATAGCCATAGCTCAGCGCTACACACTTGACCCCTGCCGCTTTCGCCGCCAGCACATCGCTGCGCGAATCGCCGACGAACAAGGACTGTGAAGCCGGAATGTTGGCCATCTTCATCACAAAGAACAGTGCTGCCGGATCGGGTTTCTTCTGCGGCAGGGTATCGCCGCCAATGATCCATTTGAAGTAGCGACCGATCTTCATCTGATCCAGCAATGGCGCGACGAAACGCTCCGGCTTGTTGGTGATCAGCGCCATCTCCACACCCTGCTTGTGCAGCCATTTCAGAGTGTCGCGCACGCCGGGGTAAACAACGGTCAGCTCATGGCTCTCGCTGTAAGCCTCCATGAAAATCTCCAGCGCGCCTTCCGCTTCACCGTCATCGACCGTCGAATGGTCAATGCCACCCGCCAGCGCTCGACGAACCAGCACCGGAGCACCGTTACCGACCCATTCGCGGACAGCGTTCAGGCCGGCAGGCTGTCGACCGAGCTTGAACAGCATGTTATCCACAGCCACTGCGAGGTCCGGGACCGAATCGATCAGCGTGCCATCCAGATCGAACATCACCAGCCGCGGCAGAGACCCCGGGAACAGCTGTTCAAAGCCACTCATGGGCGAGCCAGCGCCAGTTCGGAACGCATCTTCTCGATCACTTCCTGGTAGTTCGGCGCATTGAAGATGGCCGAGCCCGCAACGAAGGTATCGGCGCCGGCAGCGGCGATTTCACGGATGTTGTTCACGTTTACACCGCCGTCGATTTCCAGGCGAATGTCACGTCCGGAAGCGTCGATCAGGGCGCGCGCTTCACGCAGCTTGTCGAGGGTGCCTGGAATGAACTTCTGGCCGCCAAAACCCGGGTTGACGCTCATCAGCAGAATCATGTCGACCTTGTCCATCACGTATTTGAGTACGTCCAGCGGTGTTGCCGGATTGAACACCAGGCCCGACTTGCAGCCGCCTTCACGGATCAGTTGCAAGGAGCGGTCAACGTGCTGAGTGGCTTCCGGGTGGAAGGTAATGTACGTCGCCCCCGCCTCGATGAAGTCACCGACGATGCGGTCTACCGGGCTGACCATCAGGTGCGCATCGATCGGCGCGGTCACGCCGTACTTGCGCAGTGCCGCGCAGACCATCGGGCCGATGGTCAGGTTGGGTACGTAATGGTTGTCCATGACATCGAAGTGCACGAAGTCGGCGCCAGCGGCCAGGACGTTGTCCACTTCTTCACCCAGTCGGGCGAAGTCAGCGGAGAGAATCGACGGAGCAATTACGAAGGGCTGCATGACGCACCTTTTCTGAGCAAAATCACGATGGCGCGCATTGTATACCTCATGCTTTGACGCGCGCACCGTGAGCGCGATGATCAGTAGGCCGCTCGGTAGATCTTCTCGATATCGACGGCACTCAACTTACGTGGATTATTGCGCATCAGGCGTTCGATCCCGGCGGCTTCCACGGCCATGGCCGGGATGGCGTCTTCGGGCACGCCGAAACTGCGCAGTCCTTGAGGAATTTCTACCGCAGCGCACAGCTCGGTCATCGCCTCGACCGCTTTATCCGCCGCTTCGTTAGCGCTCAAATGAGCAGTCTTCACCCCCATGGCCTCGGCAATATCCTGCATGCGCTCGACGCAGGCCATCTTGTTCCAGGCCATCACATAGGGCAGCAGCAGTGCATTGCTGACACCGTGGGCAATATTGAAACGCCCGCCCAGGGGATACGCCAGCGCATGCACCGCGCCGACCCCCGCATTACCAAACGCCATGCCGGCCATCAGACTGGCGGTCGCCATGTCCTCGCGGGCCTGCAGGTGGGTCGGGTTGGCGTAGGCCTTGGGCAATGCCTTGGCGATCAGTTTGATCGCACCAATGGCCAAGGCGTCGGTGATCGGAGAGGCATTGACCGACAAATAGGATTCGATGGCATGGACCAGCGCGTCGACACCACTGGCAGCAGTGACACTGCGGGGGCAGGTCAGGGTCATCTGTGGGCTGACCAGCGCCACGTCCGGTAATAGATAGTCGCTGACGATGCCTTTCTTGAGCTGCGCAACCTTGTCGGAGAGGATCGCTACATTGGTCACCTCCGAGCCGGTACCCGCCGTCGTCGGGATGGCGATCAGCGGCGGACCTTTGCGCGGCACCTGATCGATACCGAACAAGTCCTCCAGCGCGCCGTGATAACCCGCATAGGCCGCAACGCTCTTGGCGATGTCGATCGCACTCCCGCCGCCCAATCCGATCAAGCCGTCATGCCCGCCTTCACGGTAAACCCGCATGCAGTCTTCGACGATGGCGATTTCCGGGTCCGGCAGCACCCGGTCGAATATCTCGTAGGTACGACCGCCCAGCTGCGTCAGCGCCAGCTCGACGGTTCCGGATTTGACCAGGGCCGCATCGGTGACGATCAGCGGGTGGTCGACATCCAGGCGTGTCAGTTCAGCGGCCAACTGCTCGATGGCGCCTGCGCCGGTGATCAGTTTGTGAGCGATTTTGAAAGAGGAAAGACTCATGTGCGCAGCCTCTTATAGACAGGGGAGCTGGGCACAATAGTAGCTGGGGATTTGGGGTTGTCTGATATTCAGGTCATGAATGACCTGCGATCCGGAGAAACTACATAATCCCCTGTAGGAGCTGTCGAGTGAAACGAGGCTGCGATCTTTTGACTTTGGATTTTAAAAACAAGATCAAAAGATCGCAGCCTCGCTTCACTCGCCAGCTCCTACAGAGATTGGTGTTACACCTGCGCAGTACGCAGTTTCTCGCTGCGTCCGCGCAGCCATTCCAGGGTCAGCAGCAGGATCACCGAGAAAGCAATCAAGAGCGTTGCCGCAGCAGCAATGGTCGGGCTGAGGTTTTCGCGGATGCCGCTGAACATCTGCCGAGGCAAGGTCGCTTGTTCAGGACCGGCGAGAAACAAGGTCACCACCACTTCATCGAACGACGTCGCGAAGGCAAACAGCGCACCGGAAATCACGCCGGGGGCGATCAACGGCAACGTCACTCGACGAAACGCGGTGAGTGGCGAAGCGCCCAGGCTGGCCGCCGCACGCACCAGGTTGTGATTAAACCCCTGCAGTGTCGCCGACACCGTAATGATCACAAACGGCACACCCAGTACCGCGTGCACCACGATCAGCGAAAAGAAGCTGTTGCCCAGCCCCAGCGGCGCAAAAAACAGGTAGCTGGCCACACCGATGATCACCACCGGCACCACCATCGGCGAAATCACCAGCGCCATCACCAGAGCTTTGCCCGGAAAATCGCCACGGGTCAGTCCAATCGCCGCCAGCGTGCCGAAGATCATGGCCAATACGGTGGCTGCCGGTGCGACGATGATGCTGTTCTTCAACGCACGCATCCATTCCGCCGAGGCGAAGAAGTCCTGATACCAGTGCAGTGAAAAACCTTGCAGCGGATACACCAGGAAACTCCCGGAGTTGAACGACAACGGAATGATCACCAGCACCGGCAGAATCAGGAACAACAGGATCAGTCCGCAGAGGATGCGCAAACTGTAGAACCACACCCGTTCGATGGGCGACATATAAGGATTCAGCATTTCGTTCTCCCTTAGCTCAGGCGCAGGCGACTGGCGCCCACCAGCCAGCTGTAAATCAGATAAAGCACCACAGTCGCCAGCAGCAGTAACCCACCGAGTGCGGTCGCCATGCCCCAGTTGATGCTGGTGTTGGTGTAGAAGGCGACGAAGTAACTGACCATCTGATCGTTCGGGCTCCCGAGCAAGGCCGGGGTGATGTAGTAGCCGATGGCAAGGATGAATACCAACAGGCAACCGGCACCGACACCGGCATACGTCTGCGGGAAGTACACCCGCCAGAAACTGGCAAACGGGTGGCAGCCCAGTGAAATCGCGGCGCGCATGTAAGTCGGCGAGATGCCTTTCATGACGCTGTAGATCGGCAGGATCATGAACGGCAGCAGGATGTGCACCATCGATATGTAGACCCCGGTACGGTTGAACACCAATTCGAGTGGCTTATCGATAATGCCCATGGCCATCAGGCCGCTGTTGATCAAACCACCCGACTGCAAGAGCACGATCCAGGCCGCAACCCTGACCAGAATCGAGGTCCAGAACGGCAGCAGTACCAAAATCATCAGCAGGTTGCTTTGACGGGACGGCAGGTTGGCCAGCAGGTAGGCCAACGGATACGCCAGCACCAGGCAGATCGCCGTGATGACCAGACCCATCCAGAAAGTCCGGGCGAAGATGTCGAGGTAAATCGCCTGGTCGGGTGTGGCCGGGGCAATTTCGCCGAGGTCGTCGATGCGGTGATCGACAGCCGCCAGCAGGTAGTACGGCGTGATGTTGCTGGTGTTACGGCGCACCGCTTGCCAATAGGCCGGATCACCCCAACGCTCGTCGAGACTTTCCAGCGCTTCTTTATAAGAGGCGGGCTCAGCGGCGAACGGCAAAGCACGGGCGGTTTTGGTCAGCAGGCTGCGGTAGCCGGCCAACTCCATGTTCAAGCGCTTGGACAGATCGCCCAAGGTCTGGTTTTTGCGGGCTTCGGCGAGGTCTTCGCTGGCAGCTTTGTAAACCGGTTCAGCGGGCAAGCCGCGGCCGTCCCAACTGGCAATGGCAGCCACGGTGCGCGGCATGCCGCCGACAACTTCCGGGTTACCCACACTTTTGTAGAGCAGCGCCACGATCGGCACCAGGAACACCAGCAACAGAAACAGCACCAGTGGCGCGATCAAGGCCTGGGCCTTCCAGCGGTTGATCCGCTCGGCATGCTTGAGCCGCTGCTTCAAGGTGGGGTCAGTGCCCGCGTTCAGGGGAATGGCGGTAGCCATGGCGTACTCCGGAAATCTTTGATCAGTCGTTGAAGTGGGAGCGAACTGGTGTGGCGAGAAAGCTTGTGTGGCGAGGGGATTTATCCCCGTTGGGTCGCGAAGCGGCCCCAAAACCTGCGACTAAGGAGTTTCAGGTACACGCACTCACCGAATTCGCGACTGCTACGCAGCCGAACGGGGATAAATCCCCTCGCCACATAAATCTCTTCATCACACGAATCCTCGCCACAGAAACTCGCCCTCACAGGAGGGCGAGCCCTTTGCTTACTTCGCAGCCCAGGAATTAAAGCGCTGCTCCAGTTGCTCACCGTTGTCAGCCCAGAAGCTGACGTCGATCTGCACCTGGTTGGCGATGTTTTCCGGAGTAGTCGGCATGTCTTTCAGGACATCCTTGGCGAGCAACGGCACCGCTTGCGTGTTGGCCGGGCCGTAAGCAATGTTTTCCGAATAGGTCTTCTGCTGCTGCGGCATGACCGAGAACGCGATGAATTTTTTCGCCGCTTCAGCCCGCGCCTTGTCCAGGCCCTTTGGAATGGCCCATGCGTCGAAGTCGTAGATACCGCCGTTCCAGACGACTTTCAGATTGCTTTCTTTTTGCACGGCAGCAATTCGGCCGTTATAGGCCGAGCTCATGACCACGTCACCGGAGGCGAGGTATTGCGGCGGTTGCGCACCGGCTTCCCACCACTGAATGCTTGGCTTGAGCTCATCGAGCTTCTTGAACGCGCGATCCTGACCGTCTTTACCGGCCAGTACTTTGTAGACGTCCTTCGGCGCAACGCCATCGGCCATCAAAGCGAATTCCAGGGTGTACTTGGCGCCTTTACGCAGGCCCCGCTTGCCCGGGAATTTCTTGGTGTCCCAGAAATCCACCCAGCTGGTCGGTGCGGTTTTCAGCTTGTCGGCGTTGTAGGCCAACACTGTCGACCAGACGAAAAAGCCCACGCCGCAAGGCTGGATAGCGCCTTTGACGTAGTCTTCGGACTTGCCGAACAGCGCAGGGTCGAGCTGCTCGAACATGTCTTCATCGCAACCACGGGACAGTTCCGGCGATTCAACTTCCACCAGGTCCCAGGACACGCTCTTGGTGTCGACCATGGCTTTGACCTTGGCCATCTCACCGTTGTATTCGCCGGCTACGATCTTGCCGTTACCCGCCGCTTCCCACGGCGCGTAGAAGGCTTTGACCTGCGCGGCCTTGTTCGCCCCGCCAAAGGACACCACGGTCAGATCCGGCCCCGCTGCCATCGCGTGTGCCGCACCGATCATGCCCATTACCAGGGCTGTGAATTTCAGGGATTTCAACATTTATATTGTTCTCCACGTGCAGGGTTGGTGTAGCAGGGGGGCGATCAATTCGCCTCTAGAAGCGGGTCGAGCGCACGAACGTGTTCGACCTGCCAGCCAAGCGGTACCACGTCGCCGACAGCCAGCGCGGGATCGAGCTCGGCAATCGGTTGTTTCACAAAGAAGTCGGTCTTACCGCAGACTTCCAGACGAACCCGGACGTGGTCGCCCAGATAGATAAATTCCGCCACCCGGCCCGAGAAACGGTTGACGCAGGACTCGCTCGAACCATTGAGACTCACGCGTTCCGGACGAATCGACAGCGTGACGGGCTCACCGGTCTTGCCGACATTGACCGCCAAGGCTTCAACCTTCTCACCACGCGCCAGCTCGACCACGCAGCGATCACCCGTCTGGCTGTGCAGGCGCCCATTAAGGCGGTTGTTCTCGCCGATGAAATTGGCAACGAAGGTGTTCTTCGGTTCTTCATAAAGGGAGCGCGGCGGCGCGATCTGCTGGATCTCGCCCTGATGGAACACCGCGACGCGGTCAGACATGGTCAGGGCTTCACCCTGGTCGTGGGTCACGTACACCACGGTCACGCCGAGACGCTGGTGCAGATGCTTGATCTCCATCTGCATGTGCTCACGCAGTTGCTTGTCGAGTGCGCCAAGAGGTTCGTCCATCAGCACCAGTTGCGGTTCGAACACCAGTGCGCGGGCCAGTGCCACACGCTGCTGCTGGCCGCCGGACAGTTGTGCGGGATAACGCTGGGCGAAGGCGTCGAGCTGAACCATGCTCAGGACACGTTTGACCCGGTCGCTGACATCGCTTTTGTTCAAACCGCGCACGGTCAGCGGGAACGCGAGGTTCTCGGCCACCGTCATGTGCGGGAACAACGCGTAGTTCTGGAACACCATGCCGATGTCACGTTTGTGTGGCGGCACGTTGTTGATCGAACGACCCGCCAGCAGGATCTCGCCTGCGGTCGGTGTTTCGAAACCGGCGAGCATCATCAGGCTGGTGGTCTTGCCGGAACCGGACGGGCCGAGCAAGGTAAGGAACTCACCTTTGCGAATGTCCAGGTTGAGGTCTTTGACGATCAGGTTCTCGCCGTCGTAGCTCTTTTGCACTCCACGAAAGCTGACCAGAACATCGCTGGCCCCTGCGCTTGAATCGACCTGGCTCATACCCACACCTTTGTTAGTGATGACTGCTGTGGACTAAGCCTAGTGGACGCCGGGAGCCACGCAAATCGGGGGGCAGGAGAGATTGGCCTCAGCCGGATGGAAGGTTGGGGGTAGGGATTGCCCTACAAGGATGGCGGGAATAGATAGAGACAGCTGCAATCTTGAAGCTGCAAGCCGCAAGAACGGGCAAAAGCGGTTTTGCAGGATGTCGTAAATGGGCATGCGACCACAATCCCTGTGGAAGCGAGCTTGCTCGCGATTGCGGTATGACATTCAAAATGAATGTCGACTGATAGTCCGCTATCGCGAGCATGCTCGCTCCCACAGGGGACAGCGGTGTTCTCTAGAGGAGTTTGTGTTCCATCGCGTACTTCACCAGTTCCGCCAGGGAGGTGATGTTGAGCTTCTGCATCAGCCGCGCCTTGTGGGTGCTGATGGTCTTGCTGCTCAAGGCCAATTGCTGGGCGATGTCGTTGACGTTGGCGCCTTGGGCGAGGCGTTCGAACACCGAAAATTCTCGCTCCGACAGCGATGAATGCAAGGGGCGGGAATCGGTCAGACCTACCTCGAACACCATTCGGTCTGCCAGGTCCGGATCGATGTAACGCCCACCGGCCGCGACTTTGCGGATCGCCGTCAGCAGCAGTGCCGGATCGCTGTCCTTGGTCGCGTAGCCCGCTGCGCCGACCTTTAAAGCACGGGCGGCCATTTGCGCCTCATCGTGCATCGACAACACCAGAATCGCGGGCGGATTGTTCAGCGCCCGAATCCGTGGAATGGCTTCCAGGCCGTTGACACCAGGCATGGAGATATCCAACAGCACCACCTCGCAGGGCACATGTCGCAGGATCTCGAGCAACTGCTCGCCATTGCTCGCCTCCCCCACCACCAACAAATCCTTGGCCAGGCCAATCAACTGCTTGATGCCTTCACGAACGATGGTGTGGTCTTCGGCTACCAGTACACGGATCACAGACTTCTCCATTCTTCTTAATGTCAGAGCCAGGAACATTCGTGAGCAGGTGCTCCAACAAATACCTCAGGCCGCCTCCAAAGGAACACGCACGATCAACGTCGTGCCCTCCCCCGGCTCACTGTCGAGCGACAACTGCCCGCCCATGATCAACACCCGTTCACGCATGCCGACCACGCCAAAGGATGTTGGCCGACCGGTCGTGGCGATAAATCCTACGCCATCGTCGCTGACGGTCAGACACAGTTCGTCGCCTTCACGCACCAATGTCAGTTCGACAGTATGCGCTTGGGCATGCCGCATGACATTGGTTAGCGCCTCCTGAAGAATCCTGAACAATCCAATGGCCATCGCATCACTCAGCACGGGCAGATTGTCCGGTACCTGCACCAGACACGGAATCTGCGTACGCGCCTCGAAACGCCGGGCCTGCCATTCAATGGCAGAGGAGATCCCTGCGTCGAGAATCGGCGGACGGAGTGCCGTCGCCACATCGCGCACGAGCTGAAACAACTGGGCGATCAAACGCTTCATGCTGTTCAGGCGCTCATTCAGACCAGGGTCCAATTGGGCGTAGGCCAATTCGCACATGGACGTTTCCAGCTTCAATACCGTGAGCATCTGACCCAACTCGTCGTGAACCTCACGCGCGATACGAGCTTTTTCCTCCTCCCGCACACTTTCCAGGTGTGCAGACAATTCACGCAGTTGCTCGCGGGAGCCGGCCAGCTCCAGTTCGATGCGTTTGCTCTCGCTGATGTCCCAAACGATCCCGTCCCAGACGTAGGCACCATCCTCGAGCCGTCGGGTAATCGCCTTGATTTCAGCCCAGCGTTGCTCGCCCTGGCGGGTCAGGATTCGACCTTGCCATGACCAGTCACTGTCGGTATCCAGGGCACGGTCCTGAGTCTGGTGATAGCTCGCCTTGTCATCCGGATGCACCAAACTGCGCAGGCCTTTGTCGCGATGGGCCAGGGTCGCTGGCGAATAGCCAACCAGACTCTCGCTGCCTTCACTGATGTAGGCAAAATCGATCTGCCCTGTTACCGGCGCTCGCTCCAGTCGAAAGACCAAGCCCGGTACGTTGGCGGCAATTCCTTGCAGCCGCGCTTCACTTTCCTGCAACGCAGCCAGTGCGCGACGACGCTCGGTGACATCATTGAGGTAGACCACCAGGTATTCGCCGTCGCGAAAACGCAGGAAACTCAGCGACACATCCGTCGGCAGAATGCTGCCATCGGCACGCACACAGTTAGTTTCAAAGGATTGCGGCCCCTCTTCGCTGGCCCTGGCGCGTTTCCACAGGTTCAACCAGCGATCCATGTGCAAACCTGGCTCGAAGTCGATCAATGGCCGATCAATGATCCCGTCCGCCGTATAGCCGAGCATGGCTTCGGCGGCACGGTTGGCATAGCGCACATGACTGTCCCAATTCACCCACAAGATACCGACCGTACTTTGGTCGATGGAAAACTGGGTGAGTCGCAAGGCCTCTTCGCTGGCCTTGCGCAACGCGATGTCTTCACGTGCTGCTAAAAGGCGCTGCTCCAGACTGTGCTGCTGCCGACGCTGCCAAAACACAATGGCCATGCTGCTCAGCATGATCACGGCCAACAGAAGACAGAGGTTTTGCCAGAACCCCGGAGACTCGGTCAGGCGCGGGTATTTGGGTTGCAGCCATTGGTTGTGCAGTTGCTCCAGGTCCTTGGCAGGGATCGCTCGCAGGGCACTTTCGACGATCCCCGCCAGTTCAGGCCAGTCACGACGCGTGGCCACCCGCAGCAACTGCGGTAAGCCGATGTCGCCGACGACCACCAGCCCCGCGAACTCGGGCTCGGCGGACAGCCGCCCCAACTGCGCTTCGTCGACCACGGCGTAGCTGGCTTGTTGACTCAACAGGAGTTGCAACGCCTGGCGCTCGATGGGCACGCCCTGCAGATTCAAATGCGGAAAATTGCTACGCAGGTAATCAGCCGTGGCACCCGGCATGCGCACTGCCACCCGGGTCTGGCTGTCGAGTTTTTCCAGCTCCACTGCACCGTTGCTTTTCTGGTCGCTGACGACCAATTGCGGCACCCGCATGTAGGGGTCTGAAAACTGCCATAGACGCAGACCACCGGGGGTTTGAGTCAATCCCGGCGCGAGGTCGATCTCCCCTTCGCGGGCAGCCGTTTCCAATTGAGCGAGGTCGGGATAGTTTCGCCAGCTCAGCTCGATCTTGAGCGCTTTGGCCAACCACTTCATCAGCTCGACGTTGACACCCGACAGGCGCTGCAAGCGACGATCGTATTGGGCATAGGGCGCCTGCAAAACCAATCCGACCCGCAACTCACGGTGGTCTTCCAACCATTGCTGTTGCCCCGATGACAACTGGGCAACGTGGGCCGGTGGCGCCGACGCCGCCCAGCTCATCAAGGGAAACAACAAGCAGCCGATCACCCACAGGCAGCGAAAACGCATCATTGAAGCTCCGCACACTGACAAACACTGACCAACCCATTAGGCTGCCGGAATCACTTCTGGCCTGGAATATCCGATGCCCCTTGTCTACCGCCTGGCACTGCCAGCATTGTGCCTGTCGCTGATCCTGCCTTGCGCCTTTTCAGTTGAGGCGGCTGATCCTGTTCCGGCGCAAACACCCACCGAAGCAAAACCGGTCGAACGCCAGCCGCTGCCTGAACGCAGCCAGGAAGAGGCCGCAGCGCTGGCGCGAACGATCCCCGCCGAGGAACAGCAACAACTGCAAGCCGGCGACGACACCTTTCTGTCGCTATGGAAACCGGCCAATGTTGCCGAACCCAAAGGCGTAGTCATTATCATCCCGGGCGCCGGCGAAACAGCTGACTGGCCTCAAGCAATCGGTCCATTGCGACGCCAATTACCGAACGCCGGCTGGAGCAGCCTGAGTATCACCTTGCCGGACTTGCAAAGCGATGTCATTGCGCCTCGAGTCCTCGACGTACCGCCCACCATCAAGGCGCCGGATGTCGGGAGCAAGGATTCCACGACCGCCGCGCCTATCGAACAAGCGGCGGGCGGGGAAGCGGACGTAGCAGACAAGGTCGTGGTCGACAGTAGCGAAGAACACGCCAAGGTCGACGCCGAACGGATTTTTGCGCGTCTGGATGCCGCTATTGCCTACGCCGAACAGCAAAGCGCCCCCAGCATCGTGGTATTGGGGCACGGCACTGGTGGTTACTGGGCTGCTCGATATATGAGCGAAAAGCAACCGTCGCAAGTCGAGAAACTTGTGATGGTCGCGGTCCAGACACCCGCCAAGGCGAAACCCGAACTGACCGAACTCATGCCAACCCTGAAGCTACCCACAGCGGACATCTTCTACATGGACAAGCCGCTCGATCGCAACGCAGCGCTGGAGCGATTGCAGGCGAGCAAGCGATTGAAGACATCGGCGTTCAGTCAGGTGTCGCTGAAATCACTGCCGGGTAACGCCAAGGATCAACAGGAACAACTGGTGCGCCGGGTGCGTGGCTGGTTGAGTCCTAACGCTGCTGATTGAGCAAAAAGCAGAAGATCGTCCGAAGGCTCGAACCGCGCTCGGACGATCTTTTGTTCTTGTGGATAGCTAACGGAAATCCCGCCGCTGACGAATCAATGTGTAGGCGTTATGCAACTCCCGCGTTTTGTCCGTCGCTTCCCGAACCTGCATCGCCGTCGCGCCACTGCCGGCAATTTTGTCCGGATGATGACGACTGAGCAGGCGCCGATAGGCGTGCTTGATCTGCGCCGGATCGCTGGTGGCGGACACTCCCAGCAACCGCATTGCGTCCTGATAGGTCAGGGTATTGCTGACCAACGGACGTTTCTGTGGCTCGTAATCGGTCGCCAGTGCCTGTACCTGGCGCGAACTCCAGCCCAGCCACTTGCCCCACTGCGCAATCAGCTCACGCTCACTGCGCCCCGCCTGGCCGTCGGCCCAGATCATTCGCCAGCAGGCGCGCAACACCCCTTCCGCCGCGAAAGGCTGGGCGCTCAAGCGCCTCAAATGACCACGTAAACGGTCATGCCCGGATTTGCCTCGATTGAACGCGGCAATCGCTCGGCGCTGGGCTGACTCGGTCATTTCCAGCGCACGCATTTCCTGGCGCGCTTGCTGGATGTGCCCATCCACGACGCGTCCGTCACACTTCGCCAGCCGTCCAAGCAGCACAAACAATAGTTCGTCATTGCGCAGTACAGGACGGCCACCGAGCTTTTCCCGCAAATGCCCCCAGCTCTGCAGCTGCAAACGCCGGTCCAACGCCTGCCCTAACAAGGCGCCAAGCATGGCCCCCGGAATGCTGGCTATGGCAAAGCCGGCTCCGGCTCCAATCAGAGTCCCTGGCCACAACATGTCAGCGGCTCGCTTCTAATAGAGTTTCCACTTCAGCGAGACGCTCGTGAGTACCCACATCGACCCAGCGTCCGCTAAGGCGCTCGCCGGTGACCTGCCCTGCCGCCATCGCTGTGCGCAGCAACGGCGCGAGTTTGAACGCGCCCGCAGGACACCCATCGAACAGCTGCGGATGCAGCACGGCAATGCCGCTGTAGGTCAATGTTTCAGCACCCGGCTCATTGTCGCGAACGTGACCATCGCTCAGACTGAAATCGCCGGTCGGGTGATGAGGCGGGTTGTCCGCCAGCACCAGATGCGCCAACCCGGAGATAGGCTGGTGCAACACGCTGAAGTCATAGTCGGTCCAGATATCACCGTTGACCACCAGGAACGCATCGTCGCCCAGTAGCGGCAATGCACGGAAAATACCGCCGCCCGTTTCCAGAGGCTCGCCCTCCGGCGAGTACTGGATTCGAACGCCGTACTGCGATCCGTCACCCAGATAGTTTTCAATCTGCTGACCGAGCCAGGCGTGGTTGATCACTATTTCGGTGAAGCCCGCGATTGCCAGGGCCTTCAAGTGATACTCGATCAGCGGCACACCACCGGCACGAACCAGCGGTTTGGGCGTGGTCAGGGTCAGCGGGCGCAAGCGCTCGCCTTTGCCTGCCGCCAGAATCATCGCCTTCATGCCGTTACTCCGCCGCGCAGGCTGTCCAGCAACGCCCCTAGTTCAGCCAGCTCGGGTCGGCGCGCCACAACGTCCTCTATATAAGCAAAGAATCGCGGTACGTCCGCCAGATAGCGCGGCTTGCCGTCGCGGTGACAGATGCGGGCAAAGATCCCGATGACTTTCAGGTGACGCTGCACGCCCATCAGGTCACTGGCACGCAGAAAATCTTCCAGATCCGGCTGAACCGGAATGCCGAGAGCGGCCGCTTGCTGCCAATAATCTTCCAGCCAACCGCGTACACGCTCCTCAGGCCAACTGAGAAAAGCGTCCTTGAACAGGCAGGTCACGTCGTAGGTTACTGGGCCATAGACCGCGTCCTGGAAATCCAGCACGCCGGGGTTGGGCTGGCTGAGCATCAGGTTGCGCGGCATGTAATCGCGATGGACCAGCACTTTCGGCTGTGCCAGTGCGCTGTCGATCAACAGATCGCTGGCTTTCTGCCAGAGTGCTTGCTGAGCGGTATCGAACTCGATGCCCAATTCATGCTTGACGTACCACTCTGGGAACAATTCCAGCTCACGCCGCAGCAAGGCCACGTCATAACTTGGCAACGGCGCCACCATTGGCAGTTGCTGAAAAGCCAGCAGTGCCTGCAGCGCGTCCTTGAACAGATCATCGGCGTTTTCGCTGGTGATCACGTCCAGGTACGTCTTGTTTCCAAGGTCATTGAGCAGAAGAAAGCCGCGTTCAAGGTCTTCGGCATAAATTTTCGGCACGTTAATTCCGGATTTCTCCAGCAAAAAAGCAATATCCACGAAGGGTTTGCAGTTTTCCTGAGGCGGAGGTGCGTCCATCACGACGAAACTTCTGCCCTCGCCCTCCCAGCGAAAATACCGCCGAAAACTCGCGTCACTGCTGGCAGCAGTCAACGTGGCCGGGGGTACGACTCCCCAGCCCTGATCTGCGTAGAGAATCGCCAATTGCTCATCGAGCCAAACTTTCAGGTGTTGCAAACGTACATCTTGGTCAGGCATTGCAAGGGTCTCCGACGGCGCTAGCCGTCAAGCGGGTCATGCTTTATTATCCAGCATCTTTTTCAGACCATCGAGAGGCGTGCGGCCCACACCGCGGGCAGATGGCACGCAGGAAGCCCGGACTAATAAGATGGCATTGAAATCCCCCGCGTTTCGTAAAAAATTTCCGTTGTTGGTTACCGGCAGTCTGCTGGCCCTGCAACCCCTAGCCACTTCGTTCGTGGTCGCCGCGGAACAGTATGACTGCTCAGTCTCTGCTTCGGGTGCCTGGGACTGTGCGCCAAAATCGCCAGCGGCTGCCCTGCCTCCACGCCCCGTCCATGACGGCAGTGCGGTAGGCGCGAGCGGCGAGACACCGGCCGACAGCGGTTCCAGCGAAGACACCGGCGCCAAAACGGCACTGGTGACCGAGGCCAAGGGACGCGGATTGAAGTCGCGCAGTGCAGACTACAGTCACCTCGACTGGGTTCCACGCGAAAACCTCACTGCAGCGCAATTGGCCGAAACAGGTCCTTACTGCTCTGGTTCCTATATCGAACCGATTCGTCCTGGCATGAATGACAAGACGAGTAAAAGTGACGCCCCGACCTTCCTCGGCGCCAAAGCCTCCCGCTACAAGCAGGATGAGCAGGTCGCTACCCTGGCCGGTGACGTCGTCATGCGCCAGGGCAGCATGCAGGTCGAAGCCGACGAAGCAAATCTTTATCAGGCAGAAAGCCGTGGCGAACTGAGCGGTAATGTCCGGGTTCGTGACAACGGTGCCCTGATCGTCGGCGACCACGCCGATGTCCAGCTCGACACCGGCGAAGCCAAGGTCGACAACGCCGAGTACATTCTTCACAAGTCCCGTATTCGCGGCAGCGCCCTGTACGCCAAACGTGCCGAGAACGCGATCATCCGCCTCAAGGATGGTACGTACACCACGTGCGAACCGAACAGCAACGCCTGGCAGCTCAAGGGTAATAACATCACCCTTAACCCGGCCACCGGCTTCGGCACCGCGACCAACGTGACACTGCGGGTCAAGGACATTCCGGTTCTTTACACGCCGTACATCTACTTCCCGATCGATGACCGTCGCCAGTCCGGCTTCCTGCCGCCGACTATCGGCACCGGCACCGATACCGGCTTCATGCTGGTCACGCCGTACTACTTCAACCTGGCGCCGAACTACGACGCCACGTTGTACCCGCGTTACATGAGCAAGCGTGGCTTGTTGATGGAAGGCGAGTTCCGCTACCTGACCCCGTCCAGCGAAGGTCAGTTCGGCGCCGCGTACCTCAACGACGACGACACCGAGCGCAGCAAACAGTCCGATTACGAAAAAACCCGCTACATGTACAACTGGCAGCACAAAGGTGGCCTCGACTCGCGCGTTTTCACGCAGGTCGATTACACCAAGATCAGCGATCCGTATTACTTCCAGGATCTGCAGACTGACCAGATTGGTGTGAAAAGCGCTGATTATGTGAACCAGCAGGGTTCGGTTAGCTATCGTGGCGACAGCTACACCGCCCGACTGAATGCCCAGGCTTATCAGCTGGCGACTGTTTCGAACATAACACCGTATGACCGTTTGCCGCAGATCACCTTTGATGGCGCGCTGCCGACTCATCCGGGCGGCCTGGACTTCACTTACAACACCGAACTGGTGCGGTTTGATCGCGACCTGAAAAATGGCAACTTCACCGATGAAGATGGCGTTTCTACTCCGCGACTGGACACCAACGTTCAAGGTCTGGCTCGTGCCAATGGCGATCGCCTCAACCTTGCACCGGCTGTCAGCCTGCCGCTGGATTGGTCATATGGGTTCCTGAAACCACAGCTCAAATACCAATACACCCAGTACCAGTTGGATCTGGACAGCATCGGGAAATCCCAGATTGCCGCGCAAAATGCGGCGGCTGCAGCGGCCGGGACTGAAAACATCAATGGCCAGTTCGACAGCAACCAGAACCGTGGCGTTCCGATTGCGAGCATTGACAGTGGCCTGTACTTCGATCGCAAAACCACCTGGTTTGGCAAAAACTACAACCAGACCCTCGAGCCGCGCCTCTATTACCTCTACGTTCCAGAGACGAACCAGGAAGATATTCCGGTATTCGACACCAGCGAGTACACATTCAATTACTCGTCGCTGTTTCGTGACAACCGCTTCTCCGGTGCCGATCGCGTCGGTGACGAGAACAAACTGGCCCTGGGTATCACTAACCGCTGGATCGAAGACAACGGTTTCGAACGTCAACGCATCAGCATCGGTCAGGCGTTCTACTTCAAGAACCGCGAAGTTCAACTGCCAGGTATTGACGCCAAAACCCGCGAAGACGCGAAATCCAAAGTTTCGCCTTATGCGCTGGAATACGAATATCGCTGGAACCGCGATTGGCGCACCACCGCCGATTACAACTGGGACCCGGATACCCGCAGCCCTCGCTCGGGTAGCGCGATGTTCCACTACCAGCCTGAAGACAACCCGAACAAGGTTATCAACGCCGGTTATCGCTATCGCAACGACCAGATCCGCTACGACCAGAACACCGGTAAGTGGGCTGTGGGCGGCGGTGACTACGGCACTCCGGGCCAACCTGGCTACGTGAAGGACTACTACAAGATTCAACAGCACGACTTCTCGGTGATCTGGCCGATCGTGCCGCAATGGAACCTCATCAGCCGCTGGCAGTATGACTACAACCGTAACCGTACCCTGGATGCCTTCGGTGGCTTCGAGTACGACAACTGCTGCTGGAAACTGCGCGTGATCAACCGCTACTTCGTCGACTACGACGAAACCAGCCAAGACGCTCCGCAAAACGAAAAAGGCGACCATGGCGTCTTCCTCCAAATTGTTCTGAAGGGACTCGGCGGCCTCACCGGCGCCAAAGTAGAGAGTTTCCTCGACAAAGGCATCCAAGGTTATCGTGAACGTGAAGACCAAGCTTTCTGATTGTCTGCGCCCGCTCGTGCTGGGCGCGCTGTTCCTGGGTACTGCGGCCAACGCCGCAGTACAGTCCATCGATAAAGTGGTGGCCATCGTCGACAACGACGTGGTCATGCAGAGCCAACTGGACCAACGAGTTCATGAAGTTCAGCAAACCATCGCCAAGCGTGGTGCCGCTGCACCGCCGCCTGGCGTGCTGGATCAGCAGGTGCTGGAGCGCCTGATCGTCGAAAACCTGCAACTGCAGATCGGCGAACGCTCCGGCATCCGTATTACCGATGAAGAACTGAACCAGGCTGTCGGCACCATTGCACAGCGCAACAACATGACCGTGGATCAATTCCGCGCAGCCCTGACTCGCGATGGTTTGTCTTACGACGACGCCCGTGACCAGATCCGTCGCGAAATGATCATCAGCCGTGTACGTCAGCGTCGTGTGGCCGAGCGCATCCAGGTGTCCGAGCAGGAAGTGAAAAACTTTCTTGCTTCCGACCTTGGCAAGATGCAGCTGTCCGAAGAGTTCCGCCTGGCCAACATCCTGATTCCTACGCCGGAAAGCGCCAACTCCGACGCGATTCAGAATGCTGCCAAACAAGCGGACGCGGTTTACCAGCAGCTCAAGCAAGGCGCTGACTTCGGTCAGTTGGCAATCGCCAAATCCGCCAGCGAGACAGCACTGGAAGGCGGCGACATGGGCTGGCGTAAAGCAGCTCAATTGCCACCACCGTTCGACCGGATGCTGAGCACCATGGCGGTTGGGGACATCACCCAGCCAATGCGCACTCCAGGTGGCTTCATCATCCTGAAGATTCTCGACAAGCGTGGCGGCGAGGCCCAGGTACGTGACGAAGTGCACGTGCGTCATATCCTGGTCAAACCTAGCCCGATCCGTGATGAAGCAAAAACCAAGGCTTTGGCTGAGTCGCTCTACACACGCATCGAATCAGGCGAAGACTTCGGCGAGCTGGCCAAGAGCTATTCGGAAGACCCGGGCTCCGCCCTCAACGGTGGCGACCTGAACTGGATCGACCCGAATGCACTGGTGCCTGAATTCCGTGAAGTGATGGCTAACACCCCGCAAGGCAAACTGTCCAAGCCGTTCCAGACTCAATACGGCTGGCACGTCCTGGAAGTCCTTGGTCGCCGCGCTACCGACAGCACCAACCAGGCGCGCGAGCAGCAAGCAATGACCGTCCTGCGTAACCGCAAGTACGACGAAGAGCTGCAAACCTGGCTGCGTCAGATCCGTGACGAAGCGTACGTAGAGATCAAACTCCCTGGTGCAGACCAGGCAGCGCAGTGAAACCCCAACGTTTCGCGCTGACACCCGGCGAACCAGCCGGCATAGGTCCTGACCTGTGCCTGCTGCTTGCCTCGCAAGCCCAGCCGCACCCCCTGATTGCCATTACCAGCCGTGACCTGCTCATTGAGCGCGCCGCGCAGCTGGGCGTGGCTGTCGATCTGCTTGCGGTGACACCTGACCATTGGCCAGATACCCCGGCGCCAGCCAACAGCCTGTACGTGTGGGACACTCCGCTCAACGCCAAGGTCATCGCCGGGCAACTGGACAAAGCCAATGCTGCGTTCGTGCTCGAAACCTTGACCCGTGCGGGCCAAGGCTGCCTGGATGGACATTTCGCAGGCATGATCACCGCGCCAGTTCATAAAGGCGTGATCAACGAATCGGGGATCCCCTTCTCCGGGCACACGGAATTTCTCGCCGACCTGACCCAGACCGCGCAAGTGGTGATGATGCTGGCGACTCGCGGATTGCGCGTGGCGCTGGTCACCACTCACCTGCCCCTTCGCGACATTGCCGACGCAATCACACCGGAGCGTCTGGAGCGGGTCACTCGAATCCTGCACGCCGATCTGCAGGAAAAATTCGGCATCGCCCAGCCTCGCATCCTGGTCTGCGGGCTTAACCCGCACGCCGGTGAAGGCGGTCATCTGGGCCATGAAGAAATCGACATCATTGAACCTACATTAGAGCGCCTGCGTGGCGAGGGTATGGACCTTCGGGGCCCCCTTCCCGCCGACACTCTGTTTACCCCCAAATATCTGGAGCACTGCGACGCGGTGCTGGCGATGTACCACGACCAGGGCCTGCCGGTACTGAAGTACAAAGGCTTCGGCGCGGCAGTGAACGTGACTCTGGGCTTGCCAATCATCCGCACCTCGGTCGACCACGGCACAGCCCTGGACCTGGCCGGCAGCGGAAAAATCGACACCGGCAGCCTGCAAGTCGCCCTTGAAACCGCTTACCAGATGGCCGAGACCCGTTTATGACCGAGCATTATCAACACAAGGCGCGCAAACGCTTTGGCCAGAATTTCCTGCACGATGCCGGCGTTATCGACCGCATCCTGCGGTCCATCCATGCCAAGGCCGAAGATCGCCTGCTGGAAATCGGCCCAGGCCAGGGCGCATTAACCCAAGGCCTGTTGAGCAGCGGCGGTCAGCTCGACGTAGTGGAACTGGACAAGGACCTGATCCCGATCCTGAACCAGCAGTTCGCCAGCAAGAGCAACTTCAACCTGCACCAGGGCGATGCACTGAAGTTTGACTTCAACAGCCTGAATGCAGCACCCGGCAGTCTTCGGGTCGTCGGCAACCTGCCGTACAACATTTCCACCCCGCTGATCTTTCACCTCCTGCACAACGCCAGCCTGATCCGTGACATGCACTTCATGTTGCAAAAGGAAGTGGTCGAGCGCATGGCTGCAGGCCCGGGCGGCGGTGACTGGGGTCGTCTGTCGATCATGGTTCAGTACCACTGCCGCGTGGAGCATTTGTTCAACGTAGGCCCTGGCGCGTTCAATCCGCCACCTAAAGTCGATTCGGCCATCGTGCGCCTGGTACCTCACGCGGTGCTTCCGCACCCGGCCAAGGATCACAAACTGCTGGAACGCGTCGTGCGCGAAGCCTTCAACCAGCGCCGTAAAACCTTGCGTAACACTCTCAAGCTGCTGCTCAGCAATGACGAGATCGAAGCGGCCGGAGTCGACGGCAGTCTGCGCCCGGAGCAACTCGATCTGGCCGCGTTCGTACGCCTGGCCGACAAGCTCAGCGAACAAGTCCTGCAGAAACCCGACGCAGACTGAGACAAACGAGCGTTATCGGGTAAGACACCAGCCGTCAGGTCTGGTTTACTACCCGATACTTGGCCTAGACTGAGTTCTATCAGCTACGCCCCGCGTCCCGCTTCGTTTTTAAGGCCTCTTGCATGTCCGATCCTCGCTATCAGGTCGACGTCAGCGTCGTCACCCGCTATCTGGCAGAACAATCGCAACCCGAGCACGAACGCTTTGCCTTCGCTTACACCATCACCGTGCAAAATAATGGCGAGCTACCCGCCAAGCTGCTGTCGCGGCATTGGGTAATCACCGATGGTGACGGGCATGTCGAGGAGGTTCGTGGTGCGGGCGTCGTTGGCCAGCAACCGTTGATCGATCCGGGCAAAAGCCACACCTATAGCAGTGGCACGGTGATGACTTCCAAAGTCGGCACGATGCAGGGCACCTATGAAATGATCGCCGACGATGGCAAGCATTTTGATGCTGTCATCGCACCATTTCGCCTGGCGGTGCCCGGAGCCCTGCACTGATGGCAACGTACGCCGTCGGTGACTTGCAGGGCTGTCTTGAGGCATTGCAATGCCTGCTCAAGAAAGTCGCCTACGACCCGACTAAAGACCGTTTGTGGCTGGTAGGCGACCTGGTCAACCGCGGCCCCCAATCCCTGGAAACCCTGCGTTTCCTCTATAGCATCCGTGAATCGCTGGTGTGCGTGCTCGGCAACCATGACCTGCATTTGCTGGCTGCGGGAAAGAACATCGAACGCCTGAAAAAAAGCGACACCCTTCGTGACATTATCGAGGCTCCCGATGGCGCAGAGTTGCTGGACTGGTTGCGCCAGCAGAAGCTCATGCACTACGACGAACAACGCAACGTCGCGTTGGTGCATGCCGGCATTCCGCCGCAATGGTCGCTGCGTAAAGCCCTCAAGTGTGCCGCCGAGGTCGAAGCGGCCCTGCAAGACGACAACATGCTTCCGCTTTACCTCGACGGCATGTACGGCAACGATCCGGCGAAATGGGACAGCGACCTCAAAGGCGTCACGCGCCTGAGGGTGATTACCAACTATTTCACCCGCATGCGTTTCTGCACCGCCGAAGGCAAGCTCGATCTCAAGAGCAAGGAAGGCGTCGATTCAGCACCGCCAGGTTACAAGCCCTGGTTTCAGCACAAGGAACGCAAAACCAAGGACGTTAAAATCATCTTTGGTCACTGGGCCGCGCTGGAAGGCAAAGTGCTTGAACCGGGCATTTCGGCGCTCGACACCGGCTGTGTCTGGGGCGGTGCCCTGACCCTGATGAATGTCGACAGCGGCGAGCGCCTGTCCTGCAAATGCGACGAGCATGGCCATGTAGCCAAACCGCCAGTCGCCCAGACCATTTCCGAATCATCGTCAGCCAGCGCCCAGCGCTAGACTGCGCTTTCAGCCGAGCCACAGGAGCCCGCCATGAGCGAATTCAAACGTATCCCCCCAGAACAGGCCCAGGCCCTGCGTGAACAAGGTGCAGTGGTAGTCGATGTTCGCGATCCACAAACCTATGCTGCACTACACATTGCTGGCTCCAAACATCTGGACAACGTTTCCATCTCGGATTTCATCCGGGCAGCCGACCTCGATGCACCGACCGTCGTGGTCTGCTACCACGGCAATTCCAGCCAGGGCGCTGCGGCATATCTGGTTAGTCAGGGCTTCTCCGACGTCTACAGCATGGACGGCGGTTTTGAGTTGTGGCGTACGACCTATCCTTCAGATACCGCGCAAAGCACTTCTGAATAATATTTTTGTAACGCGCAAGCCCCCGTCTCCCGTGGGCTTGCACCGAGGCAGACGAACGGTCAGCCACAACTAATTACGTATCTCGCCTTTACCTCCCGAATTCCCAACTATCCTTAAGCCCAGGCCATCCAAAACAGGGGAGAGCCGGTACACCGGCGCGCGGGTCATCGGGAGTAGCTTTCGCAGTCGTCAGCTGTGAAAGAGTTCTGGGGGGTAAACAGCGACTGCCTGTTCGGTTGCTGCCAGCATCGACTGAGTGATCCGGCGTCGGCTCCACGTATCGAGCGAGGTGACGTCATGAGTATCTTTAGCCACTTCCAACAACGCTTCGAATCCACACGCCAGGAAGAACTCTCGCTGCAAGAGTATCTTGAGCTGTGCAAAAAGGACCGCAGCGCCTATGTATCCGCCGCCGAACGCTTGTTGCTGGCTATCGGTGAACCGGAACTGCTCGACACCTCGACCAACTCGAGGCTGTCGCGAATCTTCTCGAACAAGGTTATTCGTCGCTATCCGGCCTTTGAAGACTTCCACGGGATGGAAGAATGCATCGACCAGATCGTGTCGTATTTCCGTCATGCCGCTCAGGGCCTCGAAGAGAAGAAACAAATCCTCTATCTGCTCGGCCCCGTGGGTGGCGGTAAATCGTCCCTCGCCGAGAAGCTCAAACAGTTGATCGAAAAGGTGCCCTTCTACGCGATCAAGGGCTCACCGGTATTCGAATCGCCCCTGGGTCTGTTCAACGCCACTGAAGATGGCGCGATCCTTGAAGAAGATTTTGGCATTCCGCGTCGCTACCTCAACACCATCATGTCGCCATGGGCGACCAAGCGCCTGGCCGAGTTCGGCGGGGACATCAGCCAGTTCCGCGTGGTGAAGCTTTATCCATCCATTCTCAACCAGATCGCGGTGGCCAAAACCGAGCCGGGAGACGAGAACAACCAGGACATCTCCGCGCTGGTGGGCAAGGTCGATATCCGCAAACTGGAGGAATACCCACAGAACGACGCCGATGCTTACAGCTACTCGGGCGCACTGTGCCGGGCCAACCAGGGCCTGATGGAATTCGTCGAAATGTTCAAGGCGCCGATCAAGGTGCTACACCCGTTGCTGACCGCCACTCAGGAAGGTAACTACAACAGTACCGAAGGATTGGGGGCCATTCCGTTTACCGGGATCCTGCTCGCTCACTCCAACGAATCGGAATGGCACACCTTCCGTAACAACAAGAACAACGAAGCGTTCATCGACCGGATCTACATCGTCAAAGTGCCGTACTGCCTGCGGGTCAGCGACGAGGTGAAGATTTACGACAAGCTGCTGTTCAACAGTTCGCTGGCCAAAGCTCACTGCGCGCCCGACACCTTGAAGATGCTGGCCCAGTTCACCGTGCTCTCGCGCCTCAAAGAACCGGAGAACTCCAACATCTATTCCAAGATGCGGGTGTATGACGGCGAGAACCTCAAGGACACTGATCCGAAAGCCAAATCGATACAGGAATACCGCGATAACGCTGGTGTCGACGAAGGCATGAACGGGCTGTCGACGCGTTTTGCATTCAAGATTCTGTCGAAAGTCTTCAACTTCGATCCGCACGAAATCGCCGCCAACCCGGTCCACCTGCTTTATGTACTTGAGCAGCAGATCGAACAGGAGCAATTCCAGGCCGAGACGCGCGAACGCTACCTGCGCTTCCTCAAGGAATACCTTGCACCGCGTTATATCGAATTCATCGGCAAGGAGATCCAGACCGCCTACCTCGAGTCTTACAGCGAGTACGGCCAGAACATCTTCGATCGCTACGTGCTGTACGCAGACTTCTGGATTCAGGATCAGGAATACCGCGATCCGGAAACCGGCGAGATCCTCAATCGGGTGGCGTTGAACGAAGAGCTGGAAAAGATCGAAAAACCGGCAGGCATCAGCAATCCGAAGGATTTCCGCAACGAAATCGTCAACTTCGTACTGCGCGCCCGCGCCAACAACAATGGCAAGAACCCGACCTGGCTCAGCTACGAAAAACTTCGCGTGGTCATCGAGAAGAAAATGTTCTCCAACACCGAAGACTTGCTGCCAGTTATCAGCTTCAACGCCAAGGCGAGCAAAGAGGATCAACAGAAACACAACGACTTCGTTACACGAATGGTCGAGCGCGGGTACACCGACAAACAGGTACGACTGCTGTCCGAGTGGTATCTGAGGGTTAGAAAGTCCCAATAAGGGAGCGGCAAGCGGCAAGCGGCAGATCAGCAACGAACACGCGCTGTTTGCGTAATTGTGGCCATATGTCGCGCGCCGCTTGTTTCTGAAGCTTCTGTCTTGCAGCTTGAAGCTTATGACTCGAAGCTCCCCGGAGGGCCTATGAGCTATGTGATCGACCGACGTCTCAATGGCAAGAACAAGAGCACGGTGAACCGCCAACGGTTTCTGCGGCGCTACCGTGATCACATCAAGAAAGCCGTCGAAGAGGCGGTCAGCCGGCGTTCCATTACGGACATGGAACATGGCGAACAGATCAGTATTCCCGGTCGTGACATCGACGAGCCGGTGCTTCATCACGGCCGTGGTGGCAAGCAGACTGTCGTGCACCCAGGTAACAAGGAATTCACCAGCGGCGAGCATATTGCACGTCCGCCGGGCGGGGGTGGCGGTAGAGGTCCAGGCAAGGCCGGCAATTCGGGTGAAGGGATGGACGAGTTCGTCTTCCAGATCACCCAGGAGGAATTCCTTGAATTCATGTTCGAGGATCTCGAGTTGCCGAACCTGGTCAAGCGCAACCTGACTGGCACTGACACCTTCAAGACGGTTCGAGCCGGGATCAGTAACGAAGGCAATCCATCGCGGATCAACATCATCCGTACCCTTCGCTCAGCCCATGCCCGACGCATTGCATTGTCCGGCAGCAGCCGGGCAAAGTTGCGTGAAGCGAAAGAGGAACTGCTGCGACTGAGACGGGATGAACCGGATAACTTCGGCGATATTCAAGAAATTGAAGCTGAAATCGAAAAACTCAGCGCGCGAATCCATCGCGTGCCATTTCTCGACACATTCGACCTCAAGTACAACCTGCTCATCAAGCAACCCAACCCCAGCTCGAAAGCAGTGATGTTCTGCCTTATGGACGTTTCCGGCTCCATGACCCAGGCAACCAAGGACATCGCCAAGCGCTTCTTCATCTTGCTGTACCTGTTTCTCAAGCGTAACTACGACAAGATCGACGTCGTGTTCATCCGCCACCACACCAGCGCCCGGGAAGTGGACGAGGAGGAATTCTTCTACTCGCGGGAAACCGGCGGCACCATCGTCTCCAGCGCCTTGAAACTGATGCAGGAGATCATGGCCGAGCGCTATCCAAGCAATGAGTGGAACATCTACGCCGCTCAGGCTTCGGACGGTGACAACTGGAATGACGACTCACCGATCTGCCGCGACATTCTGATCAACCAGATCATGCCGTTCGTGCAGTACTACACTTACGTCGAGATCACCCCACGCGAACATCAGGCTCTGTGGTTCGAGTACGAACGGATTGCCGAAGCCTTCTCTGAAACGTTTGCCCAGCAACAACTGGTCTCGGCCGGCGATATCTATCCGGTCTTCCGTGAACTCTTCCAGCGCAGGTTAGTGACATGACCGCCAAAGAGCAGAAGCGCCAACCCATTTCCACCGGCTCCGAATGGACGTTCGAGCTGATTCAGGCCTACGACCGTGAAATCAGTCGTATTGCAGCTCGCTACGCACTCGATACGTACCCTAACCAGATCGAAGTGATCACTGCTGAGCAGATGATGGATGCCTATGCCTCGGTAGGTATGCCACTGGGTTACCACCACTGGTCCTATGGCAAACACTTCCTGAGCACCGAGAAATCCTACAGTCGAGGCCAGATGGGGCTCGCGTATGAAATCGTGATCAACTCAGACCCGTGCATCGCTTATCTGATGGAAGAAAACACCATCTGCATGCAGGCGTTGGTGGTTGCGCATGCCTGCTACGGGCACAACAGTTTTTTCAAAGGCAACTACCTGTTCCGCACCTGGACGGACGCCAGCTCGATCATTGATTACCTTGTGTTTGCCAAGCAATACATCATGCAGTGCGAAGAGCGCCATGGCATCGATGCTGTCGAGGACCTGCTGGACTCTTGCCATGCATTGATGAACTACGGCGTGGACCGCTACAAGCGCCCCTATCCGATATCAGCGGAAGAGGAACGCCGCCGGCAAAAGGACCGTGAGGAACATTTGCAGAAGCAGATCAACGATCTGTGGCGCACGATTCCAAAAGGCGCGGACAAATACAGCGACAAGGATAACGCACGCTTCCCCGCCGAACCTCAGGAAAATATCCTGTATTTCATCGAAAAACATGCACCTCTGCTCGAGCCATGGCAGCGGGAAATCGTGCGAATCGTGCGCAAGATCGCCCAGTATTTTTATCCGCAACGCCAGACTCAGGTCATGAACGAAGGCTGGGCCACGTTCTGGCACTACACGTTGATGAATGACCTGTATGACGAAGGTCTCGTCACCGACGGTTTCATGATGGAGTTTCTGACGTCACACACAAGTGTGGTCATGCAACCGGGTTTCGACAGCCCTTACTACAGTGGCATCAACCCGTACGCATTGGGTTTTGCCATGTACAGGGACATTCGGCGCATGTGCGAAAGCCCAACGGAGGAGGACTATCGCTGGTTCCCGGAGATTGCCGGTACGGACTGGCTGTCGAGCATCAAATTCGCCATGAGCAGCTTCAAGGACGAGAGCTTCATCCTGCAGTACCTGTCGCCGAAAGTGATTCGCGACCTGAAGCTCTTCAGCATTCTTGACGATGACCAGAAAGACGATCTTCTGGTTCCCGCCATTCATGACGAAGGAGGCTATCGCACTATTCGCGAAACCCTCGCAGCGCAGTACAACCTGGGCAATCGGGAGCCCAATGTGCAGATCTACAGCATCGATCGGCGCGGTGATCGCTCCTTGACGCTGCGTCATCAGCAGCACGACCGCAAGCCATTGGGAGAATCGACCGAGGAAGTGCTCAAGCATCTGCATCGGCTCTGGGGCTTCGACATACACCTGGAAACCCTGCAAGGGGATCAAGTGACGAAAACCCACCACGTGCCGCCAAAAGGTGAGCATTCCGAGAGTGATTATGGCCGCCTGGACTTGGCTGTCATTCATCTTTGAACCGGTTTCGGCCTCCGTTAGCTCGACGCAAAGGTTATCCTGTCGAGCTAACGGAGGTTTTTTATGCAGATTTATAAAGTCGGTGGTGCAGTACGTGACCGCCTGCTGGGCAAACCTGTCACCGACATCGATTGGGTTGTCGTCGGGGCCACCACCGAGGAAATGCTCGCCAAGGGTTTTCGGCCGGTGGGATCTGATTTCCCGGTTTTTCTTCATCCAAAAACCGGCGAGGAATATGCGCTTGCTCGCACTGAACGCAAGAGCGGACGCGGCTATGGCGGCTTCACCTTCCATGCCAGCCCTGAAGTTACCCTTGAAGAAGATCTGGTTCGCCGCGACCTGACAATTAACGCGATGGCCGAAGACGACCAGCAAAATCTGACGGATCCTTACCAAGGTCAGAAAGACTTAAAAGAGCGCCTGCTACGCCACGTTTCCCCGGCGTTTGCCGAAGATCCCCTTCGTGTGTTGCGCGTTGCTCGCTTTGCCGCCCGTTACGCGGCGCTGGGCTTTACCGTCGCGTCCGAGACTTTGGAATTGATGCGTCAGCTCAGCGAGTCCGGCGAGCTGGAAGCCTTGACCGCCGAACGCAGCTGGAAGGAAATTTCTCGCGCCTTGATGGAAGACCAGCCGCAAGTATTCATCGAAGTACTGCGCGAATGCGGCGCGCTCAAGGTCCTGATGCCTGAGGTCGATGCCTTGTTTGGTGTACCGCAGCCTGAAGTTCATCACCCGGAAATCGACACGGGCGCACATACGCTCAGCGTCCTTGAGCAATCGGCCCTCCACAAGCAACCGCTTACGGTACGTTGGGCTTGCCTGCTGCATGATCTGGGCAAAGGCCTGACGCCAAAGGAAGAATGGCCGCGCCACATCGCCCACGAGCACACGGGCCTGAAGCTGATAAAAGCGGTTAACCAACGCTTCAAAGCGCCGCGAGACTGCCAGGAGCTGGCGCTGCTGGTGGGCCAATATCACACCCATGGTCATCGCGCTTTGGAACTGAAGCCTTCGACCTTGCTGGAGTTACTGCAAAGCTTTGACGTCTATCGGCGACCACAGCGGTTCGAAGAGTTTATAGCGGCGTGCGAGATGGACGCTCGAGGACGCAAAGGTCTGGAGCAGAGAAGTTATCCACAAGCGGATTATTTGCGTGGCGCGGCAACTGCCGCCAGAAGTGTGGCCGTTCAACCGTTGCTGGAGAAAGGATTCAAGGGACCAGAGCTGGGGGAAGCGATCAAGCGTGAGCGTTTGAAAGCGCTCAAGGCTTACAAGGAAGCCGCCTCGGCTTGAAAAGCATCGCGGGCTTGCCCGCTCCCGCAGGTACGGTGTCGACCTTGTGGAAGCGGGCTTGCCTGCGATAGCGTCACAGCAATTCTAAGGGGGTCAGCTGCTCACCGCGCCACTCGAATGCCACTGGCGCCAACACTTGATCGATCTGCGCCTCGCGCCACAACGTCGCAAAGCTTTTGCCTACGCCCGGATGCACGCGATCCGCGGCAATGAGCGACAAGGGCCACAGCACGAAGGCATTTTTCAGGATTTCTGCTCGCGGCAGGATCAAGCCATCGAAGTTGCCTACCAGGTCGCCGAACAGCAACACATCGATGTCCAGGGGCAAACCCTTGCGGTCCGGTGCGTAGCGACCATTGTCCGCCTCGATGAATTTCAGCCGTCGATCAAGCTCCATCAACGGCAGGTCGGTAAACGCCGAAACCACGAAGTTGAAAAATGGCCCGCTCTTGATCCCCACCGGCTGGCTTTCGAAGACTGCCGAGCAGCGGATATCCACCAGAAAACCCGCGAGCGCATCCAGACCCGCCTGTAGATGGGTTTCGCGCTCGATATTGCTACCGAGCCCGAGATACACCTGAGTCAGCGACATCCGCGCTCGATCTCCACGCCCACACCACCTTTGGCAGCGGGAACCGCACCAGGCTTTGTCAGCTTGAGGCGCACCCAAGTGACCTTGAATTCACTCATCAATACTTCAACCAGGCGCTCGGCGAAGGTTTCGACCAACTGAAACTGAGCCTGCTCGGCAAACGCCTGAATGCGCGACGAGACGCTGGCGTAATCAAGTGCCAAGGTCAGGTCGTCACCGGCGGCAGCAGGGCGGTTGTCCCAGGCAAAACTCAGATCAAGACGCAAGCACTGTCGGATGCCTCGTTCCCAGTCGTAGGCACCAATCACGGTGTCGACTTCCAGGCCCTCGATAAACACTCTGTCCAAGCACTTCTCTCCGCTGCACGACAAGGGCGCAATGCGCCGTTAGAATCAGGGCGTCCTTGCCCGGAATAGTTAGCATGTTTTGGTTACTGGCGACTTTCGCCTACCTGCTCGGCTCGCTGTCCTTCGCCATTTTGCTCAGCCGCCTGACCGGTAACCCCGATCCGCGAATGAGTGGCTCAGGCAATGCCGGCGCCACCAATATGTTGCGCCTGGCGGGCAAAAAACTCGCCGTGCTGACCTTGCTGGGCGACCTCTGCAAGGGCTTGCTGCCAGTACTGATCGCAAGTCTTGCAGGCCTTTCACTGCAAGAACAGGCCTGGATCGGCATCTGCGCCGTCATCGGTCATCTGTTCCCGCTGTATTTCCGCTTTCGTGGCGGCAAAGGCGTCGCCACCGCTGCCGGCATGCTGTTGGGCCTCTACCCGCCCGCCGCGTTGCTGGCGGTTTGTGCGTGGCTCCTGACGTTCTACCTGACCCGTACCAGCTCACTGGCGGCACTGATCGCCACACCGCTGACCCTGCCCCTGCTCGCCTGGCAAGAGCCGGCGGCATTGCTGCCCATGAGCGTGCTCACCGGGCTGATTGTCTGGCGTCACCGCGGCAATCTACGCGACCTGTTTGCCGGGCGCGAACGGCATTTTTAAATGCCGCGCATGAGTACCGCTCATCAGAGTGGCGACAACTGCTCCATCGGCCACCGCGCCTGCACGCTGATCACCAGACTTTCGTGCTGGCCGGCTTGCAGTCGCTGGCAACCGGCAAACGCGATCATCGCCCCGTTGTCGGTACAAAACTCCGGACGCGCGTAAAACACATCGCCTTTCAAGTCGCCGAGCATCTTTTCCAGCGAAGTGCGCAGGGCCTTGTTGGCGCTGACGCCTCCAGCGATCACCAGACGCTTCATACCCGCCTGTTTCAGGGCACGCTTGCACTTGATGGTCAAAGTCTCCACCACGGCCTGCTGGAACGCCAGCGAGATGTCGCAACGGGCTTGATCACTGTCGTCCCCGGCACTGACACACTGCTGCCAGGTGTTCAGGGCGAAGGTTTTCAGACCACTGAAACTGAAAGCCAGACCCGGCCGGTCGCACATCGGACGCGGGAACGTGAAACGTCCTGCTACTCCCTGCTCCGCCAGGCGCGCAATTTCCGGCCCACCCGGATAATTGAGGCCCATCATCTTCGCGGTTTTGTCGAAGGCTTCACCAGCGGCGTCATCAAGAGTCTCGCCCAACAGGGTGTATTGACCGATTCCGTCGACCTGAACCAACTGCGTATGACCGCCCGACACCAACAAAGCGACGAACGGAAATTGGGGGGGCTGCGCCTCCAGCATGGGCGCCAGCAAGTGACCTTCCATGTGGTGCACGCCCAACGCTGGAATGCCCCAGGCAAAGGCCAACGCCTGGGCGCACGAAGCACCCACGAGCAAGGCACCCACCAGGCCAGGACCCGCGGTATAAGCGATGGCGTCGATCTCGGTAGGCACACAGCCCGCCTCTGCCAACACCTGGCGAATCAAGGGCAGCATGCGCTTGACGTGATCACGCGAGGCCAGCTCCGGCACCACACCGCCATAGGCACGATGCAGGTCAATCTGGCTAAACAGCGCGTCGGCCAACAAACCGCGCTCACTGTCGTAAAGTGCGACACCAGTTTCGTCGCAAGAGGTCTCTAATCCCAGTACTAGCATGGGTTTGCGCCTTGTTTAGGCTGAATTCGAAGGCGCGCATAATAGTCCCCACGCGATGCCCCGACCAGCGGTTTTCGATCAGAGGCTTTGCATTCCGAGCGATGAGGGGTTAACATCCGCAACCCTTAAAAACCGACGTCTTCAAGTGCTCTTTTGCCGCGAGGATGTTGACCCCGGTAATGAATGAAGGTAGCTCTGGATGCCAGCCGTCAAAGTAAAAGAGAACGAACCCTTCGACGTAGCTCTGCGTCGTTTCAAGCGCTCCTGCGAAAAAGCCGGTGTACTGGCTGAAGTTCGTAGCCGCGAATTTTATGAGAAGCCAACTTCTGAGCGTAAGCGCAAAGCAGCAGCCGCTGTTAAGCGTCACGCGAAGAAAGTTCAGCGCGAACAGCGCCGCGCCGTTCGTCTGTACTAATACACAGACGTTCGTAGCAAGCTTCTGCCAAGCCCGGCCCTCAGCCGGGCTTATGGCATTTGCGGAAAACGCTTGATGCTTCACCGTCAAAGTCGCAGACGCGACCTAGACAAATCTGCTTCACAGCGTCAGACCTGGCTCTTTTGCCAGCGGTGCACGTCTTTTCTGACGAGCCTTCCAAGGCTACTGACGAGCACACCCACTGATTCCTCTCACGACGATCAGCCCAAGGCACCTTCTTGCGTGCCCGCTTATGAGCTATCCGAGGCCATTGACTGGCCGTTGCGGAGTTCAGCGCAATACTTTCAAAAAGTCGAATACTGATTGGTACTAACGTCAGTGGATTTTCGGCAGATACACTTCCCGACAGCGATTACGCAAACGACACCGTTTGAGCCGCCAACCTTGCGCGTCTCAAGCAACGAACCACGCTCGTTCGTCGTAAGTTTTGGATCCACTTCATCGCAGATGACGAGAACGCCATGGCCGGGCTAATTCCCCAGAGCTTCATTGACGACCTTCTGAACCGCACCGACATCGTCGATGTAGTCAGCTCGCGCCTGCAAATGAAAAAAGCCGGCAAGAACTACACCGCCTGCTGCCCGTTCCACAAAGAGAAAACCCCCTCCTTCAGCGTCAGTCCCGACAAGCAGTTCTATTATTGCTTCGGCTGCGGCGCTGGCGGCAATGCACTCGGCTTCATGATGGACCACGACAACCTGGACTTCATCCAGGCTGTCGAAGAACTGGCCAAAGCCGCGGGCATGGAAATACCCCGAGAAGAAAGTGGCCGACCGCATAAACCGCGACAGCCAACCGACTCTCCGCTGTACCCACTGCTCACCGCCGCTGCCGACTTTTATCGTCAGGCACTCAAAAGCCATCCATCGCGCAAAGCCGCTGTGGATTACTTGAAGGGACGTGGATTGACGGGCGAGATCGCACGGGACTTCGGTCTCGGCTTCGCGCCACCCGGCTGGGACAACCTGTTCAAACACTTGAGCAGCGATACCCTGCAACAGAAAGCCATGGTCGACGCCGGCCTATTGATCGAGAACGCCGAAACAGGCAAACGCTATGACCGCTTTCGCGATCGTGTCATGTTCCCGATTCGCGATAGCCGGGGGCGCATCATCGCGTTCGGCGGCCGGGTATTGGGCGACGACAAACCGAAGTACCTGAACTCTCCAGAGACCCCGGTCTTCCATAAAGGCCAGGAGCTCTACGGCCTTTATGAAGCGCGCAAGAACAACCGCAACCTGGACGAAATCATTGTTGTCGAAGGCTACATGGACGTTATTGCCCTCGCCCAACAAGGCCTGCGCAACGCCGTCGCCACCCTGGGCACCGCCACCAGCGAAGAGCACTTGAAGCGACTGTTTCGCGTCGTGCCCAACGTGCTGTTTTGCTTCGATGGCGACCAGGCTGGCCGCAATGCTGCCTGGCGTGCACTGGAAGCGACGCTGCCGTGCCTGCAGGACGGACGTCGCGCTCGCTTTCTTTTCCTGCCCGAGGGCGAAGACCCGGACACCCTGGTTCGCTCCGAAGGCACTGACGCGTTCCGGGCTCGCATCAATCAGCACGCTCAACCGCTGGCCGATTACTTTTTTCAGCAGTTGACCGAAGAGTCGGACCCACGCTCGCTTGAAGGCAAGGCCCACATGGCCACCCTCGCTGCACCGCTGATCGACAAGGTGCCGGGTGCAAACCTGCGCATCCTGATGCGTCAGCGCCTGACCGAAATTACCGGCCTGAGTGGCGAAGCGGTCAGCCAGCTGGTGCAAAGCGCACCGCAAGATGCGCCGCCGGCCTACGATCCGGGCATCGATTACGATGTCATGCCTGACTACAGCGACTACCATCAGCCGCAAGCGCAAGACATGTACGCGCCGCAGCAGGAATGGACGCCGAAAAAACCCGGCGCTGGTGGCAAAAAGTGGGACAAGAAGCCTTGGGACAAGAATGGCAAACGCGGCGGTGATCGTGATCAACCCCGCGCGCCACGCACGCCGATTGCGGTGGAAGCCCCGACGCTGATCGCGCTGCGCACCCTTATTCATCATCCCGATCTGGCTGGCAGGGTAGAAACCGCCGACCACTTCGCCAATGAAAGCAACACATACGCACAGTTGCTGGTCGCCCTTATCGGGGCCGTGCAAAAAAATCCTAAGCTAAACTCAATTCAGTTGATGGCCCGCTGGCACGGGACCGAACAGGGGCGATTGCTCAAGGCATTAGCGGAAAAGGAATGGCTGATTGATGGCGACAACCTTGAACAACAGTTTTTAGACACCATTACTAGGTTATCGGCAGCTCAACACACGGATAGCCTGGAAGCACTCATCAGAAAAGCCAGGCAGCCAGGATTGAGTGCAGAGGAAGCAAATCAGATCGCAAATCAGATGCGCGACCTATTAAAACGCAATATGGCTGTATCAAACCCGACCTCAACTGGCGCGTGAGGTCATAGCTCAGGTATAATCCTCGGCTTGTTTTTTGCCCGCCAAGACCTTCAGTGGATAGGGTGTTATGTCCGGAAAAGCGCAACAGCAGTCTCGTATCAAAGAGTTGATCACACTTGGTCGTGAGCAGGGCTACCTGACTTACGCGGAGGTCAACGACCACCTGCCGGAGGATATTTCAGATCCGGAACAGGTGGAAGACATCATCCGCATGATCAACGACATGGGGATCAACGTATTCGAGGTTGCGCCAGATAAGGATTCCCTTATGCTGGCCGACGCCGATACCGACGAAGCCGCGGCCGAAGAGGCAGCAGCAGCGTTGGCAGCGGTCGAGACCGACATTGGTCGCACCACCGACCCAGTGCGCATGTACATGCGTGAAATGGGTACGGTAGAGCTCCTCACACGTGAAGGCGAAATCGAAATCGCCAAACGTATTGAAGAGGGCATCCGCGAAGTGATGGGCGCAATTGCGCACTTCCCTGGCACGGTTGACCATATTCTCTCCGAATACACTCGCGTCACCACCGAAGGTGGCCGCCTGTCCGACGTCCTGAGCGGTTATATCGACCCGGACGACGGCATTGCGCCGCCTGCTGCAGAAGTGCCACCGCCTGTCGATCCGAAAGCCGTGAAAGCGGACGACGACACCGAAGACGATGACGCCGAAGCAACGACTGATGACGAAGAAGAAGCCGAAAGCGGTCCGGATCCGGTCATCGCAGCACAGCGTTTTGGCGCTGTCTCCGATCAGATGGAAATCACCCGCAAGGCGCTGAAAAAGCACGGTCGTGGTAACAAGCTGGCAATCGCCGAGCTGGTGCTTCTGGCTGAGCTGTTCATGCCGATCAAACTGGTTCCGAAGCAATTCGAAGGCCTGGTCGAGCGTGTTCGCAGTGCCCTGGATCGTCTGCGTCAGCAAGAGCGCGCGATCATGCAGCTTTGTGTTCGTGATGCTCGCATGCCACGTGCCGACTTCCTGCGCCAGTTCCCGGGCAACGAAGTTGACGAAAGCTGGACCGATGCGCTGGCTAAAGGCAAAAGCAAATACGCTGAAGCCATTGGTCGCCTGCAGCCGGACATCATTCGTTGCCAGCAAAAGCTGACCGCGCTGCAAACCGAAACCGGTTTGACGATTGCCGAGATCAAGGACATCAACCGTCGCATGTCGATCGGTGAGGCCAAGGCCCGCCGCGCGAAGAAAGAGATGGTAGAAGCGAACTTGCGTCTGGTGATCTCCATCGCCAAGAAGTACACCAACCGTGGCCTGCAATTCCTCGATCTGATTCAGGAAGGCAACATCGGTTTGATGAAAGCGGTAGACAAGTTCGAATACCGTCGCGGCTACAAGTTCTCGACTTATGCCACCTGGTGGATCCGTCAGGCGATCACTCGCTCGATCGCCGACCAGGCCCGCACCATCCGTATTCCGGTGCACATGATCGAGACGATCAACAAGCTCAACCGCATTTCCCGGCAGATGTTGCAGGAAATGGGTCGCGAACCGACCCCGGAAGAGCTGGGCGAACGCATGGAAATGCCTGAGGACAAGATCCGCAAGGTATTGAAGATCGCTAAAGAGCCGATCTCCATGGAAACCCCGATCGGTGATGACGAAGACTCCCATCTGGGTGACTTCATCGAAGACTCGACCATGCAGTCGCCAATCGATGTCGCCACCGTTGAGAGCCTTAAAGAAGCGACTCGCGAAGTACTCTCCGGCCTCACTGCCCGTGAAGCCAAGGTCCTGCGCATGCGCTTCGGTATCGACATGAATACCGACCACACCCTCGAGGAGGTTGGTAAGCAGTTCGACGTGACCCGTGAACGGATTCGTCAGATCGAAGCCAAGGCGCTGCGCAAGCTGCGCCACCCGACGAGAAGCGAGCATTTGCGCTCCTTCCTCGACGAGTGACAACAAAACCCCCGGCCCAGGCCGGGGGTTTTGCTTTATGCAGATTAAATCCCCCGCGCCTCCCTCCCGCCGAATTGCCCGTCTACACTCGAAACATTCCCCCGAGCCATAACGAGACCGTTATGCCCAGACTGCCGACCGTGCTTTTTTTGCTGTCGCTGATGACCTGGACCGCAACGGCTGGCGCGCTGACTCTGACCGACGAAGAACGTAGCTGGCTGACGGCCCACCCAGACCTGCGTCTGGGTGTAGATGCGTCGTGGCCACCCTTTGAGTACCGCGACGACCAGGGCCGTTACCAGGGCCTTGCAGCGGACTATATCGACATGATCCGCCAACGCCTGTCCATCAAGCTCACCCCCATCGAGCCCGTTAACTGGACAGTCGTTCTGGAGCAGGTCAAACAAGGCAAAATCGATCTGTTGCCAGGCATCATGTCGACTCCGGAACGCCAGACCTATCTGTCGTTCACTCGCCCTTACCTGGACTTCCCGATCGTCATCCTTGCCCACGTCGGCGGCGCCCAACCACGCAAAATCGAGGACCTGTACGGACTGAAAATTGCCGTCGTCGAGAACTATGCCCCTCACGAACTGCTGCGCAATCATCATCCCGACCTGAATCTGGTGGCGATGCCCAACGTCAGCTCGGCTTTGCAGGCACTGGCGACCGACGAAGTAGACGCGGTGGTCGGCGATCTCGCCTCCAGCGTCTGGAGCCTGCGTCAGCTCAAGCTTGAAGGCCTCTATGTCAGTGGCGAGACCCCCTACCGCTACCAACTGGCAATGGCCGTACCCAAGGACAACAAGGTACTGGTCGGCATTCTGGACAAAGTCCTGGCAGACATGTCCCCGTCTGAAATCAGTGCCATTCAGGAACACTGGGTAGGCAACGTCCTCGATCACCGGACTTTCTGGTCAGATCTGCTGGTGTATGGCCTGCCGGGACTGCTGTTGCTGATCACCGTGCTGGCCATGGTGATCCGTATCAACCGCCGACTCAGCTCGGAAATCGCCAGGCGCGTCGATCTGGAACAGGAACTGCGTAGCAGCGAGTACCACTACCGCGGGCTGGTGGAGAGCCTTTCCGCGATTGCCTGGGAAGCGCGCATCAGCGACTTCACCTACAGCTACGTGTCGCCCCATGCCGAAGACTTGCTCGGTTACCCACTGTCCCACTGGCTGATTCCGGGCTTCTGGCGCAGCATCATTCACCCCGCCGACCTTACCCGCACTCAAACCTTCTGCGATCACGAAGTATTGGCCGGTCGCGATCACACGGTGGATTACCGGGTAATCACCGCTGACGGCAGGTGCCTGTGGGTGCGCGATATTGTCAGCTTGATCGAACATGGCCATGAACCGGTCCTGCGCGGCTTGATGATCGACATCAGTGACGCCAAGCGCACCGAAGAAGCCTTGCGCCTCTCGGAGCAGAAATTTGCTTCGGTGTTCCAGCAATGCCCCGACATCCTGGTGATTGCGCGACTCTCCGACGGCTGCCTGATGGAGGTCAACGAGGCGTTCGAAGAACAGATCGGCCTCACCGCTCAAGAAGTCATCGGCCAGACGGCCACCGACCTGAACATCTGGGGCATTCCCGGCGTCGGCCCGGGACTGCTGCAGCGGTTGCAGGCCGGTAGCATTCGCAACCTGGAAATGCCCTTTCGCCGCAACAATGGCCAGGTGTTTACCGGCCTGATCTCGGCCGAACCGTTCGATCTGGTTACCACCCCGGCACTGGTCGTGGTCGTGCGTGACATCAGCCAACTCAAGGAAACGCAGCAGCAACTGCAAATCTCCGAAGAGAAATTTGCCAAGGCCTTCCATGCGTCCCCGGACGGATTACTACTGTCGCGTCAAAGCGACGGCTTGCTTCTGGAAGTCAACGACGGCTTCAGCCGCATTACCGGTTTCAACAGCGCGATGTCGGTAGACAGGTCGTCTCTGGAGCTCGGGATCTGGGTCAACCTCAACGAGCGCAAGCAGATGCTCGATTTGCTCAAGCGAGACGGCTTCGTCCGTGACTTCAGTTGCCACATCCGCCGCAGCGATGGGCAAATCCGTCTCTGCGAAGTGTCCAGTCGCCCGCTGCCGATCGGCAATGAAGACTGCATGCTTACCATCGCCCGGGACATCACCGAGCGCCACCTCATGCAGGAAAAACTGCAACAGGCCGCCACCGTATTCGAAAGCACCGCCGAAGGTGTGTTGATCACCGACACCCAGCAGCACATCAGCGCGGTCAATCGCGCGTTTACCGAAATCACGGGCTACAGCGAAAGCGAAGCATTGGGCCACACCCCTCGCCTGCTCGCCTCAGGCCTGCACGACAGTGCTTTCTATGCCGCAATGTGGCATCAACTCACCGCCGAAGGGCATTGGCAGGGCGAGATTTCCAACCGGCGCAAAAATGGCGAGCTGTACCCGAGCTGGCTAACGATCAGCGCGGTGCGCAACCGGGACAAATTCATTACTCACTTTGTCGCCGTGTTTGCGGACATCTCCAGCCTCAAGCATGCCCAGGCCAAGCTCGACTACCAGGCGCACCACGATCCGTTGACCGGGCTGCCCAACCGCACACTGTTCGAAAGCCGACTGCTCACCGCACTCAACAATCAACAAGAAAACGGCGGTCAGGGCGCCGTGCTTTTCCTCGATCTGGATCGCTTCAAACACATCAATGACAGCCTTGGTCATCCGGTCGGCGACTTGCTGCTCAAAGGCATTGCCGTTCGATTGAAAGAGCAGCTGCGCGACATCGACACCGTGGCGCGACTGGGAGGCGACGAATTCATCATCCTGCTTCCCGGCCTGCAACAGTCCAGCGACGCCGATAACATTGCCAATAAACTGCTGAATTGCTTCGCCGCCCCTTTCCAGGCCGGTGAGCACGAGTTTTTCATCAGCGCCAGTATCGGCACCAGCCTGTATCCACAGGACGGCTGCGACGTCGCCACGCTGGTCAAAAACGCCGACGCCGCGATGTACCGCTCGAAGGCAAAGGGTCGCAACAGGGTTGAAAGTTACACACGCGACCTCACCGCTCAAGCCAGCGAACGCGTGGCGCTGGAACACGAACTGCGACGCGCCATCGAGCGCAACGAGCTGCACCTCCATTACCAGCCGAAAATCAGCCTCGACGACCATCGCCTGGTCGGGGCCGAAGCGCTCATTCGCTGGCGTCATCCAACTTTCGGCGATGTACCGCCGGAACACTTCATTCCGCTGGCCGAAGAAAACGGCATGATCCTGCAAATCGGCGACTGGGTGCTCGAAACCGCCTGCCGACAGATGTTCGAATGGAACCAGGTCTACCAGCCCTTGGGCCCGCTGTCGGTCAACCTCGCGGGTGCACAACTGCGCCAGCCAAACCTGCTGGGACGCATCGAGCAACTGCTCAAGGACAACCGGCTCAGACCCGATCTATTGCAACTGGAAATTACCGAAAACTTCATCATGAGCCAGGCCGAAGAAGCCTTGGCCGTGCTGCACCAACTAAAATACCTGGGTGTGCAGCTGGCGATTGATGATTTCGGAACCGGTTATTCGTCCCTGAGTTATCTCAAACGCCTACCCCTGGACATCCTGAAAATCGATCAGTCTTTCGTCCGGGGCCTGCCTGATGACCCCCACGACGTGGCGATCGTGCGAGCAATCATTGCCTTGGGAAGCAGCATGCAATTCACCGTGATCGCCGAGGGCGTCGAGACGCAGGCGCAGCAACACTTCCTCGCGGCGGAAGGTTGCGAACAGATCCAGGGCTACATCGTCAGCTTGCCACTTCCACCGGACGAATTCGCCGAGACGTTTCTTCGTATAGCAGTTTCAGACTTTTCGGATAGCACAGCAGAGAAACCGTCGTTATAATCCGCGACCTACTGAGGGCCTATAGCTCAGTTGGTTAGAGCAGAGGACTCATAATCCTTTGGTCCACGGTTCAAGTCCGTGTGGGCCCACCAAACAAAAAAGCCGCGCAATTGCGCGGCTTTTTCGTGTCTGACGTTTGGTTGTGTTTGTTATTTGCGGCGCTGAACAACATCACTGCAACTGTCAGTCCAAACACTGGACGAAGGGATGGCTTGCACCGCGCGCAGCCGCTCCAGCATCGGCCCGGTGTACACAACCTCATACATATCCGCCGCTCGCCCCCATTGCTCCACCAGAGTCATCGCGTCCACCAGCGTCCCTGCCAGTTCCGATATCGTATCGGCCTGATCTTCGATGATTTCCTGAGTCCGAAACCACAGCCGATCAGTCATCGCTTTAAGCTGCGCCTCTATGCGCTCGCCCGACGCAGGAATGGTTTGCGGGTAGGCGATGTTGCGCAGCAGATGCTGAAGCTCCCTGATTTTTGCGTAATCCTGCTCAGCACCCTGCTCACCTTTAAGGATGGCTGTGGCTTTGGGCTTATCGACGCGCTTGGCGGCTGAAGGTTTTGAAGGCAGTGTTTGCGCCATCGCGCCAGCCAGGAGAACCATCATCCGGGCGCCCAAATGTTCCCTCATGGCCTCCATCGATGCAATTGGCCGCACCAAGCCAATGGAAGCGCCACCTTTATGCCTCAAGTCTCTCGTCACCATCAGGGTCACACCGCCCGTTTCAAATCCCAGCGCGCGGGCCACGACGTAGTGTCCCATTTCGTGTTGGGCAACTTGCAACGCACGGTCGCGTACTGCGGTAGGTAGCGTTGTTGTCATGCCCTTCACCTCGCACCTTCGCCTGCCTCAATCCTAGTCGATTTTTACACCCTCTTTTCCGCCCGACAAAAAGCCGCGCAATGGCGCGGCTTTTCGTGTCTGCGATTCAACCTTTACTCAGGCAACGCATACGCAATCACATAGTCCCCCCGATCCGGCGACTGACGCGCGCCACCCACGGTGAGCAAGATGTACTGCTTCCCGGTTTTCGGCGAAACATACGTCATCGGCCCGGACTGGCTGCCGACCGGCAAACGGGATTTCCAGATCTCGTTACCGTTGCCGGTATCGAAAGCACGCAGGTAAAAATCCTGGGTTCCCGCGAAGAAGAGCAAGCCGGACTGGGTGGCCAGCGACGCGCCAAGGGTCGGCATGCCGATCGGGATCGGCAAGTGCATGCGAATACCCAGCGGGCCGGTGTCCTGAACGGTGCCAACCGGCACCTGCCAGACGAGTTTGTGGGTCTTGAGGTCGATGGCGGACATCGTGCCGAACGGTGGTTTCTGGCAAGGAATGCCGGCCGCCGAAAGGAAACGTTCCCGCATTGCCCCGAAAGGCGTGCCTTCCTGCGGTACCACGCCCATTTCGATACCACTGGCGCCCGCAGCGATCTTGTCGCGGGGGATCATGTAGTTGGCCAGGCCCAGGCGCATGTCGTTGACGAACATGTAGTTCGTGGTCGGATCCACCGAGACGCTACCCCAGTTCATGCCGCCCAAGGATCCCGGGAACTGCAACGCACGATCAAGGCCAGGCGGGGTATACACGCCCTCGTGGCGCATGCCCTTGAACTGAATCCGGCACATCAACTGGTCAAACGGCGTGGCGCCCCACATGTCCGATTCGGTCAGTTTCTGATTACCAATCGACGGCATATCGACCGAGAACGGCTGGGTCGGCGAATAACGCTCACCGGGCACGTTACCTTGCGGCACCGGACGCTCTTCAACACGGGCGATCGGCACGCCGGTTTCACGGTTGAGCAGGAAGATCTCGCCCTGCTTGGTGACCTGTGCCAACGCAGGCTGCATGACGCCCTTGTCATCCGGCACGTCGTACAGCAACGGTTGCGCAGGCAGGTCGAAGTCCCACAAGTCGTGGTGAGTGGTCTGGAAGTGCCAGCGCACCTGGCCAGTTTTCACGTCGATAGCGACGATGGACGAGTTCCACTTGTCATCGAATTCGGTGCGCTGACCACCGAAGAAGTCCGGAGTGGCATTGCCGGTCGGCAAGTAAACCAGACCCAGCTTGGCGTCGTAGGACATCGCCGACCAGACGTTCGGGGTGCCGCGGGTATAAGTCTCCCCCGCTGGAGGGCGTTTGGTCGTGTTCGGGTTACCCGGATCCCACGCCCACACCAGCTCGCCACTGCGCACGTCATACGCACGAACCACCCCTGGCGGCTCGCCGGTGGAATAGTTGTCCGCCACGCGCCCACCGACAATCACCACATCACCGGCCACCAAAGGTGTCGAGGTTTGCTGGTAGTAGCCCGGTTTTACTTCGCCCATGTCGGTTGTGAGATCGACCGTTCCCTTGATGCCAAACTCTTCACACGGTTTGCCGGTCTCGGCATTGATTGCAATAAGACGCGCATCACCGGTCGGTAGAAACAGACGTTTCGTACAGGCCGCTGGCTGTTTGTCCGGGGTCGCAGGGGTTTCTGAATAACCCAGGCCTCGGCAGCGTTGCCAGTTCGGCGCAGTGCCTTGCGGATCGAACTTCCAGCGCTGTGCACCCGTGTCAGCGTCGAGTGCAAAGACTTTGCCGTACGCCGTGCAGGTGTAGACGGTGTCGCCGATCTGCAGCGGCGTGTTCTGGTCTTCCGCGCCTGCGCCGGTGCTTTGCGGCAGGTCACCGGTGCGGAAAGTCCAGGCCACCTGCAGCTTGTCGATATTGCCCTTGTTGATCTGGTCCAGTGCAGCGAAGCGGTTGCCCGCCGTCGTATTGCCCCAATGAGCCCAGTCCTTCTGCTCGGTACCCGGAGTCACCGGCGTCACCGATGGTTCAGTCGTGGCCTTGACCACGTGAGTTGGCACGAACATATAGGCCAGTGTTGCAACCACGCCGACGCCCAGAATGCCTGCCAGGCCATAAGCGCCACGCCCCGCCGCTGCGCCGGAAGCCCGCACCAGCGTGGGATAGATCAGGGCGACAACCAGTCCGATCACGGCAAATGTCAGCACGCGCGAGACCAGCGGCCAGTACTCGAAACCGGTGTCCCACACGGCCCAAAGCGCGGTCAGGATCAGCGCCAGGCCATACAGCCACGCCCCTTGCGGTTTAAGGCGAGCGATCATCAGCCCGGAAACCAGCATCGCCAACCCCATCAGCAGGAAGTACCAGCTTCCGCCCAGTGAGATCAGGTAAGCACCACCACCGGCAAGGCCGAGCCCGATCAAGGCAATCAGGACACCCAGCCCCCGCAGCAACCATTGGCTGCCGCCGGCAGCCCCAGAATTATTCATGTCAGTCATTTTCCCCAAGTGTGACAATTGAGAAATGATGTACTACCTAGTTACTTATGGCAAATTGTCGCAGCTGAAAATGTCCTGAACGGTACTGAATACGGATCAGGCATCCGTTGTGCAAGCGGTGCCTGTAACATGCCAATCCACTGATCTGTGCCGCTGGAGACGCCCCTTGCCTGACATTCGCCCACCCGTTCTTGACGAAATCGATCGCCAACTGATCGCTGCCTTGCAGATCAATGCCCGCGAAAGTGTGGCCATGCTCGCTCGCCAACTGGGCATCGCCCGCACCACGGTGACCTCGCGACTTGCCCGACTGGAAAAAGCCAAAGTCATCACCGGGTACGGCGTGCGACTGGGTCAGCGCGTAGTGGATGGCGGATTGCAGGCGTATGTCGGGATCACCGTGCAGCCGCGCTCGGGCAAAGAAGTGCTGAGACGCCTCAGTGCGATGGCGCAGGTTCAGCAATTGTGTGCAGTGAGTGGTGAGTTTGATTACGTCGCGTGGCTGCGCACTGAATCGCCCGAGCAGCTGGATCAGTTGCTGGATCAGATCGGGAGTGTGGACGGCGTGGAGAAGACCACGACGTCGATCATCCTCAGTAGCAAGATTGACCGGGGGCAACCGGTTTAAACACGATTCCTTGTGGAAACGAGCCTGCTCGCCCCCACAGTGGACAGTATGTATCGACAGGTCGTCACTTTGATCAGTAGATAGGCAAAACGACGACACTTTGCGTCTTATTAACGTGTTCTACGCTCTCTAGAATGGCTGCCATCTTTTCCTATACTCAGATGCGCCTACCGCGTCGGGTCGCCAGCAAGGTCAGCCATGAACAAGAATAATCGCCATCCTGCAGACGGTAAAAAACCAGTCACCATCTTTGGTCCTGACTTTCCTTTCGGCTTCGACGACTGGATTGAGCACCCGGCTGGCCTGGGTAGCATTCCCGCACACAATCACGGTGCAGAAGTCGCGATTGTCGGTGCCGGCATCGCGGGCTTGGTGGCAGCCTATGAATTGATGAAACTGGGCCTCAAGCCCGTCGTTTACGAAGCCTCGAAAATGGGCGGACGCCTGCGCTCCCAGGCATTCAACGGCGCTGAAGGCATCGTCGCAGAGCTCGGCGGCATGCGTTTTCCGGTGTCATCCACCGCGTTTTACCACTACGTCGACAAGCTCGGTCTGGAAACCAAACCTTTCCCGAACCCGCTGACGCCAGCTTCGGGCAGCACCGTCATCGACCTGGAAGGTAAAACCCATTACGCAGAGAAGCTGGCGGACCTTCCGGCGCTGTTCCAGGAAGTCGCTGACGCCTGGGCGGATGCGCTCGAAGCCGGTTCGCAGTTCTCCGATATCCAGCAAGCCATCCGCGACCGCGACGTGTCGCGCCTCAAAGAGCTATGGAACACCTTGGTTCCACTGTGGGACGACCGCACTTTCTACGACTTCGTCGCCACCTCCAAAGCCTTCGCCAAGTTGTCGTTCCACCACCGCGAAGTGTTTGGCCAGGTAGGTTTCGGCACGGGTGGCTGGGACTCTGACTTCCCTAACTCGATGCTGGAAATCTTCCGCGTGGTGATGACCAACTGCGATGACCATCAGCACCTGGTCGTCGGCGGCGTGGAGCAAGTCCCCCTCGGCATCTGGCGCCATGTACCGGAACGTTGCGTGCACTGGCCGCAAGGCACGAGCCTCAGTTCGTTGCACAGCGGTGCACCGCGCTCTGGCGTGAAAAAAATTGCCCATGCGCCAGACGGACGTTTTACCGTCACCGACAACTACGGCGACACCCGTGAATACGCGGCTGTTTTGACAACCTGCCAGAGCTGGCTGCTGACCACCCAGATCGAATGCGACGAAACCCTGTTTTCGCAAAAGATGTGGATGGCCCTGGACCGCACCCGTTACATGCAGTCCTCGAAAACATTCGTGATGGTCGATCGACCATTCTGGAAGGACAAGGACCCGGAAACCGGCCGCGACCTGATGAGCATGACCCTCACCGATCGCCTGACCCGCGGCACTTACCTCTTCGACAATGGTGACGACAAGCCCGGTGTGATCTGCCTGTCTTATTCGTGGATGAGCGACGCGCTGAAGATGCTCCCGCACCCGGTCGAAAAGCGCGTGAAACTGGCGCTGGACGCCTTGAAAAAGATCTACCCGAAAGTCGACATTGCTGCGCGGATCATCGGCGACCCGATCACCGTGTCATGGGAATCCGATCCGCATTTCCTCGGCGCATTCAAAGGCGCCCTGCCCGGCCACTACCGCTACAACCAGCGCATGTACGCACATTTCATGCAGCAAGACATGCCCGCCGAACAGCGCGGGATCTTCATCGCCGGCGACGATGTTTCATGGACGCCAGCATGGGTCGAAGGCGCGGTGCAGACCTCCCTTAACGCGGTCTGGGGCATCATGAAGCACTTCGGCGGTGAAACTCACGCCGAGAACCCGGGTCCAGGAGATGTGTTCAACGAGATCGGTCCGATCGCCTTGCCCGAGTAAAAGGAGTTCCAAATGCGCGTAGCCCTTTACCAATGTCCGCCGCTGCCCCTTGATGTTGCCGGCAATCTGCATCGCCTGCATCAGCTCGCGCTGGAGGCCAAGGGTGCAGACTTGCTGGTGCTGCCGGAGATGTTCCTGACCGGCTACAACATCGGCGTCGATGCCGTCAGCGTGCTGGCCGAAGTGCACAACGGTGAATCGGCGCAGCAGATCGCGCGCATTGCCAAGACAGCCGGGATCGCCATTTTGTATGGCTACCCCGAGCGCACCGAGGACGGGCAGATCTACAACTCGGTGCAACTGATCGATGCCAACGGTGAGCGCCTGTGCAATTACCGCAAGACCCACCTCTTCGGCGATCTTGATCACTCCATGTTCAGCGCCGGCGGTGACGAGTTGCCGCTGGTCGAACTTAACGGCTGGAAGCTCGGTTTCCTGATCTGTTACGACCTGGAGTTTCCGGAAAATGCTCGTCGCCTTGCCCTGGCAGGTGCCGAGCTGATTCTGGTGCCGACGGCGAACATGGTGCCGTTCGACTTTATCGCTGACGTCACCGTCCGCGCCCGAGCCTTCGAAAACCAATGCTATGTGGCCTACGCCAACTACTGCGGGCACGAAGGCGAGATTCACTACTGCGGCCAGAGCAGCATCGCCGCGCCGGATGGCAGCCGCATTGCCCAGGCCGGTCTCGATGAAGCGCTGATTGTCGGCGAGCTGGATCGTCAGTTGATGGTCGACTCGCGGACCGCATATCACTACCTTATCGATCGTCGCCCTGAGCTTTACGGCGAGCTGAACAAGCGCTGATCCACCGTTATCCGCTAGCATTAGCGCTTCTCTGTTCTGGAAGTGCTCATGCCTGCGTTGAATCCCTCCCGCCCCCACACTGAAACCCTGGCCAATGGCCTACGGGTGACGCTGCGTCATGCGCCACACTTGAAGCGTTGCGCCGCTGCATTGCGGGTTGCAGCAGGCAGTCACGACGTGCCATTGGCATGGCCGGGGCTGGCGCACTTTCTTGAACACCTGCTGTTTCTCGGTACCGCGCGTTTCCCTGCGAACCAAGGGCTGATGGCCTACGTGCAGGGTCACGGCGGCCAGGTCAATGCGAGGACCAGCGAACGCACCACTGACTTCTTCTTCGAACTGCCGCCGCAGGCATTTGCCGGTGGGCTGGAGCGTCTGTCGGACATGCTCGCTCACCCGTGCATGAACCTGGACGATCAGTTGCGGGAACGGGAAGTACTGGAGGCGGAGTGTGTTGCCTGGTCTCAGGACGCGGCGGCTCAACAGGAGCGCGCGCTGTTCGACGGACTCTCGGCGACTCATCCACTGCGGGGCTTTCATGCGGGCAACCGCGACAGCCTGCCCGTCTCGCAACCTGCGTTTCAGCAGGCGTTACGCGACTTTCATCAGCACTTTTATCAAACAGGACAGATGACGCTGAGTCTGGTCGGGCCACACCGTATCGATGAACTGCGAGCGTTGGCCGAGACCTTCGGCAGCGCCATTGCAGCGGGTGCAACAGTCCCGCAACAAACACCCCCTGCGCTGATGGATGCTTTAGGCAAAAGTTATCAACAGGCTGCTGACCATCGACTGGATCTGCTGTTTGCCTTCGAAGCTCTTGCGGATTCGTCGTCCCAAGCGCTGGCCTTTCTGTGTCATTGGCTCAACGCGGCAAAACCCGGCGGCCTGCTGACCGAGCTGCAGGCTCGCGGGTTAGCGGAGCATATGAACGCCACGCCGCTGTATCGGTTTGGCGGCCAGGCCCTGCTGGACATCGAGTTCGCGACCACTCAATCGCAGAAGGCACTGCGCGAACCGCTGTTGGATTGGCTGGGATTTTTTGCCAGCCACCAACCCTGGATCGGGTTGCGCGAAGAATACAGCGCCCTCCTGCACCATGAGCAGCAGGTAGCTGGTGCGTTGAAATTGGCTCAACTTGATGTCACACAGCAGGAAACCGGGTTATCCGACCAGGGCGTTATTGCACTTCGAGAAATCCTCAAACAAATGGGCGCTGTGGATAACTTCAGCGGCCAATGGCAGCTGCCAGCACCCAACCCGTTTCTGCGCAGCGAGGCGCCAGCCCCGAACGCCGGCCTGATTCGTGGCCAGACCAGCAAACACCGAGGTTTGCGCACTTTTGCTCAGGATCGCTCGCGCACCCGTCGTGAACATTCGCCGATGCAATTCAGTCAGGCGTTGCCGGATCACACCGATGAAGGCGCGGTGTACCTACGCTGGCAACTGGCGGCCAGCCCTCACAGCAACCTGCAAGCGAACCTGGAAACCCGTCTTCAGCCATTACGCGAAGACGCGCGTCAGGCCGGTATCGACTTCTCCTTCAGCGCATCAGGCAATCAATGGTTACTGAAGATGACCGGCCTGCAAGAACCGATGCCGACCATCCTCGAACATGCGCTGAAAGAGCTGACAAAATCCGATGCGGACGCCCCGCTGCCAGCACCGCAGAAGGTGGCACTGATTCCGATTCGGCAGCTGCTTCAAGCGCTGCCGGGCCACTGCCTTGAGCGCACCGCTGACTCGGACGACCTGCTGCAACTCTGGTTAGGCGCGCGCTGGGATGGACTCGCGACCGGTCTGTCCGCGCAAACACAAGCGGCGATGGGCTTTGCCTTGAGCCGGGTGCCGGGCGCTGCGGACAATCAATCGACGCCCGCGCCCTCGATCCACGCTCAGCACCTGTGGACCGCCATCGATACACAGTCCAATGAGCATGCGTTACTGCTTTTCTGTCCCACGGCGACCCTGGACATCACTGATGAAGCAGCCTGGCGTTTGCTCGCGCATATATGCCAGACGCCGTTTTATCAGCGCCTGCGTGTAGAGCTGCAACTGGGTTATGCGGTGTTCAGCGCCCTGCGTCAGGTCCACGGGCAGACGGGAATTCTGTTCGGTGTGCAGTCGCCGACAGTGGCTCCGGTAGCGCTGCTGGAGCACGTGAAAACATTCCTGGCCGACTTGCCGGGCATGATCGAACGCATCGACGAAACCACCTTCGTCGCACAGCGCCAATCCTTGGCCGATCAATTCGACAGCGCCACGCTTCCCGACACCCTGGCGGCCGAACTGCTCTGGCAAGCAAAGCTGGCCGGCCACTCGTCGGATTATCTGGAGCGTCTGCCCCGTGCCATTCTGATGATCGACCGGCAGGCTTTACTGGCCGCTGCAAAACGACTGATTCACGCCGACGGCGGTTGGCGCTGTCTGGCCAGCGGGGCAAGCCCTGGCTCACCCTGGCAAGTGGCAAAATGATCTTTACCGGTGGCGCAATTAGCTTTCTCAAAGTTTCACGGGCAAGGACTCTGTAATTTTGAGTAACATAGCCACCTAACTATCTGAACATCTCCGCGTGGAGGTGGACTATATGTATAGATCTCAACCGTCCCACCACCTGAAGGAGCACTCCCATGTCCTGGTCCAAACCTGCTTACACCGATCTGCGTATCGGCTTTGAAGTCACCATGTACTTCGCAAGCCGCTAAGATCTCTCGCGGTTCAACGCCTCGGTTCACCGGGGCGTTTTTATTTTCAGATTCGAAATGATGGAGCGACCATGTTTGTCCAGATTCTAGGTTCCGCCGCTGGCGGTGGTTTCCCCCAGTGGAACTGCAACTGCGTGAACTGCGCAGGCTTTCGCGACGGCAGCCTGCGGGCAACAGCGCGCACCCAATCGTCCATCGCGATTTCCGATGACGGTGTGAACTGGGTGCTGTGCAACGCCTCTCCGGACATCCGCGCCCAGCTCCAGAGCTTTGCCCCGATGCAACCGGGCCGCGCCCTGCGCGATACCGGTATCAGCGCGATCATCCTGATGGACAGCCAGATCGACCACACCACGGGCCTGCTCAGCTTGCGTGAAGGATGCCCGCACCAGGTGTGGTGCACGGACATGGTCCACGAAGACCTGAGCACCGGTTTTCCGCTGTTCACCATGTTGACCCACTGGAACGGCGGATTGAGCTGGAACCGTATCGAACTGGACCAGAGCTTCACCGTCCCTGCCTGCCCCAATCTTCGCTTTACCCCTCTGCCCCTGCGTAGCGCCGCGCCCCCCTATTCGCCGCACCGCTTTGACCCGCACCCAGGCGACAATATTGGCCTGATCGTCGAAGACGTGAACACCGGCGGCAAGCTGTTCTACGCACCGGGCCTGGGGAAAGTCGACGCGCCGCTGCTGGAGATCATGGCGGGCAGCGATTGCCTGCTGGTGGATGGCACGATGTGGGATGACGACGAGATGCAGCGCCGCGGCGTCGGTACGCGCACCGGTCGGGAAATGGGTCACCTGGCGCAGAACGGCCCCGGCGGCATGCTCGAAGTGCTCGAGCAATTGCCACTGCCGCGCAAAGTACTTATCCACATCAACAACACCAACCCGATTCTCGATGAGGATTCACCCGAGCGAGCGGAGCTGGTGCGACGCGATGTTGAAGTGGCGTATGACGGCATGAGTATTGTGTTGTAAGAAATCGAGACCGCTGCGCGGTCTATCGCCAGCAGGCTGGCTCCCACAGTTGATCGCAATCCCCTGTGGGAGCTGCCTGCTGGCGAGTTGATCGCATTCCCCTGTGGGAGCCAGCCTGCTGGCGATGAGGCCGGTACAGGCGCTACAACTCTACGGTTATGCCCCGGAGAACCGAAATGACTGACACCCCGATGCCCCCCGCCGAATTCGAAGCCGCGCTGCGCGCCAAAGGCGCCTACTACCACATCTATCACCCCTATCACGTGGCGATGTATGAAGGCCGGGCGACCCGCGAGCAGATCCAGGGTTGGGTCGCGAACCGCTTCTACTATCAGGTGAACATCCCCCTGAAGGACGCCGCAATCCTCGCCAACTGCCCGGATCGCGAGATTCGCCGCGAGTGGATTCAACGCCTGCTCGATCATGACGGCGCTCCCGGCGAAGACGGTGGCATCGAAGCCTGGCTGCGTCTGGGCCAGGCAGTCGGGCTCGATCCGGATCAACTGCGCTCTCAGGAACTGGTGCTGCCCGGCGTGCGTTTCGCCGTGGACGCCTATGTCAACTTCGCCCGTCGGGCCAGTTGGCAGGAAGCCGCCAGCAGCTCGTTGACCGAACTGTTCGCGCCGCAAATCCACCAGTCACGTCTCGACAGCTGGCCGCAGCACTACCCGTGGATTGACCCGACCGGCTACGAATACTTCCGTACCCGCCTGGGCCAGGCACGGCGCGATGTCGAACACGGACTGGCGATCACCTTGCAGCACTACACGACGCGTGAAGGCCAGGAGCGCATGCTGGAAATTCTCCAGTTCAAACTGGACATTCTTTGGAGCATGCTCGATGCCATGAGCATGGCCTACGAACTGAACCGCCCGCCTTATCACAGCGTGACTGAACAGCGGGTCTGGCATAAAGGAATCACCTTATGAGTTTCGATCGCAGCAAGACCCCGACCTGGCGTACTGGCTACCGTTATCAGTACGAACCGGCACAAAAAGGCCATGTGCTGCTCTACCCTGAAGGCATGATCAAACTCAACGAAAGCGCTGCATTGATCGGCGGTTTGATCGATGGCGAGCGCGACGTTGCGGCGATCATCGCCGAACTTGATGCGAAGTTTCCCGGCGTGCCCGAGCTCGGTGAAGACATCGAGCAATTCATGGAGGTCGCCCGTGCTGAGCACTGGATCGAACTTGCCTGACACTGTGTCAGGCACGTTGCCGCCCAAACCTGAAATCGGCTTGCCTCTGTGGCTGCTGGCCGAGCTGACCTACCGTTGCCCGCTGCAATGCCCCTACTGCTCCAACCCGCTGGATTTCGCCGAGCAGGGTAAAGAGTTGAGCACCGAGCAGTGGATCAAGGTGTTTCGCGAAGCGCGGGAAATGGGCGCGGCTCAACTGGGCTTTTCCGGCGGTGAACCGCTGGTGCGCCAGGACCTTGCCGAGTTGATCGCCGAAGCGCGCAAGTTGGGTTTCTACACCAACCTGATCACCTCGGGCATCGGCCTGACCGAACAGAAAATCAGCGATTTCAAGAAAGCGGGTCTGGACCACATCCAGATCAGTTTCCAGGCCAGTGACGAGCAAGTGAACAACTTGCTCGCGGGTTCGAAAAAAGCGTTCGCCCAGAAGCTGGAAATGGCTCGAGCAGTGAAGGCCCATGGCTACCCGATGGTGCTGAACTTCGTCACCCACCGGCACAACATCGACAAGATCGACCGGATCATTGAGCTGTGCATCGCCCTTGAGGCCGATTTCGTCGAGCTCGCGACGTGTCAGTTTTACGGCTGGGCGCAGCTCAACCGGGTCGGTTTGCTGCCGACCAAAGAACAACTGGTGCGCGCCGAACGCGTCACCAACGAATACCGCGCCAGGCTCGAAGCCGAAGGGCATCCGTGCAAACTGATTTTCGTCACGCCGGATTATTATGAAGAGCGCCCAAAAGCCTGCATGAATGGCTGGGGCAGTATTTTTCTGACCGTCACGCCGGACGGAACCGCCTTGCCCTGTCACGGTGCCCGACAGATGCCGGTGCAGTTTCCCAACGTGCGCGACCACAGCATGCAGCACATCTGGTACGACTCGTTTGGCTTCAACCGCTTTCGCGGCTACGACTGGATGCCCGAGCCGTGCCGCTCTTGCGACGAGAAGGAAAAAGACTTCGGCGGCTGCCGCTGCCAGGCCTTCATGCTCACCGGTGACGCCAGCAACGCTGACCCGGTGTGCAGTAAATCGCAACATCACGGCGTGATTCTCAAGGCCCGCGAAGAAGCCGAGCACGCGACTCAGACCATCGAACAACTGGCCTTTCGCAATGAACGAAACTCACGCCTCATCGCTAAAAGCTGAGCCCTTCAGCGCCGCCAAAGCCGTCGCTGCCGGTGTCGACTTTGCCGAATTGCAGGTCGGCCGGCATGGCCTGTTCTGGAACGAATACCGACCCGAAGACGCCGCTTGCCGAATCTGGCATTGGCATAAGGGTCAGGCGCATTGCCTGACGCCACCAGGTTTCAGCGTGCGCAGTCGGGTGTATGAATATGGCGGCGGCGCGTTTTGTCTGACCGATGACGGGGTTGTGTTCGTCAACGAAGCCGACCAGCAGCTGTATCGACAGCCGCTCACGGGCGGGACGCCCGAAGGGCTGACTCGCGGCGAGTGCCGTTATGGCGATTTGCAGTTCGCCAACGGACAGGTCATGGCCGTCGAGGAGAACCGTGACCAGCATCGCCTGGTGGCTATCGATGTCGTTAACGGCACGCGTCATCTGCTGGTCGAAGGGGCTGATTTTTATGCGGCGCCGACATTGAGTCCCGACTCGCAACGCTTGGCCTGGATCGAATGGAGCCGACCGGATCAGCCGTGGACAGCCACTCGCCTGATGGTCGCCGATCGCCTCGACGATGGCGGCTTTTCCCTGCCGCGTTGCGTGGCCGGCGACAACGTTCAAGAATCGCTGCAACAACCCAGGTTCGATCGCAGTGGCCGACTGTATTGCCTGACGGATCGCGCCGGCTTCTGGCAGCCCTGGGTGGAATCTGCAGAAGGTTTGAGTCCGCTGCCCAGTGCAGAAGCCGACCACGGACCCGCCCCTTGGCAACTCGGCGGCTGCACCTGGCTTGCGTTCAGTGAAGACAGCTACCTGGCCAGCTGGACCGAAGATGGATTCGGCAAACTGGGCCTGGTCGCTGACGTCAGTGAAGACTTCACGGGCCCTTACAGCCGCTTCCGTCATTTGGCGATCGATGAGCAATTTATCTACTGCATCGCTGCATCACCGGTCAGTTCATCGGCCGTTATCGCGATCGATCGCGGCACCCGCCAGGTGAAGGTACTGGCGGGCGGCGTCACACCGTTGCCCGCCGAACACATCAGCGTTCCACATACGCTGTGCTACCCCAGTGGCTCAGGCGAGGCCCATGGCTTCTTTTATCCGGCGATGACCGGTGAGGCGAAACCGCCGCTGGTGGTGTTTATCCATGGCGGGCCGACCTCCGCTTGTTACCCGATGCTCGATCCACGCATTCAGTACTGGGCGCAACGCGGCTTTGCCGTGGCTGACCTTAACTATCGCGGCAGCAGTGGCTATGGCCGGGCGTATCGCCAGGCTTTGCATTTGAGCTGGGGCGCGGTAGATGTCGAGGACGCCTGCGCGGTGGTCGCCTACCTGGCGGACCGGGGGATGATCGACGGCGACCAGGCGTTCATTCGTGGCGGAAGTGCCGGCGGTTACACCACCCTTTGTGCCTTGGCCTTTCACAACGTGTTCCGCGCCGGCGCCAGTCTTTATGGCGTCAGCGACCCGGTTGCACTCAGCCGCGCGACCCACAAGTTCGAAGGTGATTATCTCGACTGGCTGATCGGCGATCCCGAGAAGGATGCCGAGCGCTACAAGGCGCGAACACCGTTGCTACATGCGAGCAACATCCGGGTCCCGATGATTTTCTTTCAGGGTGAACTGGATGCCGTGGTGGTGCCGCAGCAGACCCGTGACATGGTCAAGGCGCTGCAAGACAACGGTATTCTGGTGGAAGCGCATTACTACGCCGACGAACGCCATGGCTTTCGCAAGGCAGGCAATCAGGCACATGCGCTGGAGCAGGAATGGTTGTTTTATCGAAGGATCATGGCGCTCGACAGCTGATACCGCATCGCTGGCAGGCCAGCTCCCACAGGTCGACCGGCTCGCACCCTGTGGGAGCGAGCCTGCTCGCAAAGCGATCTAACGAACGCTACAGTTTTCAGCGTTTGGCGATGATGTACACCGCATGCACGATCCCCGGAATGTATCCGCACAACGTCAGCAGAATGTTCAGCCAGAACGCCCCGCCGAAACCCACCTGCAGGAAAACACCCAGTGGCGGCAACAGAATTGCAATGATGATTCGAATGAAGTCCATGGGTCAGCTCCTGATTGAAATCGGCTCGTGTGAGCCACACAGCTAATCGACACGCGCCGCTGGTCAGGGTTCAGTACGGATCTTCAGGCCAGTATTTCCAGACCGTGTTTTTGAACGATGTTTAGCAGCTCTTTCACCGCCTTCTATTGCTTCATCGTTAAAAAAAACGCCCCACGCCAAAAGAATCAGGCGTGGGGCGATGCGTTATACCGCGAGACGGTTCGGGAATTCGTGTAGGGCGAGTCCGATCAGACGGCAATCCCTTTGCGACATTGCAGTTGCGCGGTGCGCACGCGAGAGAAAGCGCGGGCCAGGCGCAGGAGCATTTCGTCGATGTTGGATGTGCTGACGGTGAGTGCCGGGGTAAAGCGCAGGCAATCAGGCTGTGGGGCATTTAGCAGCAAGCCCTCGTGCAAAGCCGCCTTGACTACCGCATCAGCGGAGTCGTCGGACAGGGTCAACCCCCATAGCAACCCTCGCCCGCGCAATTCGCCGTGACCGTAGCGATGGGCCAGGCGCGCCAGACCTTCACGCAGGTGCTGACCGGTTTCGTCGACATGATCGAGAAAGCCTTTGTCCTGCACGCTGTCGAGCACAGCCAGGCCAGCCGAGGTCATCAATGCGTTGCCATGGTGGGTCCCGGTCAGTTCGCCGATGTCGAAACAACAGGCCTTCCCACGTGCCAGCAACGCCGCCAAGGGAACGCCGCCACCCAGTCCTTTCCCCAGCACCACGATATCTGCCCGCACGCCGTAGGACTGTTCAGCAAGCAAGGCGCCGCAGCGGCCGATACCGGTCTGCACTTCGTCGAAGATCAACAGGATGCCGAGCTCGCGGCACAACTGCTGGACGTCTTTAAGGTAACGCTCGGTGGCCGGGATAACCCCGGCATCGCTTTGAATCGGCTCGAGCATGATCGCCACGGTCTGGGCATCAACAGCCGCATGCAGGGCCGGCAGGTCATTGAACGGTACATGACTGAAACCGGGCAACAGCGGCTCGAATCGATTAGTCAGCGTTGTACTGTCCGACGCCGAAATCGTGGCAAGACTCCGTCCATGGCACGCGTTGTTTGCAACGATGATCCTTGAAGCGCCGCCGCGATATCGCTGACCCCATTTACGCGCCAATTTGATCGCCGCTTCACAGGCTTCGCTACCGCTGTTGAGCAGGTACGCCTGATCACTGTCGGTGCTCTTGCACAGCCGATTGGCGAGATTGAGCATGCCGCGATGCTGTAAACCGAAACCGACGTTAATCAGCGATTGCGCCTGCTCGGTGATCGCGTTGACCAACACCGTAGGACTGTGCCCAAGGCTGTTGGCGCCGCCGCCCTGGGAGAAGTCCAGATAGGCACGGTCATCGCTGTCCCACAGCCACGAGCCCTGACCGCGCACAAATACTTGCGCAGGTCGCTCAACGCTAGGCATCAGGCAATCGCTGGAGGGCTTATTGTCGCTGCAAGCCTGAAAACTGCCTTCCACAAGGTCATCGATACTGGGCGGGCTACGACGCAAATTGAACAGATTCATCCGATCAAACCTCGTTCGAGGTTTTTTGCCTTGCCTATGCAAATGCCATCGACGTCAACGGTATTCATCTCGGTTTATGGCCCTGTAAGCCTTTTGAATGCGGTTAGACTATGCTCAGGCGCGGCCCTGAGCCATTTCGATTTACCAGCATTTTCGATAAGAGTTACTTATGGATTTCAAGCAACTGCGATATTTCGTCGCGGTCTACGAAGAAGGCCATGTGGGCCGTGCGGCCGAGCGACTGTCCATCTCCCAGCCCGCCCTGTCCCAGCAGATCCGCCACCTCGAACAAAACCTCGATGTCAGCCTGTTCGAACGCAGCAGCAAACGGCTGCTGCCCACGCTGGCGGCCCATACGCTATACAACCACGCACTGCCCTTGCTCGATGGCTTGCAACGCGCACGCGAAGCGCTGGGTAATTTCAAGGGGCAGGCGCTGCGAACACTGGCCATCGGCGTCTTGCAAACCGTGCACACCAGCCTGGTACCGCAGATGCTCGAACGGGTACGCAAGGCGCAGCCGCATCTTGTCGTGCAGATCTATGAGTTAACGGGACTGGAGATCGAGCGTCGGTTGCTCAACGGCTCATTGGACATCGGCATCAGCTACCTGCCGCCACGCCAGCCGGGGTTGCACGGTGTGATGCTGTACGAAGATGAGCTGACGCTGGTCATCCCGGCGGATCACCCGTTGCGGGAATTCAAGAAAGTCTCGATGAGCCAGGCGGCCGAGTTGCCGATGTTGCTGCTGGGAGAAGAGTTTCAAGTCCGGCAGATCTGGCAGACGCAATTGGCCAGCCTGGGACGGCGACCGCAGGTGCAGGCGGAACTGAACAATATGGCAGGGATTCTCGACAGTCTGCCGAATACCCGACTGGCGACGGTCCTTCCGGGGCGCTCGCAGAAGGCGCTCGGCAGCGACGAACTGCTGTGGAAACCGTTGACCGAACCGCGAGTGCCGTTGAAAGTCGGGCTGGTGTGCCGGGATGTGCAGCGCCAACAAGCCTCACTGGCTTTATTGCGCACACTGTTGGAAGAAGTCATCAACGGGCCGCTTGATCGCTTGAACAACCCGGTCAACATCGACGGGCTCAGCTGACCACTTTTCTGCGGGCAAAAGAAAACCCCGCCGAAGCGGGGCTTTGCAGACTGTTTCCCTGACATCCATTTCGCTCCGCCATCCTGGCAGAATCCTACGTGTCCATGTTGTTGCTAGTGCGCTTCCTGCGCTACGTCCATGTGAAGTAGATTAGCTCTGGATCCAATTTTCGCATAGGGCAGAAAGGCAGCACGTCATGTAAGAGAATGCTTACATGACGTTACATTTTTAGAACTGTGCTGCATCCAGCAGGAACAGCGATTCACTGCCCGCCTTCACTGAAGCGCTCAACGAGTGGATCCGCGGCAGCAAACGCGCGAAGTAGAACCGCGCCGTGCCCAGTTTGCTCGCGTAGAAATCCTCCTGCGCCTCCTTGCCAAATGCAGCCTTGGCCATCAGTGCCCACATGTAGGCGTAAGCCACGTAGCCGAAGACTTGCAGGTACTCGACCGAGGCGGCACCGATTTCATTCGGGTTGTTTTTCGCCCGATCCAGCAACCAGCCGGTCAGCTCGTCGAGCGTGGTCACGGCATCGTTCAGCGGCTTGGTGAACTCCGCCAGATCAGCGCTGGCCGTCGCGGTGAAATGACGAATCTCGTCAGCGAAGAGGTTATAAAACGCCCCGCCGGTACCGACGATCTTGCGGCCCACCAGGTCGAGCGCCTGGATGCCGTTGGTGCCTTCGTAAATCTGGGTGATACGCACGTCGCGCACCAGCTGTTCCTGGCCCCATTCACGGATATAGCCGTGGCCGCCGAACACCTGCTGGCCATGGACTGTCGTTTCCAGGCCGAGATCGGTCAGGAATGCCTTGGCAACCGGCGTCAGCAACGCCACCAGGTCTTCGGCACGTTTGCGGGTCGTGGCATCTTCGCTGAACTTGGCGGTGTCCAGTTGCATCGCCACGTAGGTGGAGAACGCACGGCCGCCTTCGTTCGAGGCTTTCATCGTCAACAGCATGCGACGCACGTCCGGGTGGACGATGATCGGGTCAGCGACCTTGTCCTTGTTCTGCGCGCCGGTCGGCGAACGGCTTTGCAAACGGTCACGGGCGTACTCGATCGCGTTCTGGTACGAACGCTCACCCGTGGCGAGGCCTTGAATGCCGACACCCAGACGCTCGTAGTTCATCATGGTGAACATTGCCGCCAGGCCTTTGTTCGGCTCGCCGACGATGTAACCCACGGCTTCATCGAAGTTCATCACGCACGTCGATGAAGCCTTGATGCCCATCTTGTGTTCAATCGAACCGCAGTTCGCCGCGTTACGCGCGCCCAGGCTGCTATCGGCATTGACCATGAACTTCGGCACCAGGAACAACGAAATACCTTTCGGCCCTGCCGGTGCGTCCGGAAGTTTCGCCAGTACCAGGTGGATGATGTTCTCGGTCAGGTCGTGTTCACCGCCGGTGATGAAAATCTTGGTTCCGCTGACCTTGTAGGAACCGTCGGCCTGAGGTTCGGCCTTGGTGCGAATGATCCCAAGGTCCGTACCGGCGTGAGGCTCGGTCAGGCACATGGAGCCAGCCCAGACACCGGCGTACATGTTGGGCAGGTACGCGGCTTTGAGTTCTTCGCTGGCGTGGGCGTTGATCGACAGGCAGGCACCGGCCGTCAGCATCGGATACAGACCAAACGACAGGCTCGCGGAGTTGACCATTTCTTCGACCTGGGCCGACACCGCCTTGGGCATGCCCATGCCGCCATAGGTCGGATCGCCACCTACGCCGACCCATCCGCCTTCAGCATAAGTCTGATAAGCCTGTGGGAAACCTGCCGGCGTGGTGACAGCACCGTCCGCCCAATGGCAACCTTCTTCGTCCGCTGCACGGCTCAGGGGCGCAATGGTTTTGCTGGTGACCTTGCCGGCTTCTTCCAGAATGGCTTCGACCGTTTCAGCATCGACAGTTTCGGCCAGTGCAGGCAACTCGGCCCAGAGTTTGGCGACCTCGAATACTTCATTGAGGACGAAGCGCATATCGCGCAGGGGCGCTTTGTAGTCAGCCATGGCAAACCTCGCAGGATCTTTACAGTTGATTCACATGAATGGTGTCTTTGTTGAGTTCGAGTGTAACCCAACAACTTTTACGACACATAGGGTCATGCTGTGACCATAACTTATCCTACAGTCACATAAGTGCAGTATGGAGATCAAGAAAATCCTGTGGCGAGCGAGCTCGCCACAGAGAAAAAGTCAGAGCGCAAACAACTCCGCCGGCAACTTCATCAGACAATCACTGCCGGCCTCGATCGCCGCCCGATGAGCGGCAGTACGTGGCAGCAATCGCTTGAAGTAAAACTCGCTGGTCGCCAGTTTGCCCCGGCAATAATCGGCATCGCCGCTACCGTCGTCGATCTGGGCCTGCGCCACCAGCGCCATGCGCAGCCACAAATAGCCGAGAATGATGTAGCCGCTGTACATCAGGTAATCCACTGACGCGGCGCCGACTTCATCCGCATTCTTCATCGCGGCCATGCCCACCTGGGTCGTTACCTCACCCCACTGCCGATTCAAATCGTTGAGCTGCGCGACGTAGGGCGCGAGTTGCGGATGCGCGGCGTTTGCTGCGCAGAACTTATGGACGATTTTAGTGAAACCCCGCAGCAATTTGCCCTGGCTGCCGAGCACTTTGCGTCCCAACAGATCCAGCGCCTGAATACCATTGGTGCCTTCGTAGATCGGGGCAATCCGGCAGTCACGAACCAATTGCTCCATGCCCCACTCACGGATGAAACCGTGGCCGCCAAACACCTGCATCCCGTGGTTGGTCACTTCCAGCCCGGTATCGGTCATGAAGGCCTTGCAGATGGGTGTCAGGAACGCCAACAAATCCTCAGCCTCCTGACGCGCCGTTTCATCGGGACTCAGATGCGCAGTGTCCAGCAACTGTGCAGTGAAGTAAGTCAGCGCCCTGTTGCCTTCGTTGAAGGCCTTCATGGTCAGCAACATCCGACGCACGTCGGGATGAACAATGATGGGGTCAGCAGGCTTCTCCGGTGCTTTCGCGCCGGTCAACGAACGCATTTGCAAGCGATCGTTGGCGTACTTGATCGCCCCCTGAAAGCTCGCCTCGCCCAAGCACAATCCTTGCATACCGGTGCCGAGACGAGCGTGGTTCATCATGGTGAACATGCAGTTCAGGCCCTTATTCGGCTCACCGATCAAGTAGCCCTTGGCATCGTCGAAGTTCAACACGCAGGTGGCCGAGGCCTTGATGCCCATTTTGTGTTCGATAGAGCCACAGGAAACGCCGTTGCGCTCCCCCGCCTCACCGTCGCCATCGGGCAGGAACTTAGGAACGATAAACAGCGAAATCCCCTTGGTCCCTGCCGGCGCATCCGGCAGCTTCGCCAACACCAGGTGAATGATGTTGTCACTCATATCGTGCTCGCCGGCGGAGATGAAAATCTTGCTGCCGGAGATCGCGTAGCTGCCATCGGCCGTTGGTACAGCGCGGGTCTTGATGATGCCCAGGTCGGTACCGCAATGGGCTTCGGTCAGGCACATGGTGCCCGTCCACTGCCCGGCGGTGAGTTTGCTCAGATAAGTGAGTTTCTGTTCTTCGGTGCCGTGGGCATGAATGGCCGACATGGCACCGTGGGTCAACCCCGGATACATACCCCAGGACGTGTTGCTGGAGCCGACCATTTCGCTGATCACCAGCCCCAGGGAGCTGGGCAACCCCTGGCCGCCATAAGCAGGATCCGCTGCCAGACCGTGCCAGCCGCCTTCAACGTATTGGGCGAAGGCTTGCTTGAAACCTGCTGGCGTTGTCACCACGCCATTGTCGAAATGGCAGCCTTCTTCGTCGCCGCTGCGATTGAGCGGCGCGAGCACGTTCTCGCAGAATTTCGCGCCTTCTTCGAGGATCGCCGCCACCATGTCCGGGCTGGCGTCAGTGGCGCCCAGAGCCGCGTAGTTGCTGTGGAAATCGAAGACGTGGTCGATCAGGAAGCGCATGTCGCGCAGGGGAGCTTTGTACTCGGGCATGGCATTTTCTCCGTCAGCAGATCACTCAAACCTACTGCCGCCAACCACGCCCTACAATCACAGTCCAGACGCTGAATGCGCCATCATCACTCAATCCGTAGCGGCGTCCATACGCACGGCGCCACGGCGATTCTGACCATACGCCACCACGCAGTTACGTCCGGCCCCCTTGGCGCTGTAGAGCGCTTCGTCCGCGGATTTGAGCACTTGTTCCGGGGTGCGCTGCTCCAGTCGATCCGCAACGCCAATGCTGACCGTGACCGACACACTTGAAGCACTCGAACCGGCCCGGCGCTGTCGTCCTTGCTGATCGTCCTGAGGACGGTTGTCCTGGTTGCGCAAATGAATGTTGTACGTCGCGATGGATTCGCGGATGACTTCCAGGTGCGGCAGGCACTCCTCAAGGGTCTTGCCGGCGAACACCAGTGCAAATTCCTCACCGCCATAGCGATACGCCCTGCCGCCCCCGCCGATTTTCGACAGCTTGCTGGCGACCAGCCGCAGCACCTGATCGCCCACATCGTGGCCATGGGTGTCGTTGAATTTCTTGAAGTGATCGACGTCGCTCATCGCCAACACGTAATTGCGTCCCAGGCGCTGCATGCGTTCATTCAACGCGCGGCGACCCGGCAACCCCGTGAGTTCGTCGCGGAAGGCCATTTGGTAGGCTTCATGAGCCACCGCTGCCGCAATCATCAACATCACCTGGCTGCACATGATGTTCAGCGTGAACGGCAGGATGAACGTCTTCGGCAACATCCAGAACAACCCCAGCAAGCCCACAAGCTGTGCGGCGTGCAAGGGTCTCGGCTTGCGCCAGTACTGCCAGCTCAAGAGCACGAACATGGCGATGAATACGGGATAAGAGAGCTGGATCAGACTCATCCAGGCGCCATGCAGCGCGGGCCAGCGGATTTCAGCCAGCCACATCAACAGCGCCTGTGGGTAACTCTGCTCCAGCCCCAACGCCACGCTGCCGACGGCCAGCAACACGGCGAAGCGCGCCACCATGTCCTGGAACAGATGGGTGCGTTCCTGCCAGGCTGCGAACACACCGAACATCAGAGGGAGTAGCAGGCACACCAAATGAAAAATCACCGCGGCGTCATCACGTACCTTGCCGTTGTCGCGGTAATAGTCGGTCTGCGCGTCCAGCAAGTAGTAGGCGATGTACACCGTGACCATCAGGAACAATTCGCGCTGGCGGCGATAAACCGCGCAGTAGGCCCCGCCCAGCAACAGCACCAGCGTTGGCAATACGTTGAACAGCGAGGTGAAGAAGACATTGAGGTCTTTAACGTAGGCAGCCGCGAGCCCTGCCAGCAAAAGCACCAACGACGGCAAGAAATGACTGAAACGTACAGCGGAAGAACGCGGCAAGGGTAAAAACTCCGACCGTCACATCGATTGATGGCATTGTGCCCTCTCCTTGTAACGGCAGATGCCGGGACTTTCTGAGTGATTTAGTACGGTTTTTTTAGACGGCATGTTTCAACCAGTGGCCAGGCGCGCATCCGGAGCGCAATCGCTGCCAACCTCCATGTCCCGGAAAGCACCTTGCCCGGCAGATCGCGGCACCGCGATTAAAAACGTGGTCAGTCAGCAGATCGACTTTTCGACCTCCCTCGGTTTTTTGCGACTGCCGCGTCGGAACGTCACCGGCAAAAAAAAACCGCCGCTCCCGAAGGAGCAGCGGTTTTTTGAACGACTGCGTTAAGGCTTAGTAGCCCAGCGCGAAGTTCTCTTCTTTCATGTCCATCAGGTTGTTAGCGCCCGACAGCATGGTTGCCACGTGAGTGCGGGTACGCGGCAGGATGCGCTGGAAGTAGAAGCGCGCAGTCTGCAGCTTGGCGGTGTAGAACGCCTCTTCGGTGGTGCCGGCAGCCAGTTTCTCAGCAGCCAGACGCGCCATGTCAGCCCAGAAGTAGGCCAGGCAGGCGTAACCGGAGTACATCAGGTAATCCACGGACGCCGCGCCGACTTCTTCGCGGTCTTTCATGGCCGCCATACCGACCTTCATGGTCAGCTCGCCCCATTCTTTGTTCAGCGCAGCCAACGGCTCGACGAACTCTTTGACCGCTTCGTTGCCTTCGTTGGTCTGGCAGAACTTGTGGACGATCTTGGTGAAGCTTTTCAGCGCTTCGCCTTGGGTCATCAACACTTTACGGCCCAGCAAGTCGAGTGCCTGGATGCCAGTGGTGCCTTCGTACAGCATCGAAATGCGGCTGTCGCGAACGTTCTGCTCCATGCCCCATTCAGCGATGAAACCGTGGCCGCCGTAGATTTGTACACCATGGTTGGCGGACTCGAATCCGACTTCGGTCATGAAGGCTTTAGCGATTGGCGTCATGAAGGCCAGCAGTGCGTCGGCTTTCTTCTTCTCTTCTTCGTCCACGCCGTACTTGACCACGTCGACTTGCTTGGCGGTGAAGTAAACCATCGCGCGGTTGCCTTCGGCGAACGCCTTCATGGTCAACAGCATGCGACGTACGTCAGGGTGAACGATGATCGGGTCAGCGGCTTTTTCCGGCGCTTTCGGGCCAGTCAGGGAACGCATCTGCAGACGATCACGAGCGTATTTCAAGCCGCCCTGGAAGCCGATTTCGGCGTGCGCCAGACCTTGCAACGCGGTGCCCAGGCGAGCGGTGTTCATAAAGGTGAACATGCAGTTCAGGCCTTTGTTCGCCGGGCCGATCAGGAAACCGGTGGCCGCGTCGAAGTTCATTACGCAGGTGGCGTTACCGTGGATGCCCATCTTGTGTTCCAGGGAACCACAGGTCACGGCGTTGCGAGCGCCGATCGAACCGTCAGCGTTCGGCATGAACTTGGGAACGATAAACAGCGAGATGCCTTTGGTGCCAGCCGGTGCATCCGGCAGACGTGCCAGCACGATGTGGACGATGTTGTCGGCCATGTCGTGTTCGCCGGCCGAGATGAAGATCTTGGTGCCGGAGACTTTGTAGGAACCGTCAGCCTGAGGTTCAGCCTTGGTACGCAGCATGCCCAGGTCGGTGCCGCAATGCGGTTCGGTCAGGCACATGGTGCCGGTCCATTCGCCGGAAACCAGCTTGGTCAGGTAAGCCTCTTGCTGCTCAGGCGTGCCGTGCTCGCTGATGGTGTTCATCGCACCGTGGGACAGGCCTGGGTACATGCCCCACGACCAGTTGGCTTCACCCACCATTTCGCTGACCGCCAGACCCAGCGATTCCGGAAGGCCTTGGCCGCCGTGCTCGATGTCGTGAGCCAGACTTGGCCAGCCGCCTTCAACGAACTGCTTATAGGCCTCTTTGAAGCCAGTCGGGGTTTTAACGCCGGACTCGCTCCAGGTGCAGCCTTCGGTGTCACCCACGCGGTTCAGCGGAGCCAGTACCTGCTCACAAAACTTGGCGCCTTCCTCAAGAATGGCGTCAACCATGTCCGGAGTTGCGTCCGCACAAGCCGGAAGGCTCTGATAGTGCGCTTCGTAGCCGAGCAGTTCGTCACGAACGAAGCGAATATCACGCAAGGGGGCCTTGTAGTCAGGCATAGCGATAAACCTCTGCTGATGTAACCGGGAATGAACGACCGTAATGATTTGTTGTGACGGTCAAACAGTTGTTTGAAACATACGTTTACGACCAAATCTTGTCAAGCGTCGATCTTTTGCCGTTCGTCATCACGGCTTTTGCATTGCGCACGCGCAGCCGTGTACGGCGGTTGATGGAGCAACGGACGCTAGAGAAAAGATTAGTTGAGCGAGAAGGACTTACGCAGAAAAACGCCGCGAACAAGCGCGGCGTCGAGGGTGCGGATACAGCGAAAGAATCAGGCGTAAGTGTCGATCAACGTGCCAAGCATTTCATCGGAAGCCTTGGCCACCTTTGCCCCCAGCTCGAGTTGCAGCTTGCCTTGAGCCATCTCCACAGCGTCGCTGGCCAGGTCCGAGTGCTGAGCGCGGTCAACGCCACGCAAACGATCGACCTGAACGTCGGACGACTGGCTGACCACCGAACGGTCGACGGTGGCGCTGGCGATTTGCCCGGCAGCTTGGTCGACGCGACTCTGCCCAGCCTGAACAGTGCTCAGACCGGCATAAAAAGCGGTGTTTCCTGAGATTTCCATGGGAGAACTCGTCCTTGGGAAGGATCAACAACTGGCATTGAAGCAGACACACGGGTAAAAGGCCCGACAAAAACACTAATGGCACAGTGCCTTGTCATAGCCAAAACCTAGTCCAGCAGATCCAGCTGTAAATGCTCGGCCACCGCTTCTGCAGTCACCAACTTGAGCTTGGGCACTCGCCCCAGGCACGGCGCGGGAATTCGCTCGGCCAGGGTTGCCAGGTTTTCTTCCAGGCGCGACGTCTTGGAATCGATGATATTGGCCACCCACCCCGCCAGTTGCAGACCGTCCCGCGCAATGGCTTCAGCCGTCAGCAGCGCATGGTTGATGCAACCCAACCGCACGCCGACGACCAGAATCACCGGCAGGCCCAGCGCGATGGCCAGGTCCGACAGGTTGTCCTGATCCGCCAGCGGCACACGCCAACCGCCAGCGCCCTCTATCAGGGTAAAGTCCGCCTGCATGTCCAGAATCTGCCGCATCGGCACCAACAAGGACTGCACGGTCAACGCCACGCCAGCTTCCCTGGCGGCCAAATGCGGTGCGATCGCCGGTTCGAACGCGACCGGATTGACTTGCACGTAGGTCATTGGCAGCGAGCATTCCGCCAGCAACGCCAGTGCATCCGAATTGCGCAAACCCTTGGGCGTCACGTCGCAGCCGGACGCCACCGGTTTGCCTGCTGCGGTGCTCATGCCTGCCGAGCGCGCGGCGTGAAGTAAACCGGCGGCAACGGTGGTCTTGCCGACATCGGTGTCCGTACCGGTGATGAAATAGGCTGCACTCATAAGGGTTTCTCCAGAACGGCGTAGACCACTTGATAAGTCGCGGGCAGACCTTCGGCCTGACGAAATTGCTCGTAAGCCTCGATCAAACCGAGGATTCGCGCCCGACCGGTCAAACCACCCGGCCGACCGGGGTTCAGGTTGTGCGCACCCAATGCCTTGAGCTCATGGGTCAGGCTGCGCACGTCCGGGTAATGCAGCACATGCGGACGAACTTGCAGACTCCCTATCCTCAGTCCGCTGTCAGCGCACAATTGCTGATAAACCTCGAACTCACGGAAACGGTTGACGTGCACCCTGCCATCCACCTGACGCCAACTGTCGCGCAACTCGAACAACGTACCCACGCACAGACTAGCAAACGCGAAAATCCCCCCCGGTTTCAACACCCGATGGGCTTCACCGAGCACCGAAGCAAAATCCGCGCACCACTGCACCGCGAGGCTGGAGAAGATCAGGTCACAGGTTGAATCCTGCAGCGGCAACCGCTCTGCGTCCCCCGCGATGAAATGCGTGGCGCCACCCAACGGCCGTGCGTGATTGAGCATGCCTTCGGCAATGTCCAGCGCCACCCCTTCACCTGCAGGAAACCGCCCGCCGAGCGCCCGGCTGAAATAGCCTGTGCCGCTGCCCAGGTCCAGCCAGCGATCAGGTGAAAAACCTTCGGGCAAGCGACTCAATAACTGGCTACCCACATCACGCTGCAACTCGGCAACGCTGTCATAGCTCGCCGCCGCGCGGGAAAAAGACGCTGCCACCTGACGTTTGTCGGGCAAGCCCTGGGGAAGGTTGGGAAGAGAGAGATCAGTCATCACCGCACTCATGCAAAAAAGCCTGGATCGCCCCCGCCACACCGTGAGGGTCTTCCAGAAGAAACGCGTGACTGGCCTGTTCAATCAGACCAATTTCGACATCTGGCAGCAACGTCAGCAAATCGCTCGCCGCTTCGGCTGGAACGAGCGCGTCCATGCCCGCAAATAAATGCAATTGCGGGCCCCGAAACGCCTGCAACGCTGCGCGGGTATCCAGTTGTGCCAGCAGTTCCAGGCCGCTCATCAACACTGACGAAGCCGTATGCGGCGCGCCGCCCAGCATCAGCCTCGACAGCCCGCGTGAGTCCTCGGCGCCTTGAGCGCAGAGTAGCGAGAAGCGTTTCAAGGTCATTCGTGGGTCACCGTTGCAACCCGCCAGAAACGCATCGAAGGTTTCACCGGGCATCGCACTGGGCCACTGCTCATGGGCGACAAACGAAGGGTTGCTCGCCAGGGTCACCAGACCGCAGCAGCGATCCCCTCGCCGCGCGGCCAACTCGGACGCGAGCATGCCGCCGAGGGACCAACCGCCGAGCCAGGCGTCCTGTGGCACAGATGAGTCGAGCTCATCCAGCCATTCTTCAAGATCACTGGACTCCAACTCTGGCAACGGCTCGATCTCGACCCGCAGGTGCTCATCCAGTCCCTGCAACGCGGCGGCCAAGGGCTCCAGCGGAGAAACCCCGAGGCCCCAGCCCGGCAGCAGAATCAGTCGATTACGCATGGCTTGGCTCCGGTCCCAGTAGTGCAAAACAATCGGCCAGTCCATTTAACAATAGCTGTACCTGCGCCTCGCTGTGCGCGGCACTCAGGGTCACCCGCAGTCGTGCGCTGCCAGCGGGCACGGTCGGTGGACGGATCGCGGTCACCATCAGTCCGCGCTCGCGGAGCAACTGTGACAGGCGAACCGCACGACCTGCGTCGCCGATCATGATCGGCTGGATCGGCGTAAAACTGTCCATCAGCTCCAAACCAATCTGCTCGGCACCGTGGCGGAATTGGCGAATCAATGTGTTCAGGTGTTCGCGCCGCCAATGCTCAGTGCGCAAAAGCTCGAGGCTTTTCAGCGTCGCGCAGGCCAGGGCCGGTGGCTGGCTGGTGGTGTAGATGTACGGGCGAGCGAACTGGATCAGACTTTCGATCAGGTCTTCGCTGCCTGCCACAAAAGCCCCGGCCGTTCCGAAGGCCTTGCCCAGGGTGCCAACCAAGACCGGCACGTCGTCCTGGCTGAGGCCAAAATGTTCGACGATCCCGCCACCATGGGCGCCCAGCGGACCAAAACCGTGGGCATCATCGACCATCAGCCACGCGCCTTTGGCCTTGGCTTCCCGCGCCAGCGCCGGCAAATCGGCGAGATCGCCGTCCATGCTGAAGACGCCATCGGTGACTACCAACGTGTTGCCGGTGGCTTTTTCGAGGCGTTTGGCCAGGCTCACGGCATCGTTGTGCAAGTAGCGGTTGAAACGTGCGCCAGATAACAGGCCGGCATCCAGCAAGGACGCGTGATTGAGCCGGTCTTCCAGCACCGTATCGCCCTGCCCCACCAACGCAGTAACCGCGCCGAGGTTGGCCATGTAACCCGTGGTGAATAGCAGCGCACGGGGACGACCGGTCAAGTCGGCCAGCGCTTCTTCCAGTGCGTGATGCGGGCCGCTGTGGCCGATCACCAGGTGCGAAGCGCCGCCACCCACGCCCCAGCGCGAAGCGCCCGCGCGCCAGGCTTCGATGACCTGCGGGTGATTGGCCAGCCCCAGGTAATCGTTGTTACAGAACGCCAGCAATGGCCGGCCATCGACCACCACTTCCGGGCCTTGAGGGCTTTCGAGCAATGGACGCTGGCGATAGAGGTTTTCGGCACGACGGGTAGCAAGGCGTGCGGCGAGATCGAAAGACATGCAGGCCTCGCAGATAAAGAAGGAGACGCATCCCCTGTAGGAGCTGCCGCAGGCTGCGATCTTTTGATCTTAAAAAATCCAGATCAAAAGATCGCAGCCTGCGGCAGCTCCTACAAGTGTTCAGCATCGAATCAAACAGCGGCGTTATAAAACTGCTCGCTGCTCTTCTGTTCAACCAGCGCCTGCTCGATCGCGGCCTGATGCACCTCGTCCGCGTGCTCTTCACGAGCTTCCGGCAAGATGCCCAGGCGCGAGAACAGTTGCATGTCCTTGTCGGCCTGAGGGTTGGCGGTGGTCAGCAGTTTGTCGCCGTAGAAAATCGAGTTGGCACCGGCGAAGAATGCCAGGGCTTGCATCTGCTCGTTCATCGCTTCGCGGCCAGCGGACAGGCGTACATGGGATTGCGGCATCAGGATGCGCGCGACGGCCAGCATACGAATGAAGTCGAACGGGTCGATATCTTCTGCGTTTTCAAGGGGAGTGCCGGCCACTTTTACCAGCATGTTGATCGGCACCGACTCCGGATGCTCCGGCAGGTTGGCCAGCTGGATCAGCAGGTTCGCACGGTCATCGAGGGATTCGCCCATGCCGAGAATGCCGCCCGAGCAGATTTTCATCCCCGAATCACGCACGTAAGCCAGGGTTTGCAGGCGCTCGCCGTAGGTGCGAGTGGTGATGATGCTGCCGTAGAACTCCGGCGAGGTGTCGAGGTTGTGGTTGTAGTAGTCGAGGCCGGCCTGGGCCAGCGCTTCGGTCTGGTCCTGATCGAGACGACCGAGGGTCATGCAGGTTTCCAGGCCCATGGCTTTCACGCCTTTGACCATCTCCAGCACGTACGGCATGTCTTTGGCCGACGGGTGTTTCCACGCCGCGCCCATGCAGAAACGGGTCGACCCGATGGCCTTGGCGCGTGCGGCCTCCTCAAGGACCTTCTGCACTTCCATCAGCTTTTCTTTTTCCAGGCCGGTGTTGTAGTGACCGGACTGCGGACAATATTTGCAATCTTCCGGGCAGGCACCGGTTTTGATCGACAGCAACGTCGACACCTGGACCCGGTTTGCGTCGAAATGCGCACGGTGCACCGTCTGCGCCTGGAACAACAGGTCGTTGAATGGCTGAACGAAGAGTGCTTTGACTTCGGCCAAAGACCAGTCATGACGCAGGGTTGCAGTGGTGCTGGCGCTCATGGGCATTTCCTTGTTTTATGCTTGGCGAGCGACTGGGGGAACGTAATACCCACAGGCGCGACACGGATGTTCGGCATATTTAAGGAAGAGCGATGAGCTGTCAACCATGTTACGACAGGCCGGTTTACATCTGGTTAAAAAACGAACAGTCGTGTTTACTCTGCAACGAAGCCTCCGAAGACAACGCGCCCATCTGCATGGCCTGCGAAACCGAGCTGCCGTGGCTGGGTGATCAATGTGAAACCTGCGCCCTGCCTTTACCGTTCGCGGGCATGACGTGCGGTCAATGCCTGAAGCAACCGCCCGCTTTCGAACAGGTTGCGACGCCATGGGCCTACAGTTTTCCCGTCGACACGCTGATCCCCCGCTTCAAACACAGCGCGAAGTGGCCGTTTGGCCGCCTGCTCGGCGAACTTCTTGTGCAATTCCTGCAACATCGCTTCGATGAAGACCTGTCGCGCCCGGATGCCCTGGTCCCTGTGCCGTTGTCCACAAAACGCCTGCGTCAGCGCGGCTTCAACCAGGCCTCCATGCTTGCCCACTGGCTAAGCGCCGGCCTCGGCATTCCCTGTGATGAGCGGCTGGTGCTGCGAATTCAGGACACCAGCGCGCAACAGGACCTGAAGGCCGATGCCCGTAAAAAGAACCTGCGCAACGCCTTCGCCTTGACGCAGGATGCCGCAATCAAGGGGCGTCACCTGGCCCTGGTCGACGACGTCTTGACCACCGGCGCCACGGCCCACGCCCTGGCACGTTTGCTGATGGAGGCCGGCGCCGCACGGGTCGACGTCTACTGCCTGGCCCGCACACCCAAACCCGGTGATGCTGGTTGATTTGAGTACATAGCCCCCTGTGGAAGCGAGCCTGCTCGCGATGGCGGTTGGTCATTCAACATTGATGCGACCGACACACCGCAATCGCGAGCAGGCTCACTCCCACAGGATCATAGCCTGACTTGACTCCCGCACCGCAAGCCGCCAACGTCCTCTGCATCGCCACTACCCAAAGCGCCGAACCATGTCCATGCCGTCGTTATTGTCCCAGCACATTGTCCGCCGACCGCAGCGCATCGCCCTGCTGCAGCACATCGCCGAACAAGGCTCGATCACCCGCGCCGCGAAAAGCGCGGGCCTGAGTTACAAGGCCGCCTGGGACGCCATTGATGAGCTGAACAACCTCGCGCAAAAGCCCTTGGTGGAACGCAGTGTCGGCGGCAAGGGCGGCGGTGGCGCGAAGTTGTCCAGCGAGGGCGAACGCGTGCTGCGCCTGTATCAAAAGCTGCAAGCCTTGCAGGCTCAGGTACTCGAAGCCGCTGAAGATGCGAGCGACCTGGACCTGCTCGGTCGCCTGATGCTCAGAACCAGCGCCCGTAATCAGTTGCACGGCAAAGTCGTCGCGATCGATGCTCAGGGACGTAACGACCGGATCCGGCTTGAACTGGCCGCCGGCTTGATCATTGATACGCAGATCACCCACGACAGCACCCTGCGCCTGGAGCTGGAAACCGGCACCGAAGTGGTGGCGCTGATCAAGGCCGGATGGCTGGAGCTGTTCGCCATCGACCACCCGACAGCACCTGGAAACAACTGCCTGCAAGGCATCCTCGAAGAAATCCTCGACGCCGAAGATGGCCCCAGCGAAGTCCGAATCGGCCTGCCGAACGGCCAGACACTTTGCGCACTGGCCGAGCCATTTCACTTGCGCACGCTTGGCCTGACCCTCGGCGCACCCGTGCAAGTGCAATTCGCACCGTCAAATGTCTTGCTCGGTACACCGCTCTGAAACATAAGCGTCATTAACGCTCTTTAAGGTGTCTGCAAAAACCAGCAGGGAGCCTGATGTGAGCCTATTAGAAGACAATCAATCCACCGACCTCGAAAAGATGGTCGGTCTCAGCCGTCGTGGCTTCATCAGCGCCGGCGCCCTCTGCGGCGCCGCCATGTTCATGGGCGGCAACCTGCTGAGTCGCAGCGTGCTGGCCGCGAGCGTCAGCGCAGGCACCAGCAAACTCTTGGGCTTTGACAGCATTCCCGCCGCCACCAACGACGCCATCAGCCTGCCGCCAGGCTACAAATCCTCGGTGCTGATCAGTTGGGGCCAGCCTCTGCACAAAGATGGCCCGGCGTTCGACCCCAGTGGCAACGGCACAGCCCAGCAGCAGGAAGTCCAGTTCGGCGACAACAACGACGGTATGAGCCTGTTCGAATTTCCCGGCGAGCACGACCGGGCGCTGATGGCGATCAACAACGAATACACCAACTACCGCTACCTCTATCCCCACGGCGGCATGCCGCAGTCGGCCGATGAAGTGCGCAAGGCGCTGGCCTGCGAAGGCGTGTCGGTGATCGAAGTGCAGCGCAAGAACGGCCAGTGGCATTTCGTCCAGGGCTCGCGCTACAACCGACGCATTCATGGCAATGCACCGATCAGCCTGAGCGGTCCCGCTGCCGGCCATGCCCTGGTGAAAACCAGCGCCGACCCTCAAGGCAAAACCGTCCTCGGCACGTTTCAGAACTGCGCCAACGGGAAGACGCCGTGGGGCACCTACCTGACCTGCGAGGAAAACTTCACCGACTGCTTTGGCAGCACCAATGCCGAGCAAACCTTCGATGCGGCACAGAAGCGCTACGGCGTGGTGGCCACCAGCAAAGAAATCAACTGGCACCCCCACGATCCACGCTTCGACATGGCGAAGAATCCCAACGAACTCAACCGTCACGGCTGGGTGGTGGAGATCGACCCGTTCGATCCTCAGTCGACCCCGGTCAAACGCACGGCGCTGGGTCGTTTCAAACATGAGAACGCCGCACTGGCAGAAACCGCTGACGGGCATGCCGTGGTGTACATGGGCGACGACGAGCGCGGCGAATTCATCTACAAATTTGTCAGCCGCGACAAGATCAACCACAAATCCCCTAAAGCCAACCGCGACCTGCTGGACCACGGCACCCTGTACGTGGCGCGCTTCGACGCGGGCGACGGTAATGCCGATCACCCGAAAGGCAAGGGTGAGTGGATCGAGCTGAGCCACGGCAAAAACGGCATCGATGCCAGCAGCGGCTTTGCCGATCAGGCCGAAGTACTGATCCACGCACGCCTTGCTGCCAGCGTCGTCAAAGCCACGCGCATGGACCGCCCGGAGTGGATTGTCGTCAGCCCCAATGACGGCCAGGTCTACTGCACCCTGACCAACAACGCCAAACGCGGCGAAGACGGTCAACCGGTGGGTGGGCCGAACCCTCGCGAGAAGAACGTCTACGGGCAAATCCTGCGCTGGCGTACCGACCGTGATGATCACGGCGCGAAAACTTTCAGCTGGGATTTGTTTGTGGTCGCCGGTAATCCGGGGGTTCACGCGGGCTCGCCGAAGGGTGGTTCCACGAACATTACGCCGCAGAACATGTTCAACAGTCCGGATGGTCTGGGGTTCGACAAGGCTGGCCGGTTGTGGATTCTGACCGACGGTGATTCGAGCAACGCCGGTGATTTTGCCGGCATGGGCAACAACCAGATGCTCTGTGCCGACCCGGTGACCGGCGAAATCCGCCGCTTCATGGTCGGGCCGATTGGCTGCGAGGTCACGGGGATCAGTTTCTCGCCGGACCAGAAAACCCTGTTCGTCGGGATTCAACATCCAGGGGAGAACGGTGGCTCGACGTTCCCTGAACACCTGCCGAACGGCAAACCCCGGTCTTCGGTGATGGCCATTTCCCGCGAAGATGGCGGCATCGTCGGCGCCTGATCGGCCCTCTTCGCGGGCGAGTCTTGCTCCCACGGGATATGTGCCATGTTGAAATTGGCGCGTGACCCGTGGGAGCAAGGCTTGCCCGCGATAGTGTCAGCCCGGACAACCCACACCTCAACCCAACCCCTAAACACGCCCCGTCTGCGCTACCATGCTTGGCCGGACGCGGCAGCCTGCTGCGCGCAGGAGTCAGCATGGCCCACCCGTTTGCAACCCTCACCCCAGATCTCGTGCTCGATGCCGTCGAAAGCATCGGTTTTCTCAGCGACGCCCGCATTCTGGCGCTCAACAGCTACGAAAACCGCGTATACCAAGTCGGCATCGAAGACTCCGAGCCGCTGATCGCCAAGTTCTACCGCCCTCAGCGCTGGACTAACGAAGCGATTCTCGAAGAGCACCAGTTCACCTTCGAACTCGCCGAATGCGATGTACCCGTGGTCGCGCCGATGATCCACAACGGGGCCAGCCTGCACGAACACAATGGTTTCCGTTTCACCCTGTTCCCCCGTCGTGGTGGCCGCGCGCCGGAGCCGGGCAATCTCGATCAGCTCTATCGCCTGGGGCAACTGCTGGGTCGACTGCACGCTGTAGGCGCTACCAAACCGTTCGAACACCGCGAAGCACTGGGCGTGAAAAACTTCGGCCATGATTCGCTGAACACCTTGCTGGAAGGCAACTTCATACCCCGTAGCCTCCTGCCAGCCTACGAATCGGTTGCGCGCGACCTGCTCAAGCGCGTGGAAGAGGTCTACAAGGCCACGCCGCACCAGAACATCCGCATGCACGGCGATTGCCACCCCGGCAACATGATGTGCCGTGACGAGATGTTCCACATCGTTGACCTTGATGACTGCCGAATGGGCCCCGCGGTGCAGGACATCTGGATGATGCTGGCGGGCGATCGTCAGGAATGTCTCGGACAGCTGTCGGAGTTGATGGATGGCTACAACGAATTCCACGACTTCGACCCCCGGGAACTGGCGCTGATCGAACCGTTGCGTGCATTGCGCCTGATGCACTACAGCGCCTGGCTCGCCCGTCGCTGGGATGACCCGGCCTTCCCCCACAGCTTTCCGTGGTTCGGTACCGAGCGGTACTGGGGGGATCAGGTGTTGGCATTGCGCGAGCAACTGTCTGCGCTGAATGAAGAACCGCTGAAGCTGTTCTGACCAACACAAATCTAATTGTAGGAGTGAGCCTGCTCGCGATAGCGGTGGCTCAGTCACCGATGCGTTGAATAGGAAACCGCCATCGCGAGCAGGCTCACTCCCACAGGTTCTGTGTTCACCGCCCCAAACTATTCAGGCAGGACATCTGCGGACAAACCTCCTTACAATCCCCTCTTTGTTAGCTGCCTAAGCAAGGATTCTTCATGCAAGCCGCCAACCCGCGTCGCGGGTACATCCTGGGCCTGAGCGCCTACATCATCTGGGGACTTTTCCCGCTCTACTTCAAAGCCATCGCCAGCGTGCCAGCCGTGGAAATCATCATCCACCGGGTGCTCTGGTCTGCGCTGTTCGGCGCATTACTGCTGATGGTCTGGAAACATCCAGGCTGGTGGCGCGAGCTGCGCGAGAACCCACGCCGACTGGCAATCCTCGCGCTGAGCGGCACACTGATCGCGGCCAACTGGCTGACCTACGTCTGGTCGGTGAACAACGGGCGCATGCTTGAAGCCAGCCTGGGGTACTACATCAATCCGCTGGTTAACGTGCTGCTGGGGATGCTGATCCTCGGCGAACGGCTACGGCGCATGCAATGGCTGGCAGTGGGCCTGGCCGCGGTAGGCGTGGCACAGCAGGTCTGGCAAGTCGGCAGCTTGCCTTGGGTATCGCTGGTGCTGGCGCTGACCTTCGGCTTCTACGGCCTGATCCGCAAGCAAGCCCCGGTCAAAGCCCTGCCCGGCCTGGTGGTCGAGACCTGGATGCTGGTGCCGATTGCGGTGGCCTGGTTGCTGTTCAATCCCGCCGCGAGCAGCGCTCAAGCCGAGTTCTGGACCACGTCGCAAGCCTGGTGGTTGGTGGCCGCGGGTCCGGTCACGTTGGTGCCATTGGTCTGTTTCAACGCCGCCGCACGGCATTTGCCCTACACCACGCTGGGATTTCTCCAGTACCTGGCGCCGACGTTGGTGCTGCTGCAGGCCGTCTTGCTGTTCGACGAACACCTGTCGTCCAGCACGCTGGTGGCGTTCATCTTTATCTGGGCGGGGTTGGCGGTCTACAGCATTGATGCGTGGATAAGTCTTCGTCGCCGCCGCTGATCAAAAAACACACAAACCTCTACAGACCACGAATCACGTGGCCTGCGACTATCTGCCCCAAGGTTATCCACAGCGTGATCCCCGGCGTTTGTGCGCAACTTGTTGAAACTGCTGGTTTTTTGATCAAGTCTTGAAGAAGCCCGGCCCGCGTGGGCTGGCGGGCTGTCTCTACAGGTTATCCACAGGCAGGTGCACGTTTAACTTGGATAACCTTTTTTGACTATTCCTTTCAGGGCTCGCTGCGTAACACCAATTCGACCATCAGATCATCAGCCAGGGTTTCCAGGCGCGACTGCAAGACATCCAAAGACAGCGTCAGGGGTACGGCCAGAATCGCTTCGGCGTGGAACAGCGGTTCGCTGCTCATCGGCGCCGGACGCACTTCGGTCACCAACCGCTCCAGATTGACGCCTTGCTCACTGAGCAACCGGGTGATGTCCCGCACAATGCCCGGACGATCATTGCCGACCAACTCCATCGCGATGGGCTTCCAGGTGCAGGATTGTTCAATGCCGCTCTCGGCAATCAGCACGCGAATGCCATGGGCCGACAACGCCTGCAGGGCATCCACCAATTCATCGTAGGCCTCCGCTGGCACGCCCACCCGCAGAATCCCGGCAAACTGGCCGGCCATGCGCGACATACGGCTTTCCAGCCAGTTGCCGCCATGCTCGGCAATGCACTGGGCGATGCGCTCGACCTGCCCAGCCTTGTCCGGAGCGAAAACAGTAAGTACGAGGTGGTCCATGGCGCAGCCCTCTTTTGTTATAGAAAAGGAAGTATAGGCAAGGGCAGATTCTGCGCTGACAGGTCTGCCGCCATCGCGGGCAAGCCCACTCCCACAAGGATTGCGCAGGACCTGTGGGAGCGGGCTTGCCCACGATTTAATGCAGCGCTGAACAAACTGAAAAAACAAATCGTGTACAACTTCTGATATTTAACTGGAACAATCTGATGGTTTTTTGAGAACATCCCGTTCCCCGACGCGACCGCAATGCGTCATGGGGTCGCAGAACGACGTAATTAGTCTAATTTTCACAACCGCAATTCATCATGTAGTATGCCGCAGCGCGCACTACATAACGTTGGATCGATGTCTGCCAAGGCGCAGTCGCAACCCTGAAAGCCCCGTCAGCAAGGCCCCAAGCCGTTGATTGGACCAACTCCCAGCCGCCCGCAATGGCATGTACTGGTGAACGGGTTTGTGGTTTAAATGGCCAGAGGCTTCATTGTCATAATTGAAGAGCTGAAAAGCGAAATAGCTGAGCAGAGTGAGGCAAGCAATGACTGAACACGTTCAAGTCGGTGGCCTGCAGGTCGCCAAAGTCCTGTTCGACTTCGTTAACAACGAAGCCATTCCCGGTACCGGCCTCACCGCCGATAAGTTCTGGGCCGGTGCCGACAAGGTCATTCATGACCTGGCGCCGAAGAACAAAGCCCTACTCGCCAAACGCGATGATTTCCAGGCTCGTATCGATGGCTGGCACCAAGCCCGTGCCGGTCAACCCCATGATGCCGTGGCCTACAAAGCCTTCCTGCAAGACATCGGTTATCTGCTGCCAGAAGCGGCCGATTTCCAGGCAACGACGCAAAACGTCGATGACGAAATTGCCCGCATGGCCGGTCCACAGCTTGTGGTACCGGTGATGAATGCGCGTTTCGCCATCAACGCTTCGAACGCCCGCTGGGGTTCGCTGTACGACGCCCTCTACGGCACCGATGCCATCAGCGAAGCTGACGGCGCGGAAAAAGGCAAAGGCTACAACAAGGTTCGCGGTGACAAGGTCATTGCCTTCGCTCGCGCCTTCCTTGACGAAGCGGCACCATTGTCAGCCGGCACCCACGTCGATTCCACCGGCTACAAGATTGTCGATGGCAAGCTCGTGGTTGCCTTGAAAGGCGGCAGCAACACCGGCCTGCGCAACGATGCCCAACTGATCGGCTTCCACGGCGATGCTGCGGCACCGACCGCGGTCCTGTTGAAGCACAACGGTCTGCATTTTGAAATTCAGGTCGATGCCACCACCCCGGTTGGCCAGACCGATGCCGCAGGTGTCAAAGACATCCTGATGGAAGCCGCGCTGACCACCATCATGGACTGCGAAGACTCCGTCGCCGCCGTCGATGCTGACGACAAAGTGGTGATCTACCGCAACTGGCTCGGCCTGATGAAGGGCGACCTCTCGGAAGAAGTCACCAAGGGCGGCAAGACCTTCACCCGCACCATGAACGCCGACCGCACCTACACCGGTGTCGACGGCAGCGAATTGAGCCTGCACGGTCGCTCGCTGTTGTTCGTGCGCAACGTCGGTCACCTGATGACCATCGACGCGATCCTCGATAAAGAGGGCAACGAAGTGCCGGAAGGCATTCTCGATGGCCTGGTGACTTGCCTCGCGGCAATGCACAACCTCAACGGCAACACGTCGCGCAAAAACACCCGTACCGGCTCCGTCTACATCGTGAAGCCGAAGATGCACGGTCCTGAAGAAGCGGCTTTCACCAACGAGCTGTTCGGCCGTATCGAAGACGTGCTGGGTCTACCGCGCAACACGCTGAAAGTCGGGATCATGGACGAGGAGCGCCGTACCACGGTCAACCTCAAGGCCTGCATCAAGGCTGCTGCCGAGCGCGTGGTGTTCATCAATACCGGCTTCCTCGACCGCACCGGCGACGAAATCCACACCTCCATGGAAGCCGGCCCGATGGTGCGCAAGGCCGACATGAAGGCTGAAAAATGGATCGGCGCCTACGAGAACTGGAACGTCGATATCGGCCTGAGCACCGGCCTGCAAGGTCGCGCCCAGATAGGTAAAGGCATGTGGGCAATGCCCGACCTGATGGCCGCGATGCTCGAACAGAAAATCGCTCACCCGATGGCCGGTGCCAACACCGCCTGGGTCCCATCGCCGACCGCTGCCGCGCTGCACGCGCTGCATTACCACAAGGTCGACGTGTTCGCCCGTCAGGCCGAACTGGCCAAGCGTGAGCGCGCTTCGGTGGACGACATCCTGACCATCCCGCTGGCCGTAAATCCGAGCTGGACCGCGGAACAGATCAAGAACGAACTGGACAACAACGCCCAGGGCATTCTCGGTTACGTGGTGCGCTGGATCGACCAGGGCGTCGGTTGTTCGAAAGTGCCGGACATCAATGACGTCGGCCTGATGGAAGACCGTGCAACGCTGCGTATTTCCAGCCAGCACATCGCCAACTGGCTGCGCCACGGTATCGTCACCGAAGAGCAAGTCATGGAAAGCCTCAAGCGCATGGCGCCCGTGGTTGACCGTCAAAACGCCAACGACTCGCTGTACCGTCCACTGGCACCGAACTTCGACAGCAACATTGCCTTCCAGGCAGCCGTCGAACTGGTGGTAGAAGGCACCAAGCAGCCAAACGGCTACACCGAGCCGGTGCTGCACCGTCGTCGTCGCGAGTTCAAGGCTGCCAATGGCCTGTAACTGAGCGCTGATGCCGGACAAAAAAAGGCCCTGATCGAAAGATCAGGGCCTTTTTGTTTGAGAATACGAACAATCGTGGCGAGGGGATTTATCCCCGTTGGGTCGCGGAGCGGCCCCTATGATCCTTTCGGAACAATCGCATTCACCAATTCACGAGTGCTTCGCAGCCGAACGGGGTGGTGCGGCATTCCGATAAATCCCCTCGCCACGAAAGCCTTAAGCGCTAAGGCTCCATCCCCAACTCATGCTTCACCAACCCCAGCAACTTGCCGGTATCGATGGGCTTGAGCAAAAAATCCACCACGCTCAAATGCATCGCCGCGATAGCGTCTTTCACATCGGCATCGCCGGACACAATGATGATCGGCAACGCCGCCCTCACCGACTCACGCACCTGGCGAATCAGGTCCAGGCCATCGACATGCCCCATCCGCAGATCGGTAATCACCAGGCCAATCGAAGGCTTCTCGCTCAACATTTTGAGTGCGGTTTCACCACTGGCTGCCGTCATGCAACGAATGCCGTCCAATGCAAGGATCTCCGACAGCAACTCGCGTGCGTCTTTATCGTCGTCAACGATCAGCACTCGCTGCGGCGGCAGATCGGGTTCGAGCATGACGGCACTTAGCGCCTCGCGCTCGGCGTCACTCAAAATATCGTGGTCAGACATGGCTATCTCAAAAGTTTCAAAATCGTTCCTGGCCCAGTGGTGAGACATCGCCAGGAAGACGTTCAATGTGCACTTCGTCGGAAATATTTCCAATAGGGGAACGGTGGGATTTTTCCCACAGTTGCGTAGGGTTTCTCCGACATTTGCTCACACCATTTGCCTACCTAGACTTACGTCCAATGGGCACCCTGCGGATAGGGGTCGACCATGGCTAAGTCATCCGACAACAACAATTCAAAAAAAGACTGCGGTAATGGTTATGAGTAAAGCGGACGCCTTCACACAGGCAGGGAAAACCGCGGTGTTGCAGAACATCCAGGGCACTTTGCAATTCCTTCAGCGTTTCCCGCCGTTCAATCAGATGGAACATGCCCACCTGGCCTATCTGGTAGAGCAATGCCAGTTACGTTTCTATGGCCCTGGCGAAAGTATTATCAAGCCCGCCGATGGCGACGTTGAACATTTCTACATCGTCAAACAAGGCCGGGTCGTGGGTGAACGTCCCCACACCGCGAAGGGCGGAACCGAGACCACCTTTGAAATCACCACCGGCGAATGTTTCCCGCTCGCGGCGCTGCTGGGTGAACGAGCGACGCGCACCGAACACCTCGCGGCCGAAGACACCTTTTGCCTGCAACTGAACAAGCTGGCGTTCATCAAACTGTTCGCGCTTTCCAGCACCTTTCGCGACTTTGCCCTGCGCGGCGTCAGCAGCCTGCTGGATCAGGTCAACCAGCAAGTCCAGCAAAAAGCCGTGGAAACCCTCGGCACTCAATATTCCCTGAACACCCGCCTGGGTGAATTGGCCATGCGCCATCCGGTGACGTGCAGCCCGACCACCCCCCTTCGCGAAGCCGTGACCCTGATGCACGAACAGCAGGTCGGCAGCATCGTGATCGTGGATGAGCACAAAACGCCGCTGGGCATTTTCACCCTGCGCGACCTGCGCCATGTGGTGGCCGAGGGCATCAACGATTTCAGTGAGTCCATCGAACGGCACATGACCCAGGCGCCGTTTTATCTGTCGCCAGACCACAGTGCGTTTGACGCGGCCATTGCGATGACCGAACGACACATCGCCCATGTGTGCCTGGTCAAGGACCAGCGCCTGTGTGGTGTGGTGTCGGAACGGGACCTGTTTTCCCTGCAACGGGTCGATCTGGTGCACCTGGCCCGCACGATCCGCAGCGCGCAACGCGTGGAAAACCTGGTGGCGTTGCGCGGCGAGATCGGCCAACTGGTTGAACGCATGCTGGCCCACGGCGCGTCTTCGACCCAGATCACTCACATCATTACCCTGCTCAACGATCACACCGTTTGCCGGGTGATCGAACTGACATTGGCCGAGAAAGGCGACCCCGGCGTGCCGTTCAGTTGGCTGTGTTTTGGCAGCGAAGGTCGCCGCGAACAAACCCTGCACACCGATCAGGACAACGGCATTCTGTTTGAAGCCCGTGACGCCGCCCACGCGGCAGAAATACGCGGCAAGCTGCTGCCCATCGCGCATCAGATCAACCAGAGCCTGGCGCTTTGCGGATTCACTTTGTGCAAAGGCAACATCATGGCCGGCAACCCTGAGCTGTGTTTGTCCCGGGCCGAATGGTCACGCCGGTTTTCGGCGTTCATCCGCGAAGCCACGCCGGAGAACCTGTTGGGTTCGAGCATCTATTTCGATTTGCGCGTGGTGTGGGGCGACGAGCAGAGTGGCGACCAACTGCGTCGCGGGATTCTTGACCAGGTGGCGGACAACCGGTTGTTCCAGCGGATGATGGCCGAAAACGCACTGCGCAATCGCCCACCGGTAGGACGTTTCCGCGAGTTTGTACTGGCCCGCAAGCATGGCGAGAAAGCCACGCTGGATCTGAAAGTCCAGGGGCTCACCCCGTTCGTTGACGGGGCCCGATTGCTGGCGCTGGCTCATGGCATCGAGGCCAACAACACCCTGGAGCGTTTCCGCCAACTGGTCGATAAAGAGGTGATCGAGCGGCTGGACGGTGCCGCCTATGAAGAGGCGTATCACTTCATTCAGCAGACCCGAATGCAGCAGCACCAGCTTCAGACCCGGGAAAACTTGCCGTACTCCAACCGGGTCGATCCTGACAGCCTCAATCACCTTGATCGACGCATCCTGCGTGAATCCCTGCGCCAGGCCCAGCGTCTGCAAAGCAGCCTGACCCTGCGGTATCAGCTATGAGCCTGTTTTCATGGCTGCGCCCGGCCAGGCAGAGTTTGCCGGGTGAACTGCAACAGCGTATCCGCCAGTTGCCAGCGGTCGCCGGGTTGAGTGAATGCAGCCTGCGCGAGCAACGTTGGGTCGTGCTTGACCTGGAAACCACTGGGTTGAACCTGAACAAGGATCGAGTGTTATCCATCGGCGCAGTGGTGATTGAGGACGGCGCGATCGACTTCAGCCAGCAGTTCGAGCACACGTTGCAATGCGCCGACTTGAAGTTGGCCCCCAGCGTGCTGATTCATGGCCTGGGGCCGAGCGCGATTGCAGCCGGCAGTGACCCGGCCGAGGCGCTGGTCGATTTCATGGAGTTCCTGGGCGACAGCCCGGTGCTGGCCTTTCATGCACCGTTTGACCAGCACATGCTGGGGCGGGCGCTGAAAGATCATCTGGGCTACAAGTTGCAGCATACGTTTCTGGATGTGGCCGACATCGCCCCGCTGCTGTGTCCGCAGGCGAACATCCGCGAGGCCGGGCTGGATGAGTGGATTGACCAGTTCAAGCTCGAAGTCTTCGAGCGACACAATGCCAGCGCCGACGCGCTGGCCACCGCAGAACTGGCGCTGATCCTCTTCAGCCGCGCACGGCAGCAACAGATTCATAGCCCGTTGAACCTGCAGCAACGGTTGAGCCAATGGAAGCGCAGGCAGCAAGCACCGTCTTTTTAAATCACCACGGTCCCTGTAGCAGCTGCCGAAGGCTGCGTTCGGCTGCGCAGCAGTCGTCAACCCTTCCGTCTCGGTTTACCTGCTGCACCGCGAACACTGATTTCACGACTGCTGCGCAGCCGGACGCAGCCTTCGGCAGCTGCTACAAGGGATCGCGTCGGGCGCTTGAACAGGAACATTCCCACCCGACCAGCGCCAATTGCTTACCTCCCCCGCCTCTGACACAATCGCGAACTATTCTCGTTAGTTAACCCTTCCCAATCGGTGATGCTGCGTGTCGTCAGTTCAAAGCCCCCACAACAACCTCGTCGGCGCGTTATATCGCGACCATCGCGGCTGGCTGTTGGCGTGGCTTCGACGCAACGTGGCTTGTCCGCAACGGGCCGAAGACCTGAGCCAGGACACCTTCGTCCGGCTGCTCGGACGCGATGAACTCAAAGAGCCACGCGAGCCCAGGGCCTTCCTGGTCGCGATTGCCAAAGGCCTGCTGTTCGACTATTTCCGTCGCGCGGCACTGGAACAGGCTTATCTCACCGAGCTGATGCTGATTCCTGTAGGCGAACACCCTTCGATCGAAGAGCAGCAGCTCATCCTCGAAGACCTGAAAAACATCGACTGCCTACTCGGTAAACTGTCCAGCAAGGCCCGCGCCGCCTTCCTCTATAACCGCCTCGACGGCCTCAGCCACGCGCAGATCGCCGAACGCTTGGGTGTCTCGGTCCCCCGCGTGCGTCAGTACCTGGCCCAAGGCATCCGTCAGTGCTACATCGCGCTTTACGGTGAGCCGGTATGAGCCCGGTCAGTTCCAAACCCGTCTCGGCGCAGGTGCTGGATGCGGCCATTGCCTGGCAATTGTCCCTGGATTCCGGCAACCCGGTGGAGCGCGAAGAGTTTGCCAAATGGCACGCCGCCCACGAAGAACACGCTCGCGCCTGGCGCCAGCTGGGCATGCTCGATCAGCGCTTCAGCGCGGCCAGCGGCCCGGCTCGCACCGCGTTGCTGCAATCGCGCGAAGGTATTCGCCGCCGGGTGCGCAAGCTCGGTAGCGGCCTGGCCAGTATTGTCGCTGTGGTTGGCCTGGCATTGTTCGCCGGGGAGCGTTACCTGCCGCTCGACTATTGGCTGGCGGATGAGCGCACCGCCACGGGTGAGCAGCGCACCTTGCACCTGGCCGACGGCACACTGATCAACCTCAACACCCACAGCGCCGTGGACGTACGCTTCGATGAGAAGCAACGACTGATTGTCCTGCAGGAAGGGGAAATCCTCATCGAGACAGGCCACGGTGATGCCCGGCCTTTCATCGTTGAAACCCGCGAAGGCAGCATGCGCGCACTGGGCACGCGTTTCCTGGTCAAGCGCGAGGAAGACGGCACACGCCTGAGCGTATTGAAGTCGGCAGTCGCCGCGCATCCGCAGTCGAATCCCGAAGAGCAGATCCTTCGTGAGGGCCAGCAAGTGCTGATGCGCAATAACGGCCTCGGCCCGATCCTCGCGCTCAACCTCGGTGCCGATGCCTGGACCCGCGGCATGCTGGTCGTGGACAACGCACGGCTCGAAGACCTGATCCATGAACTCGGTCGCTACCGACGTGGACACCTTGGCGTCGCGCCCGAGGTCGCTGATTTGCGCATCACCGGGAGCTTCCCGCTGAACGATACGGACAAGGCCCTGAGTGCGCTGCTACCCACGTTGCCGGTGCAGATCGAACAGCACACCCAATGGTGGGTGACAGTGGCGAAGGCTGAAGCCAAGCCCTGAGTTTTGTGTCGACAGGTCTATTGCCATCGCGGGCAAGCCACACTCCCACAGTGGATATGTGCCAGGCGCAGAAGTTGTATTCACAGCTGATCCAATGTGGGAGTGGTCTTGCCCGCGATGAGGTCGTAAGCCTCACCACAAGATTTGTTTAATGAATCGAAATTATTTTCATCCAGCCCTATCACTTTTGGATTCTCGTTCGGCACCTAGGCAATTGAGAAGTATTCCCTTTCAGGAGCCGCTGTATGTCCCGCTCGCTAGACACCTTGTTGCGCCCCGGTTTGCTGGCTATCGCCATTGCACTCGGTGCCCCTCTGCTTAGCGCTCAGCTGATGGCCGCCGATCAGGCGTCGAGCGTTCGCGCCTACAACCTGCCGTCCGCTCCCTTGGCCAGCACGCTCAACCAGATCGCCAGCCAGGCCGGTCTTGCCCTGTCACTGAACCCATCGCTGGCAGCGGGCAAAACTTCGGCACCGGTCAAAGGCCAGTTCGACGCTACGGGCGCCCTGCGCGAAGCTTTGCGCGGCACCGGTCTGCAATTGGAACAAAGCAGCGCCGGCACCTTCAGCCTGGTGGCCGTGCCTGAGGGCGTGATGGACTTGCCGACAACCAGCATCATGGGTGTGGAAAACACGGAAAGCGCCTGGGGCCCGGTGGAGGGTTACCTGGCCACTCGCACCGCCGCCGGCACCAAGACCGACACCGCACTGGTTGAAGCACCGCGCTCGATTTCGGTCGCAACGCGCCAGCAGATGGACGATCGCAACGTCCAGAACATCGATGACGCCGTGCGTTACATGCCCGGAATCGTCGCCAGCAGTTACGGCAGCGACACCCGTGCCGACTGGCTGCGCGTGCGTGGCTTCGAACCGACCCAGTTCCTCGATGGCCTGCCCCTGCCTAAAGGCGTGTACGCCAACCCGAAACAGGAAACCTGGAACCTTGATCGCCTCGCCCTGCTGCGTGGTCCGGCCTCGTCCGTGTACGGCCAGACCCCGCCGGGTGGTTTGCTCGACATGGTCAGCCGCCGCCCCAGCGCCGAATCGAGCAATGAAATCGAAGTGCAATATGGCAGTGACAATCACCGCCAGATCAACTTCGCCAGCACCGGCAAAATTGATGACGAAGGCCAGTTCCTCTACGGCCTGAGCGGTGTCATCCGCGACAGCGGTACGCAGATCGACCACGTCGACAACAAGCGCTACAACATTGCGCCAAGCCTGACCTGGAACATCGACGACGACACCCGATTCACCCTGCTGACCCAGTTCACCCGCGACGATACCGGCATCACCAGCCAGTTCCTGCCGGTGCAAGGCACCAAAATCCGTTCGCCCCTCGGTGATATTTCCCATCACAAGAACCTGGGCGACCCGGACTGGGAATACTACGACCGCACCTACTACGCCCTGGGCTACGCGTTTGAACATCGCTTGAACGATGTCTGGCAGTTCAAGCAAAACCTGCGCTACACCAAGTCGGACCTGTCGTTCCAGACCCTCACCCCCGGCGCCTACCCGTTCACGCAAGTCGATGCCGACGGTAACGTTGGCCGTACGAGCACCAGCGTCGATGAGGACATCAGCCAGTTCGCCGTGGACAACAACTTCCAGGCCGACTTCGCCACCGGCGACGTCCTTCACACCCTGTTGATCGGCCTCGATCACCAGCGCACCAACACCCACTACACCTCGATTTACGGTGACGGCCTGACCACCAACGTCAACAACCCGATCTACGGCCTGCCGATCGTTCGGCCACCTCGCTCGACGGCGTACTACGATTACGATCAAAAGACCAACCAGACCGGCCTGTACGTTCAGGACCAGATGGCCCTCGACCAATGGCGCCTGACCCTGGGCGGACGTGAGGACTGGGTCCACACCGGGACCAAATTCTTCAACAAAGGCGACGCCACCAACACCGAGCGGGACAAGAATTTCAGCGGCAACGCGGCGATCAGCTACGTGTTCGACAACGGTGTCGTGCCCTACCTGTCCTACGCCGAATCGTTCCAGCCAACCAGCAACGCCACCGCCTCGCCAACCGACTCGATCAAACCGACCGAAGGCAAGCAATGGGAACTGGGCATCAAATACCAACCGCCTGGCAGCAACACCCTGCTGACCGCGGCGGTGTATGACCTGACCCAGAAAAACGTCTCCGTCACCACGATCAACTCGGACAACGTGTCGATCACCAGCCAGACCGGTGAAGTCAAAGTCAAAGGCCTGGAACTGGAAGCCGTGTCCGACGTGACCGACAACCTCAAGGTCATCGCCGCGTACACCCTGGCCAAGTCCGAAGTACAGAACGGCACGTTCAAGCGCAATCGCCTGCAACTGATGCCCAATCAACAGGCTTCGCTGTGGACCGATTACACCTGGCACAACGGCGTGCTGGACGGCTTCGGCGTCGGCGCAGGCGTTCGCTACACCGGCAACACCTACGGCGATCAGGCCAACACCGAGCTGGGCAAGGCTGATGCCTACACCGTGTTCGACGCCGCGGTTCACTACGACCTCGGCCGTCTGGACAACAGCTTGAAAGGTGCGTCGCTGGCACTGAATGCAACCAACCTGTTCGACAAGGATTACATCTCCACCTGTGACAGTTTCTACTGCTACTACGGTGACCAGCGCAGCGTCGTCGCCAGTGCAACCTACAAGTGGTAACGGGCTGACCTGACACACCCCAAGACCCGGCCGTCCTCCATGGACGGCTTTGGTATTTTTGAAGGTCTGGAAATGAAAAGTAAAACAATCCGCCGTTGGTCGTTCGTCCACACCTGGACCAGCCTGATCTGCACGGCCTTTCTGCTGATGCTGGCACTGACCGGCCTGCCGTTGATCTTTCATCACGAGATCGATCACCTGCTCGGCGATGCGGCCGAACTCAAGCAAATGCCGGCCGACACACCCCAGCTCAATCTGCAGCAACTGGTGCTGGCGGCCGAGAAACATCGTCCTGGCGAGGTCATGCAGTACTTCGGTTACGACGACGAAGACCCCAACGGCATGATCGCCATCATGGCGGCCACAGCCGGCACCGAGCCGAACTCGTCCCATACCTTCATGCTCGACGCGCGCACCGGCGAAGCGCTGGAGATGCCGTCGGCCAACGGCGGCTTCATGATGTTCATGCTGCGCCTGCACGTGGACATGTTCGCCGGCCTGCCGGGCAAGTTGCTGCTGGCGTTCATGGGGATACTGTTTGTTGTGGCGATCGTGTCCGGTGCGGTGCTGTACCTGCCGTTCATGCGCCGGTTGAAATTCGCCACCGTGCGCCAGGAAAAATCCACCCGCTTGCGCTGGCTCGACTTGCATAACCTGATCGGCGTCGTGACCCTGACCTGGGCGCTGGTGGTCGGCGTTACCGGCGTTATCAGTGCCTGCGCGGACCTGCTGATTGCTGCGTGGCGCACCGACACCCTCAGCGCGATGGTCGCGCCTTACCGTGACGCGCCACCACTGACACAACTGGCGCCGGCGACACGCCTGCTCGATATCGCCAAGGAAGTCGCACCGGGCATGAAACCCGATTTCATTGCGTTCCCGGGCACCCGGTTTTCCAGCGAACACCATTACGCCGTGTTCATGAAAGGCAGTACGCACCTCACTTCCCACCTGCTCACGCCGGTGCTGATCGACGCCAGCACCCTGCAAGTCACCGCCGTGGCCGAGCGACCGTGGTACATGGACGCCATGGGCATGTCGCAGCCGCTGCACTTCGGTGATTACGGCGGCATGCCGATGAAAATCCTCTGGGCGACGCTGGACGTGTTGACCATCATCGTTCTCGGCAGTGGGGTTTACCTCTGGGTCGTGCGCCGCAAAGCAGCGAAACCCGTGGCGGACATTGCGCAGGCCCAAGCATGAGGCCGCGTCAGTCGAACTTCTGGAAAGTCTTCGCCCTTCCCACGGTCATCGGTCTGTTCAGTGCTGCCGGATTGTTCGCAGCGTTGTTGGGCGATGGCGTCTGGGACGCCCTGAGCTGGCTCGGCCTGGGCATCCCCGCCATCATCGCCCTGCGTGGATTACTGAAACCCCTGTAGCAGCCGCGGGGCCTACGACTGCCCCTGTAGCAGCTGCCGAGCCTGCGAGGCTGCGTTCGGCTGCGCAGCAGTCGTAAAACCTGAGACCACGTTCTTTCAGGCAAACCTGGTTTCCCGGATTACGACTGCGGCGCAGCCGAACGCAGCCTCGCAGGCTCGGCAGCTGCTACAGAAATCTCATCGTCTGGACCGTCGTGCGTCAGCCCAAACCACAGCACGTCGTGCAATCTTGAGCTGCCACCCCAACGCGCTATGCTGCCGTCACTACCACCGAACGAGACGCCACCATGTCCACCCCGAGCATGACGCTGTACCACAACCCTCTTTCGCCCTTCGTTCGCAAAGTCATGGTGCTGCTCCACGAAACCGGTCAGCAAAACCGCGTGGCGCTGCAATCCAGCGTACTCACTCCGGTCAGCCCGGACCTGACCCTCATCGAAGACAACCCCTTGGGCAAAATCCCCGCCCTGCGCCTGGCCGATGGCAGCGTTATCCACGACAGCCGGGTGATCCTCGATTACCTCGATCACCAGCATGTCGGCAACCCACTGATCCCCCGTGAAGGCTCGGCCCGCTGGCGGCGGATGACCCTCGCGTCCATGGCCGACGGAATCATGGACGCGGCGGTGTTGACCCGCTACGAACTGGCCCTGCGCGCGCCGGAAAAACAGTGGGACGAATGGCTGGACGGCCAGCGCGACAAAATCCGCCGGGCGTTGACCGTGCTGGAAGCAGACGCGATTGCCGAGCTGACCAGCCATTTTGATGTGGCCGCGATCAGTGTGGCCTGTGCGCTGGGCTATCTGGATCTGCGCCACCCGGATCTGGACTGGCGCGAAGCGAATCCCAAGCTGGCGGGCTGGTATTTCGAGGTGAGCCAGCGAGCATCGATGCTGGCGACAATGCCGAAGGTTTGACTTCAGAAAGGGCAAAACCCTAGCAGTTCTGATAGGTAGGCAACGACTGGGAAAGGATCGATGCTGAAGGCTCGGCTTTTTCGACCTTTGCACGGAGCTTCAGTCAATGCCTACTTCTAAGTGTGAAACACTCTTGAGTCGCTACAACTACGACCCGCTTGATCGGCTGGTCAATAGCACTCCCTTTCAACAACCCACCCAGCGGTATTACTGCAAAACTCGCCTCGCCACTGAGATACAAAGCGGTGTGCAACGCACCATCGTGCAGCACGACGATCAACTGTTGGCGCAGCAGCAGAGTGAGGGTGGCAAGAGGACCGCCACGTTACTGGCGACGGATCAACAGCGCTCGGTACTGAACGCAATCGATGCGAACCAGCCCAACCCTATCGCCTACTCGCCCTATGGTCATCGCCCCCTTGAAAACGGCTTGCTCAGCTTGCTCGGATTTAACGGCGAACGACCCGACCCGGTGACCGGGCATTATCATTTGGGCAATGGGTATCGGCAATTCAACCCGGTGTTGATGCGGTTCAACAGCCCGGACAGTTGGAGTCCGTTTGGGGAGGGGGGGTTGAACGCATATGGATATTGCAGTGGAAATCCGATTAATAGACGAGATCCAAATGGCCATAAATGGTTTGCTACTTTCATTGAAACTCTTAACCAAAATATATTTCGATCTTCGGATGCATTGCATCCCACTCAAAAGCTTTCTCCCACAACAACAAAATTGTTGAGTGAATCTGTAAACAGTTTAGGCGGTGAGGTTAGAATCGCAAACCTCGCAAGGTCAAAAAACATCAAACCGGAGCAGTACCTGATCAACAATTCCACACTAACAAAACCATTAAGCAGCAACCCCATACGAGTTTCGGCTAATTCACCAATAGAACACATCGACCAGAACATAAACACTTTAATACAAAGAGAAGTCGCACTAGTAGATTTGAATGTAGCACTCCCCAAAGGCATAGTTAACGATTTCGACTTCTTCGAAGGCATAAATCAGACCCAAAAACTAATTGAAGCTAACAGAGGTCTACGAAATCAAATCATGAGTCCATTAGAATTACCAACCTACGGCTTGGTTATGAATTCCTCAATGGGTAAGCATTTCCCTGCGCCACCATCATTTGCAGAAGCCGTGAGAAAAAAGTGAACATCCATTAGCATCGTGCGCGCCCGAGCTAATCAGTTTTTAGATAAAAGAAATACAAG
>NZ_JBYVMF010000022.1:0-107439 GCF_058145095.1 Pseudomonas sp. MDV22-iso1
TTCGACTGCGCCGGAAGTGGGGCGAATTATAGACATCCTGAATCTGCCGTCAACCCTTAATTACGCCTTTCGTGCAGAAGATCCCTTTTTATTGGTAAATCGTGGAATTCGGCGGCTTACAGAGGGGATTCGCATCACCAATAGCAGCACACCTATAGAGGCGTAGATCACCCACTCCTTCAAGTCAGCGCGCACGATCCACAGCATATGTAGCAAGCCAAGCCCGAGGATCACATAGACCAGGCGATGCAGCTTCTTCCATCCCCCCCCCAAACGGCGCTGACTGAACCGATTAGAGGTCACTGCCAACACCAACAAACCGAGAAACCCCAGCACTCCGACAATAATGTAAGGCCGCTTGCGCAATTCGACACCCAGCTGCGACCAATCGAACCCGAGGATAAAAGCGGTATAGCCGCTCAGATGCAGCACCACATATGCAAAACACCAAAGACCCAGTTGACGCCGTACAGCTACCCACCCCGCCCAACCGGTAAGCTTCTGCAAAGGCGTCATGCTCAAGGTAATCAGGAGCAACACCAGCGTTCCCAGCCCCAAGCGGTCGACCAGCACCTTCCCGGGATCAGGACCCAGTACATCCTCCCAAGCCTGATAAAGCCAAAGTACAGGCCACATCGCCGCAGCGATGAAAATCCCGATACGCCAGAACGGATAACGCATCAGTAATTCTTCCGCAGATCGAGCCCTGCATATAAGGAAGCGACTTCATCCGCATAGCCGTTGAACATTTGGGTGTCGCGCACATTGGGTTTGAACAGACCACTCGGCAATCTGCGCTCGCGTGCCTGGGTCCAGCGAGGATGATCTACTTCGGGATTCACATTCGCATAGAAGCCATACTCATCGGCAGCGATACTCTGCCAGGTCGTTTTGGGCTGCTCGCTCACCAGACTGATACGCACGATGGATTTGACGCTCTTGAAGCCGTACTTCCAGGGCACCACCAAACGCAGCGGCGCACCGTTCTGATTAGGCAACTCTCGCCCATACATGCCCACCGCAAGAATCGCTAACGGATTCATCGCCTCATCCAGGCGCAGCCCTTCTATATAAGGCCAGTCGATCAACGCAAAACCGGAACGCTGGCCCGGCATGCTCTTGGGGTCCTGCAGGGTTTCGAAGCGGATGTATTTGGCGCTGGAGGTTGGCTCGACTTCTTTGAGTAACTCCGAAATGGGGAGTCCGATCCAGGGAATGACCATCGACCACGCCTCCACACAGCGGAGTCGGTAAATCCGCTCCTCTAAATGGTAGGGCTTCATGAAATCTTCCAGTGCATACCGCCCCGGCTTACCCACCTCCCCATCCACCACGACGCTCCATGGCTCGGTCTTCAGCGCACCGGCATTCGCCGCCGGATCACCTTTATCGGTACCAAATTCATAGAAGTTGTTGTAATGGGTCGCGTCCTTGAACGGGGTGATAGCCTCATCCTTGACGTTCACTGCCCCCCATTTAGTGGACAGCAGCTTGTCCGCAAACCAGGAAGGCGCCTTGCCAGGCTCGACGTCGGCATATCGCGCAGCCTCATCAGCACCAGCCCAGCGAGGGAGACTGCTGACAGCCAGGCCGGCCACGGCAGCACCGAGCACATGACGACGGGAAAGATAGAGAGATTCAGGCGTAACGTCAGACTCATGACAGTCGGACGCTTTAGGAATTTTGATCAGCATGGCTACTCCGCAGTATTGGAGAACAGATACACCAATAGACTGCGGAGTATGAGGGATGTTACGCGTTCTTGTGCCGGCGAAGTCTCAAGAGATATTGCACCGGACCGGAGGCTGCATAAGCAAGGAAAACCAGCAGCAGAATGCGTGGTGGATCGCTGAACACTACCGCAAACACCAGGACCACAGCCAGGATCGCCACGAAAGGGACACGCCCCTTCAGATCCAGCTCCTTGAAGCTGTTGTACTTGATGTTACTGACCATCAGCATACCGGCAGCGGCAACCATCAATGCCACCAGGAAAGACATCTTGGAGCCCTGGATACCGTAATCGCTGAAGGCCCAGACAATACCAGCAACTACACCCGCAGCAGCCGGACTGGCCAGACCGATGAAGTAGCGCTTATCCGCAGTGCCAACCTGAGTGTTGAAGCGTGCCAAGCGCAAAGCAGCGCCAGCTACATAGATGAAGGCAACCATCCAGCCAACCTTGCCCATGTCGCCCAACGCCCAGCCAAACGCCAGCAATGCCGGCGCAACACCAAAGGCAACCATGTCCGACAAAGAGTCGTACTCGGCGCCGAAAGCGCTTTGTGTATTGGTCATGCGAGCAACACGGCCATCAAGCCCGTCGAGGACCATGGCGACAAAGATCGCAATCGCAGCGAAAGCAAAATACTTGCTCGCATTGACTGAGTCACCCGCACTCAATGCCGCCTGGGCGCTCATCGAATTGATGATGGAATAAAACCCTGCGAACAGATTCGCAGTAGTGAAAAGATTCGGCAGAAGATAGATACCACGATGCCGGACTTTACGACCTTCAGCGTCATGCCCTTCTTCGATATGTTCATCGATGGGCAGCAGGCTTTCGGCGTCAGAAGCCTGGTTTGGCTCTTCGGGACGTTCGCTCATGGACATTACCTTGCAACAGGGTGGAAAGTTTCGACAAGTGTCTGGGACGACGGTTCGGCCACAAACGATGCAGCTTTATACCAGAACCGGACTCCCAAACGAAAAAACGCGGCCTAGGCCGCGTTTTCCGTTCAACCGTGCGACTTAGTTTTTGGCTTTGTCGACGATCTTGTTGGCACCGATCCACGGCATCATGGAGCGCAGTTGCTCACCGATGATTTCGATACCGTGAGCGGCGTTGTTACGACGCTTGGCGGTCATCGAAGGATAGCCGGTTGCGCCTTCGCTGATGAACATCTTGGCGTATTCGCCATCCTGAATACGTTTCAGGGCGTTGCGCATGGCCTGACGGGACTCGGCGTTGATTACTTCCGGACCCGTTACATACTCGCCGTACTCAGCGTTGTTGGAGATCGAGTAGTTCATGTTGGCGATACCGCCTTCGTACATGAGGTCAACGATCAGTTTCAGTTCGTGCAGGCATTCGAAGTAAGCCATTTCCGGCGCGTAGCCAGCTTCAACCAGGGTTTCGAAACCGGCTTTTACCAGTTCAACGGTACCGCCGCACAGAACGGCTTGTTCGCCGAACAGGTCGGTTTCGGTTTCGTCCTTGAAAGTGGTTTCGATGATGCCGGTACGGCCGCCGCCAACGCCAGCAGCGTAGGACAGCGCAACGTTCTTGGCGTTGCCGGAAGCATCCTGATAGATAGCGATCAGGTCAGGGATACCGCCGCCTTTGACGAACTCGGAACGCACGGTGTGACCCGGTGCTTTCGGCGCGATCATGATCACGTCGAGGTCGGCACGCGGAACAACCTGGTTGTAGTGAATCGCGAAACCGTGGGAGAAGGCCAGGGTGGCGCCCTTCTTGATGTTCGGCTCGATTTCGTTCTTGTACAGAGCGGACTGGAACTCGTCCGGGGTCAGGATCATGACCAGGTCGGCAGCAGCAACAGCCGAAGCAACGTCGGTCACTTTCAAGCCGTGGGCTTCTGCCTTGGCAACGGTAGCCGAACCTTTACGCAGGCCAACGGTAACGTCAACGCCGGAGTCTTTCAGGTTGCACGCTTGAGCGTGACCCTGGGAGCCGTAACCAATGATGGCAACTTTCTTGCCCTGGATGATCGACAGGTCGCAGTCTTTTTCGTAATAAACTTTCATGAAATTCCCCTATATATCCAGGCCGTTCAGGCCATTCACTAATTTGGTTTAGATGCTGAGTACTTTGTCGCCGCGAGCAATCCCGGTCACGCCACTGCGGACGGTTTCCAGAATCGAGGCAGTGCCAATGGACTGAATGAAGCTGTCGAGCTTGTCGCTGGTACCGGTCAGTTGAACGGTATACACGCTGGCGCTGACATCGACGATCTGCCCACGATAAATATCGGTAGTGCGCTTGATCTCGGCGCGCTGGGCGCCGGTGGCCTTGACCTTGACCAGCATCAGCTCGCGCTCGATGTGAGCACTCTCCGACAGGTCGACCAATTTGACCACTTCAATCAACTTGTTCAGGTTTTTGGTGATCTGCTCGATCACTTCGTCATGACCAACCGTGGTCAACGTCAGACGCGACAGTGTCGGGTCTTCGGTCGGTGCCACTGTCAGGCTTTCGATGTTGTAGTTGCGCTGCGAGAACAGGCCGACTACACGAGACAGAGCGCCAGGTTCGTTTTCCAGAAGCAAGGAAATAATGTGCCGCATGATTAAGTACGCTCCGTCTTGCTCAGCCACATATCGCGCATGGAGCCGTCTTTGATCTGCATCGGATAGACGTGCTCGCTGGTGTCCACCGAGATATCGATAACCACCAGACGGTCTTTCATGGCGAACGCCTCTTCCATCTTCGACTTCAAATCTTTCGAGTCGGTGATGCGTACGCCAACATGACCATAGGCCTCTGCCAGCTTGACGAAGTCAGGCAACGATTCCATGTAGGAATGCGAGTGGCGACTGCCATAACTCATGTCCTGCCACTGGCGAACCATGCCCAACACACCGTTGTTCAGGATGACGATTTTTACAGGCAAACCGTACTGCAGGCAGGTCGACAACTCCTGAATGTTCATCTGGATGCTACCCTCGCCCGTCACACAGGCGACGTCATCATCCGGAAAGCTCAACTTGATCCCCATGGCCGCTGGAAAGCCGAACCCCATGGTGCCCAGGCCACCGGAGTTGATCCAGCGGTTCGGCTTGTTGAACTTGTAGTACTGCGCGGCGAACATCTGGTGCTGACCCACGTCTGAGGTGACATAGGCATCGCCCTTGGTCACTTCGCACAGGGTCTCGATCACGGTCTGCGGCTTGATGATGCTGCCGTCGCCCTTGTCATAAGGGAACAGGCCGCGGTCACCCCGCCATTCGTCAACTTGCTTCCACCAACTGGCAACGGACTCCTTGTTCGGGGTCTCGCCGATCTCCTTGAGAATCGCGACCATTTCGGTCAGGACACTCTCGACCGGGCCAACGATAGGCACATCGGCTTTGATAGTCTTGGAAATCGAAGCCGGGTCGATGTCGATGTGAATGATCTTGGCGTTCGGGCAAAACTTGGCCGGGCCATTGATCACGCGATCGTCGAAACGAGCGCCAACAGCAAGGATCACATCGGCATGGTGCATCGCCAGGTTAGCGGTGTAGCTGCCGTGCATGCCGAGCATGCCGATAAACTGACGGTCCGTGCCAGGGTAGGCACCGAGACCCATCAGGGTATTGGTCACTGGAAGGTTAAGCATCTTCGCCAGCTCGGTCAGCGGCGCGGAGCCACCACCAAGGATCACGCCGCCGCCCGCATACAACACAGGACGTTTGGCCGCCAGGAGCATCTCTGCTGCCTTTCGGATTTGCCCGGAGTGACCGCGGACAGCCGGGCTGTAGGAACGCAGCTTGGCTTTTTTCGGGAAGATGTATTCGAACTTCTCGGCCGGGTTGGTCATGTCTTTAGGGATATCGACAACGACCGGACCAGGACGACCGGATTGCGCCAGGTAGAACGCCTTCTTCATGACTTCCGGAATTTCCGAAGCATGCTTGATCATGAAGCTGTGCTTCACGATCGGCCGGGAGATACCGATCATGTCGGTTTCCTGGAATGCATCGGTGCCTACCATAGTGCTAGGCACCTGGCCGGAAATGATCACCATCGGAATGGAGTCCATGTACGCCGTGGCAATACCGGTAATGGCATTGGTTGCGCCCGGCCCGGAAGTTACCAGCACCACACCGGCTTTACCGGTTGCGCGGGCATAGCCGTCAGCCATATGGGTCGCAGCCTGCTCGTGACGAACCAGGATGTGAGTCACTTCCGGTTCTTTGAACAGCGCATCGTAAACATGAAGAAGAGCACCACCCGGGTACCCGTAGATGTACTTGACGCCTTCGTCACGCAAAAAGCGGACGAGCATCTCACCGCCAGATAAAAGCTCCACGTTGTTCACCTCTAAAACGCCAGAATACCGCCCACTTCAAAGAGGACGGGTCTTAATAGGTTTACTTCTCAGCAGAGCATGAGCGACGGTGGTCGCCGACTACGTCAGCACTGACTGAGCAAGTATTGGGATCGTCCCAAGTGTTGCGGGCCTTTCCCACCCAGCGCGAGGTAACGCGTTGCGGGTGTAACAGGTCGGCGCGGATGTGCGCCTCATGATCTGCTGAGTGGGTCTGCTTCTGGCAGTCCCTCTACAGCGGACTTTGGATTCTTCTGTTTCGCCCTCTCCAAGTCAAGTCGTCTATGTGCTTTATTGAAGTAAGCGCATGAGAAAGCAAGAAAAAACCGCTAAACAGCAACTGTGTTAGCTTCAATTGCGCAACTCATGGCAAGGAAATGGCATGCGAACTTTATTGATGGTCAGTCTGTTGATCAGCCCTTTGTGTATGGCCGGTCAAATCTATAAATGGGTCGACGCCCAAGGCGTTACCCATTTCGACGCTCAACCACCCCAAGGCCAAGCGTCGACAACAGTGGTCACGCCCTCTGCGCCTGCAAGCAAATCGACGCTACCTGCACGCAGCAACGTCATAGGCGATCAGCAGGCAATCGACAAATCGGTGAAAGAGCAGGTCGCTGATCAACAGGCCCAGTTGAAAGTGTTCTGCGAACAGGCACGCACCAACCTTGCTCAACTGCAGAACAATCCAAGGTTACGAGAGGATGTGGATGGCGAGATGCGTCGCCTGACCGATCAACAGCGCCAGGAGCGAACAAGCGAAGCACAGAAACAGATTGCGGAGAACTGCCAATAGGTGCGGATAGATAGCTGTAGGCGCTGCCGAGTGAAACGAGGCTGTGATATTCGATTTTGCTTTTCAAGAACAAGATCAAAAGATCGCAGCCTCGTTTCAATCGACAGCTCCTACAAGCCCTACAGATCCAACAATGAATCGGCCTTAGCGCGAGGCCGTGATCAGCAGGTCGAACTCTTTGAGCAGCACCTGCAATTGACGATCTTTGCCCTGGACGTTACGGGCAGCGAAAACCATTTCGGCCATTTCCTGAATCCCCGAGGCATTGGGCAACGGTAGATCCTGCTCCAGGATCACTTTCATCCTCGGCAGGAAGATCCATTGCAGCCATTGCTCGAAATCCAGGGTGTCGACCGAAAAGGGCTCGACACTGGAAAGCGCTTCGACCGATGGAGAAACCTCGTCCCACCAGCCCTGAACACGCAACTCGCGCTCGATCAACAGCAACTGTTCGGCGATCTTCGGGAAGCGTTCGTCCATCACAGCGAAACCTTGGCCTTCTGACGGGCCAATGCGGCGCCAGCGGAATCGCCCTGTTTTTCACGCGCCTGAGCGATCAACCCCCACAAACTGGCCTGAAGATCCGGACGACCGTTGGCCATGGTCAGGCCACGTCGCGCGAACTGCTCAGCCTGTGCCGCATCGCCTTGGGCCATGCGGACCTGAGCCAGACGATAAAGCACCTGCGGTTCCCGAGGCGCCACTCGCTGAGCACGCTCAAGACTGGACGACGCACCGTTCAGATCACCACCGGCCTGTTGCTGCTGCGCGGTCGTCAACAGCGCCAATACCGGACCATCCAGTTGCTCATCGGCAGACAAGCCCCCTCCCGTACTGGCGGAGGGAATGCCGCTCGGCGTCGACGGCATGCTGTAGCTACCCTGATTGATCGGCGCCGACTGCACTGGCGAAGTGTCGATCGGCCCCGGAGTAATAGGGCCCGGCGTGATCGGCGACGTACTGATCGGCGCCGATGCTACCGCCCCGCCACCGGGCACCATGACCACTACACCGGTATCACCTTGCGGAATCGCCTGGGTCTGGGCTTGTGCAGGACGTTTCACTGTCGTCTGACGGAAACCGCCATTCGCCTGAATACGCTCGCTGTTCGACACGGCGCTACCCGAATCCACTACCGGAATCGAACCACGCTGCACGGTGGAACAACCGCTGAGCAAAGCCACGGCGGTAACCGCTGGAATCAACCACTTGTTCACTTGAAACCCTCTTTGCTTAATTCATCCAGCCTTTGACCCAATCCATCACCGTTTCGCCAGAAGCAGGGCTTTCGCCACCGCAGGCGGCACCAGGAGGTGGTTCGCTGCCGCGAATATACGGCATCTGCACGACGCCTGGGCAGCTGGCATCCGAACCCTGTCCCGTGCGCGAATCGACCCACGCCTGCACGATGTTGTCGGGCTGCGGCATGTCCAACGGCAACGGATCGGCCTTGCGCATGAAACTGGACCAGACCTGCAATGCACCGGTAGCGCCGGTAAACGGCGTCTTGCCGTTATCATCGCGCCCCAACCACACCACCGCCAGCAAGTCCTGACTGAACCCTGCGAACCAGCTGTCTCGAGAGTCGTTACTGGTACCGGTCTTGCCGGCCAGCGTCAGGGTTTTCGGTAACACGTTGTAAACCGAACTGCCGGTACCTTCACGCATGACCCGCTGCATGGCGCTTTGAATCAGATAAATGGACGCCGGATCGAAGCGTTGCTCGATCTGGAACGGGTAACGCTTGAGCGGCTCGCCTTCTGCAGTCAGCACGCTACGAATCCCGCGCATCGGCGTATTGAAACCACCGTTGGCCAGGGTCTGATACATGGTCGCGACTTCGATCGGAGTCAAACCTCCCGCCCCGAGCAACATCGAAGGGAAAGCCGGAAATTCACGAGTCACCCCAAGGCGCGCCAGCGTCTTGAGCACGTTGGGTACACCCACCGCCAACCCAAGACGCGCGGTCGACAAGTTGTAGGAATGCGCCAACCCTTGATAAAGGAAAACCGTGCCATGGGAGCGGCGATCATAGTTCTGCGGCTTCCAGACCTGACCGTCAGCCCCCTTGACGGAAAAAGCATCATCGGACAGCCAACTGGTCAGCGTGTACTGGCTTGGCTTCTCAAGGGCGGTCAGATAAACCGCCGGCTTTATCAGCGAGCCAATCGGCCTGACCGCATCCAGTGCGCGGTTGAAACCGGCAAAACTGGCCTGCCGACTGCCGATCATGGCCTGGACTTCACCTGTTTCCGGGTTAGTCACGACCATGGCCGCTTCAACTTCATCGGACCCCTTACGCCCGGACAGACGCTTGAACGTATCGTTGACCGATGCTTCAGCTTTCATCTGCAGAATCGGGTCGAAACTGGTGAAAATCCGCAGGCCTTCCTCAGTCAAGTCTTCGTCACGATAATCCTGGCGCAGCTGGCGCTTGACCAGATCGATGAAACCCGGGAACGAGCTATCAGCCAATTTGCCGCGCGTAGTCACACCCAGTGGCATTTTCTTCGCAGCAGCGACCTGTTCGGCGGTGGCAACGCCTTGCTGCTCAAGCACGTCGAGCACCAGATTTCGCCGCTCAAGCGCGCGCTCAGGATTGCGACGCGGGTTGTAATAGGACGGTCCCTTGACCATACCGACCAGCAACGCAACCTGATGCAGTTTCAGCTCGGACAACGGCTGCCCGAAGAAGAACTGACTGGCCAGGCCAAAACCGTGTACCGCGCGCTGCCCATCCTGACCGACGAACACCTCATTGAGGTACGCCTCAAGAATTTCCCGCTTGTCGTAATGCAACTCAAGCAACATCGCCATCATGGCTTCGGTGAGTTTGCGAGACAGGCTGCGCTCGCTGGTCAGGTAGAAGTTCTTGACCAATTGTTGCGTCAGCGTACTGCCGCCCTGCGTCATCCTGCCGCCAGAGGTGTTGACGTAAAGGGCTCGCATGATCGACTTGGGCGAAACGCCCCAGTGACTGTAGAAATCCCGGTCTTCAACTGCGACGAGGGTTTCCAGCAGGTACGGCGGGACCTGATCGATCTTGATCAGAATCCTGTCTTCAAGATTTTTCGGATAGATACCACCGATCATCAGCGGCTCAAGCCGGACAACGGACAGCTTCGAACCGTTCGTCGCGGAGAGCTCGGCGACATAGTCACCCGAGAACCGGACACGCACCGGTTGGGCCTTCTCCATGCCTTCATAGAACTGGAAGCCACGGGTGTTCAGGTCGACAGTGTTGCCATTGACCGCCGCAGCGCCCGGCCCATTGCTCACGCTTTCGCGCCGGTAGCCCAAAGCGTCCAGTTCGGTGAGGAAATCTTCTTTGCTCAGCTTCTGGCCGGTGAACAGTTCCAGCGGGCGGGCGTAGACCTTGGCCGGGATTGTCCAGCGCTTGCCAGAGAACTTCTCCTGGACGATGGCGTCGAGGTAAACCGCGAAACCGGCGAGCACCACAAGGCCGACCAGACTGAGTTTAAGGGCCCATCCCAGCCAGGGGCGCATGCCCTTGGAAGGTGGTTTTTTTGGAGTGCGGGGGGATCGAGTACGAGTCATGGCGGCGGATTATACGCACTTTATTCATACTCAACAGAAGCCCTCCGAGGTTTGCGTCGGGCGGACTTGCGGCCATAATGGCGACCGTGAATTTTCCCAGACTCTGAAGGATCGCCTGTGAGCCAGTCCCTGATCGCTGCCCTGCAAAACCCGGCCCTCTACCCGCATCCCGTAGAAGGGTTCCAGGTCATCGAGACCCACATTTCCTGGGTCCTGCTCACCGGCCCGTTTGCTTATAAAGTGAAGAAGCCCATGAATTTCGGCTTCCTCGACTTCACCAGTCTCGACGCTCGCGAGCATTTTTGCGGCGAAGAGCTGCGACTTAACCAACGTTTGACCAGCGATTTGTATCTTGAAGTGTTGCCGATAACTGGCAGCGCAGATGCCCCCCAACTGGGTGGCGAAGGACCGGCCATCGAATTTGCCCTGAAAATGCGCCAGTTTCCGCAGGCTAATCTGCTGAGCACGCTGCAGGCCAATGGTGAACTGACCACCGCGCACATCGACGAGATGGCCGCGCAAATTGCTCATTTCCACCTCAACGCGCCGAAGGTCCCCGCCGAACATGAAGCCGGTCAGCCGGACAGCGTGATGGCCCCTGTCAGTCAGAACTTCGAGCAAATCCGTCCATTCCTCAGCGACAAGGCCGATCTGCTGCAACTTGATGCCCTTCAAGCCTGGGCGGAAAGCAGCTTCGAACGCCTCAAACCGCTGTTTGCCCAGCGCAAGGCCGACGGTTTTATCCGCGAATGCCACGGTGATATCCATCTGGGTAACGCCACCCTGATTGACGGCAAAGTCGTGATCTTCGACTGCATCGAATTTAACGAGCCGTTCCGCTTCACCGACGTCTACGCCGACACCGGTTTCCTGGCGATGGACCTTGAAGACCGCGGTCTGAAAAGTCTGGCGCGCCGTTTCATCAGCCAATACCTGGAACTGACTGGCGATTACCAGGGCCTTGAACTGCTGAACTTCTACAAGGCCTACCGCGCGCTGGTTCGTGCCAAGGTCACCCTGTTCAGCATGCCGGCCGAAGCCGACCCTGTGCAGCGCGCGACAACGCTGCGTCAATATCGCAACTACGCCAACCTGGCTGAAAGCTACAGCACCATTCCTTCGCGTTTCATGGCCATCACCCACGGTGTTTCTGCTGTCGGCAAGAGCCGTGTGGCAATGCGCCTGGTGGAAGCACTGGGCGCGATTCGCCTGCGCTCCGATGTGGAACGCAAGCGCCTGTTCGGCGAGCAGACCGTGACAAACGATCCGCATGCCGGCATTTATAGCGCCGACGCCAGCGCCGCAACCTATACACGCCTGCATGAAATCGCGGCCGTGATCCTGCGTGCCGGCTTCCCTGTCGTAGTCGACGCCACTTACCTCAAGCGTGAGCAACGCGACGGCGCAGCGAAAATCGCCGAGTCCACTGGCGCGCCATTTTTGATCCTTGATTGCAACGCCCCACAAGCGGTCATCGAGGGGTGGTTGGCATTGCGCCAAGCCGATAAAACCGACCCTTCCGACGCTGACCTCGCGGTAATCGCCGATCAGCAGTCCAATCGCGAAGCCCTGACACCTGCAGAGATTCTGTGCAGCAAACGGGTTCAAACCAACGAAAGCGGGACGCTCGACACTGTCGTAGCGCAAATTCGCCAGCGACTGCCAGGCCTGTAAGGATATTTCAGCCGTGGGGCCAGCGTGGCTTCACGGCTGTCAAATAGTGGCACTATACTGGCGTCATAAAACCAACAGGTGATGTGACATGAGCCAGCCCAAACTCCTCGACACTCCGCTTTATGCCTTGCTGCACAAAGACGACATCACAGGTTTCAACAATGAACGCCCCGAGGAAGGAACCATCGACATGATCGGTGGTGACTTCCGCGGCCTGGACCTGCGTGAGTTGAATGCCGAAGGTGTCGACTTCACCGACGCTTATTTTCGCTCCGCCGACTTGCGCGGCATCGACTTTCGCAAATCCTCACTCGAAGGCGCCAGCCTGGCCCACGCGCAGATTTCCGGTGCCTATTTCCCCGCAGAACTGAGTGCGGACGAGATCCTTATGTCGATGAACTTCGGCACCCGTCTGCGATATCGCACTCGCTAAAAACGACCTGTTAACCGAACGGTCCAGCGCCCCCGCTTTGCGCTGGACTATGGGTCGTAACATCCGATCCACTCGATTCCGGCACCCTCTTTCGATTCGATTCACGTATTTCCTTGGACTCGGCGCCAACGTTTCTTAGAAGCATTTGCCCTGAAACCGACCAAAGAATCACGCTTTTCCTACTGATGGCTACACTCCTGAGAAGCTTGCCCACGCACCATTCGGCCGTCGCAAGGAGGCTTGATGAATGATGAACTGCAACACCTGAAGAATCTTGGCAAGACGTCGGCGCAATGGCTGCATGCCGTGGGCATCCACAGCGCCTCGGACTTGCGTCGCCTCGGGGCGGTGGATGCCTATCGAGCCGTGCGTACGCGCGGGTTTCGGGCGTCCAAGGTGTTGTTGTATGCAATCGAAGGCGCCCTGATGGATGTGCACTGGAACGACATTCCTGCAGAACGAAAGGAAGCGCTGAACAAGCAACTGGAGGCTATTTCGTCCCGTCACAAAAATTGAATAGGCGTGAAACCCAATGATTTCGGGCCTCTAGAATGAATTTCTGTCGAATTTAAAGGCGATGAAAAATCACCTGTTGACATGGTAATGAGAATCGCTATGATTATCACAACTGGTCGCGAGACTGGTCGATATTTGAACAGCCCTTGGTTCGGACTCTCAGATATCTCCTCATCAGGCTAATCACGGTTATTTGACCCGGCTCTTGCCGGGTCTTTTTTTGCCTGTCGAAAAGCCCTCCGTACAGACTTACTTCTTCGACGGCTTGCCGAACTGTTTTCGCATCTGCTCGCAGTAATCCGGGGTTGGCTTGTCCGGGGTGTACCAAACGTAATCGGCCATTTGCGACGTGACCTCGCTACCCTGCTGAGCCAGCATCAATATTGTCGGTGCTTCGGGTGCTCCCAGATCGAGCAGATGGATAGGCACGCCAACATCCTTGCGCGCATGAAACGCGCCGGCAAACAGCACCGAAGGCTCGGGGGCGGCAAGCAAGCGCTCAGCCATGCGTCTATCGCGCTGCTGCTGAACCGCCAGCATTGCAGGCATTTGCGACGCGGGTAACAGACCGCAATGCGAGTCACTGACTTGTTTCAGAAGCTCGTCCCTCACGGACGATGCATTGGAACGCGAACCGCTCAGCGTAGGTGGGGTTGTGTAGATGGCACGTACTTCAGGCACGTCCAGATTTGCCGCCAGCAATGGGTACGGTTGAGTCAGGGAAAATCGAACGATAGGCCCGTACAGGTCCCACTCCCAGCCAGACTGCCAGTCCAGAGATCCGGGCAAATCAGTCGGTGGCGTCGCGGCGTGACGCACTTCATCAACACGAGGTTGCTGATCCGGTGTGAGCATCTCCAACAGCAAACTGCCCTGAGGCCGCCTATCCCCCAACGACTGCAACAACCACAACTGCAGCTCATGGTGATCGCGGTTGTCATGCTGCTCACCCACGATCAGTCGAGAAGACTTGGCCAGCGCCGCAATCAGCGCCTGCGGCGTCACAGCCTGACTACTGTGCAGGTCGCGAATCTCACCCACCACAGGTGGCGGCGCTGAAACATGGGTACAGGCACTCAGCAACAACACTCCCAGCATCAGCATTAAGCGCATGGATTCACCCCAGTAATGGATCTAGCGGGCGATAATCAGCGGATGCCCGCGCTCCGGGTGCTGCTGCACCAGTACTTCCAGACCGAACACCGCCTGAAGTCGATCAGGACGTAACACCCGTTCCGGCGTATCCAGCGCAACAGGTCGTCCGCCTTCGAGCAGCAACAGTCGATCACAATAGCGCGCTGCCAGGTTCAGATCATGCAGGATCACCATTACCGCCGCACCACGATCGGCGAATTCGCGCACAGCTTGCAGTGTGGTGTGCTGATGCAATGGATCGAGCATCGACGTGGGCTCGTCGAGCAGCAAGGTCTGCCCCGCTTCACCTGGCCAGAGCTGTGCCAACACCCGCGCCAGATGTATTCGCTGACGCTCACCTCCGGACAGGGCCAGGTAACTTCGGCCGTGCAAATGGGCGGCATCGGCAGCGTTCAAGGCGGCCGCGACAATTTCGTCATCCCGGACACGACCACTCTGATAAGGCAAACGCCCCATGCCGACCACTTCTTCGACACGAAAGGCAAAGTCCAGCGTCGATACCTGCGGCAATACAGCCAGACGCTGGGCTCGCAACGGCCCGGTCCAGTGACTCAACTCATGCTCGTCGAGCCAGATGTTTCCGTGATCAGCCTTTAACTCGCCACACAAGGCGCCAAGCAACGTGCTCTTGCCGGCACCGTTAGGTCCCAGCACACCCAGGACTTCACCCGGTTTGAGCTCAAGCGTGATATCCATCAGCACGGTCTTGCGGCCGCGGCGGATTTGCAGATTTTGCGTTCGCAGCATCAGGCGCGTCCTCTGAGGAGCAGGTACAGAAAGAACGGAGCACCAATGAACGCCGTAACAATGCCAATGGGCAGCTCGGCAGGCGCCAGTGCCAGCCGCGCTACCAGGTCAGCAAACAGCAAGAGACTGGCGCCGGCCAGCACCGAGGCGGGTAACAGCACTCGATGATCAGGACCGGCCAGCAGACGCACCAGATGCGGCACCACCAACCCGACAAAGCCAATCATTCCTGCCGCCGCCACAGCGGCCCCTACTCCCAGCGCCGTGCAGAAGACCAGCTCGCGCTTGAGCCTTTCAACGTCGATGCCCAGGTGCCCGGCTTCGGACTCTCCCAGTAACAATGCATTCAAGGCTTTGGCACGACGTGGCAGCCACAGCGCCACACCGGCGCTGATCAACAGCAATGGCCAAAGTCGCGAATAACTGGCGCCGTTGAGGCTGCCCAGGTTCCAGAACGCCAGGGTACGCAGGGTGGCGTCGTCCGCCAGATAGGTGAAAAGCCCAACGGCAGATCCTGCCAGAGCAGTCAAAGCAATGCCTGCCAACAACATTGTTGCAACGTTGGTCTGACCGTTACGCCGACCCAACCGATACACCAGCGCCGTCACACCCAGGCCGCCGAGAAAGGCGCACAGCGATAACAGGTAAGGCCCGAAAGCCTCCGGCAGACCGCCAAACGCCGAACCACCGACAATGGCAATCGCCGCGCCGAGGGCCGCGCCGCTGGAAACGCCCACCAACCCCGGATCGGCCAGTGGGTTACGAAAGAGGCCCTGCATGGCCACGCCGGACAACGCCAGCACGCCTCCCACCGCCAAACCCAACAACGTTCGCGGCAGGCGTATTTGCCCAAGGATCAGCTCCGCCTGCTCCAGCCCGTCTGGCGCAATGGGCAGGCCGATCATGCGTAACGCTACGCGCAATGTGTCGAGCAACGGCAGACTGACCGGCCCAAGCGCCAGCGACAACCAGATCGCCAATAAGCACAGCAGGCTCAGGCCAATGAACAATGCACGCGGTTTAACCAGAACCGTCATTGTTTGGCGGTGCCGGGGAAGAAACCGTCAGACAGTTTTTTCAGTTCATCGGGTAACCGCGGCCCCAGCCCGCCGACCAGTAACGTCGGATCGAGCTCGATGACGCGCCCGTCCTTGGCCGCACGTGTCGAAGACAGAATAGGGTTTTCTTTAAACAAGGCGGCACGCGCCACTTCGCCACTCAGCGCGCGATCGGCAAACACCAGCACTTCCGGGTCCAGGCTGATCAGGGATTCGACGGAAAACGGCTTGTACCCGGTATGCGTCGCCAGGTTATGCCCACCGGCGCGTTGCAGGAGCCAATCCGCGCTGGTGTCTTTGCCGGCGATCAGTGGCTTGCCGCCCGCGTGACCGATCAGCACCAGCACACCCGGTGACGGCTGACTCAACTGCGCCTGGGTGACCCGGACCTTTTGTTGATCAAGCTGTTGCTGGTAAGCCTGAAACAGTTTCGAAGCCCGGCCTTCGGCACCCAGCAACTTGCCCAAATGCTCCAGGTTACTCTGCAAGGCAGGCAAATCAGGCTGGGCTGAGAACAGCTCGACCTGCACTCCCGCGTTGCGGATCTGCGACAGTATCGGCGGTGGCCCCATTTCTTCGGTGCCGACCAATATTTGCGGGCGCAGGCTTAAAATGCCTTCAGCCGACAATTGCCGCTGGTAACCGATACTCGGCAGTGCCTTGAGTGCCTCCGGGTGCTGACTGGTGGTGTCGACGCCGACCAACTTCGACTCACCACCCAGCGCGCTGACCCACTCCGACAGGGCGCCACCGGCACTGACCCAACGTTGTGGCAACTCGGTTGCGGCAACGTGGTGGCTGGCGAGGAGGCCAACACAAAGCGCAGCAACGCGGGGACTCAGGCGCATAAACAGCTTCCTTTAAAGTTTTTCCAGGCGTGGAGCTGACAGGCCAAGTATTCTCGGCGTCGGCACCTGCACCCAACGGGCGGAGCCGGCATTTGATAATTGTTTGCATTTGAACGTCAAGCTCTGACATATCCAGTCACGGGCAGGCGTGCTTGAGGATAGACATGAAGTTTCTTTGCGCGGGCCTGGAGCTCACCGATTCCAGCAGCCGTGGCTTTGACATTCACGGCCAGAAGCTCCTTGCGGTGCGCCGAAGTGGACAGGTTTATGTCTACCTCAACCGTTGCCCGCATCGTGGCGTCGGACTGGAATGGCAACCCGACCAGTTTCTTGATCCGAGCAACAGCCTGATCCAGTGCGCCACCCACGGCGCACTGTTTCTGATCGAAGACGGCGAGTGCGTCGCCGGCCCGTGTTCCGGACAGTTTCTGACCAGCGTCCCTAGTCTCGAAGATGAACAAGGCATCTGGATCAGCCTTTAATCTTCAAGCATTAGTTCCAGACGTCGATCGACCACCATTTCTTCATGACTCAATCTCACACCGTATGCCAGCACCTCGACCCCGCACGCCACCGCTTCGCGCAACGCTGCCGCATAAGCCGAATCGATTTCGTGCGCGGGACGCACGGCATCAATGCCACTCAGGTTCACGCAATACAGCTGCACCGCGCGGATCCCGTCCCGAGCCAGGTGTGCCAGCTCGCGCAAATGCTTGGCACCCCGCTGGGTTACCGCGTCGGGAAACGCAGCCACCGATGAGCCATCAAAGCCCAGCGTGACACTCTTGACTTCCACATAGGCCGGCCCGGTCGGGTAATCGAGACGGAAATCGATGCGACTGCTTTCCTGGCCGTAAGCCACTTCGCGCTTGAGCTCGGTGAAGCCGTTCAGTTCGGTGATGACCCCGGCACGCAATGCCTCCTCGATCAAACCGTTGGCGCGCCCGGTGTTCACGCAAAACAGCCGGCCCTGCGGGGTTTCGCCGATTTCCCAGGTGCCGGGCAACTTGCGCTTCGGGTCATTGGAGCGGCTGAACCAGACCTGCCCGCCCTCAACCTGGCAATTGAGCATCGAGCCGGTGTTCGGGCAATGAATGGTCAGCAACTCGCCGTCTACAGTTTCGATGTCAGCGAGGAAGCGCTTGTAACGGCGAATCAGGCGACCTTCTTCAAGGGGAGGATGAAAACGCATCAGCCTTGCCAGCTCCGCAATCCGCGGGCGATCCGCTCGACCGCTTCCTGCAGCCGAGGAAGGCTTTGGGTGTAAGCAAATCGCACGTGATGGCCGGCCTGATAACGACCGAAATCCAGACCCGGGGTGATCGCAACATGTTCAGTTTCGAGAAAATGACGACAAAACGCGAAGGCATCGCCGCCGAACTTGCTGATATCTGCATACAAATAGAACGCGCCTTCAGGTTCTACAGCGATACCGAAACCTAGCTCGCGCAACGCAGGCAGCAGGAAATCACGACGACGACCAAACTCGGCGCGGCGCTCTTCGAGGATGCTGATGGTGGCAGGCTCAAAACAAGCCAGCGCCGCATGCTGGGCCATACTCGGGGCGCTGATGTAGAGGTTTTGAGCGAGCTTCTCCAGTTCGCCGACGGCTGCCTCCGGGGCAACCAGCCAACCCAGGCGCCACCCGGTCATACCGAAATACTTTGAAAAACTATTAAGCACGAACGCGCTGTCATCGACTTCGAGCACGCTGGCGGCGTCGGTACCGTAAGTCAGGCCGTGATAGATCTCGTCGACCACCAGATGACCGTGTCGCGCCTTGATCGCGGCGGACAAGCCCGCCAGCTCATCGCGGGTCAGAATGGTCCCGGTCGGGTTGGCAGGCGAGGCCACGAGGGCACCGACGCTGTCATGGTCCCAATGACGAGCCACAAGGTCAGGCGTCAATTGATATCGCACCTCCGGGCCGACGGGCACCAACTGCGCCGCACCTTCCACCAGTCGCAGGAAATGCCGGTTACACGGGTAACCCGGATCCGCCAACAGCCAATGTTTACCCGGGTCTACCAACAAGGCGCTGGCCAGCAGCAGCGCCCCGGATCCACCGGGCGTGATGAGAATTCGCTGCGGATCGATGTTCAATCCATACCGCTGTTGATAGAAACCCGAAATGGCTTCACGCAGTTCGGGAATACCCCGTGCGGCGGTGTAACGGGTCTTTCCGGCGGTGAGTGCAGCCTGGCCCGCCTGAATAATCGGTTCGGCGGTGGTGAAGTCAGGCTCGCCGATTTCCAGGTGGATGACATCGTGGCCTGCGGCCTGCAATTCATTGGCCCGCGCTAACAGCGCCATCACATGAAAGGGTTCGATCGCGCGACTGCGGGCACTGTAGGACTGAGCCATTGGCCTTCCTTCAACGGTAAAAAGAACTGATTCTACCCAAGCACTGGAACGAGCGAGAACCTAAAGCGGTCAGACGCTCATAACGCCGGTCCCAAACGACTCAAGCGTGTATCCCAGGTTTGACTAAAATCAATATTTGATCAGGTCTCCAGCACCACCAGACAAGGCTTTGCAACTATTTGCAAGAGCATCGGGCCATTACCTCGACATCCGGGAGTAGCGCGGTCCGATTTGATCTGGTAAGTTCGCCCGCTTGCAGCCGCAGGGCCGGCAGGTGTCGGTGATGGAGCAATCCTGCGCAATGGATTACAAGAGTAGAGGCGGTCCATTTCATGCCCACCCAAGCAAAGCAGCAAAACCAGTCGATCAGCGGCTTCGAACCCTACAAAGAAGTGAAGGGTGAGGAATACATGGGCAAGCCCATGCGCGCGCACTTCACCAAGATCCTGAACAAGTGGAAACAGGACTTGATGCAGGAAGTCGACCGTACGGTTGATCACATGAAGGACGAAGCGGCCAACTTCCCGGACCCGGCAGACCGTGCCAGCCAGGAAGAAGAATTCAGCCTCGAACTGCGAGCCCGCGACCGCGAGCGCAAGTTGATCAAGAAAATCGACAAGACCCTGCAATTGATCGAAGACGAAGAGTATGGCTGGTGCGAGTCCTGCGGCGTCGAGATTGGCGTCAAGCGACTGGAAGCCCGCCCTACCGCCGATATGTGCGTTGACTGCAAGACCCTGGCGGAAATCAAGGAAAAGCAAGTCGGCAAGTAATGTCGACCTGAACGAAAAACGGAGCGTGCGAACGCTCCGTTTTTGTTTCCAAAATTCAAACCAGCAGGCCTCCCTTGAGGGAGCGGACCTTCGTGGCGAGGGGATTTATCCCCGTGGGTCGCGTAGCGGCCCCAAACTCTGTAATCGCGATGCATCAGATAGAACGCATTTACTGGTTTGCGACTGCTTCGCAGCCGAACGGGGTGGTACGGCATTCCGATAAATCCCCTCGCCACGAAGGCCACCGCCCTCAAGTGATTTGCGTCTGGCCCAACAACATAGATCGCCTTTATGACCGCCACCTCCTACATCGGCCGCTTCGCCCCCACGCCCAGCGGACATCTGCATTTCGGCTCGCTGGTCGCAGCGCTGGCCTCGTACCTCGACGCCCGCTCGGTGGGCGGTCAGTGGTTGATGCGGATGGAGGACCTCGATCCGCCTCGGGAAGAGCCCGGCGCTCAGGCTGCAATACTCAAGGCCCTGGAGAGCTACGGTTTCGAGTGGGACGGCGAAATGATCCGCCAAAGCGACCGGCACGACGCCTATGCCGAAGTCCTCAATCGTCTGTTTAACCACGGCCTGGCTTACGCCTGCACCTGCTCGCGCAAACAACTGGAGCCTTATCACGGCATTTATCCAGGATTCTGCCGCAATGCCGGGCACAGCACTGAAAACGCAGCAATACGATTGCGAGTACCCGAACTGGAATACCACTTTATAGACCGCGTGCAAGGCGAGTATCGCCAGCACCTGGGTCGTGACGTCGGTGATTTCGTGATTCGCCGCCGCGACGGACTCTACGCCTATCAACTCGCGGTGGTGCTGGACGACGCCTGGCAAGGCATCACTGATATTGTCCGTGGCGCCGACCTGCTGGACTCCACACCCCGGCAGCTCTACCTGCAAGAGTTGCTCGGCTTGCGGCAACCGAAATATCTGCATATCCCGCTGATCACTCAGCCCGATGGCAACAAGCTCGGCAAGTCCTACCGCTCTCCGCCCCTGACAGCCGATCAGGCAACACCTTTGTTGCTGCGTGCCCTGCGCGCGCTCGGGCAAAATCCGGGGACCGAATTGTTGTACGCAACGCCCAGGGAAGTGCTGGACTGGGCCATTGGCCACTGGGATGCACTGCTGATCCCGCGAACACTTGACCTTCCCGAAGCGCAACTGCAGTGATCACACTTGCAGTGGCGCGCCCATCCGTTACCATCGCCGCACGTTTTCGGGCACGCGCATAAAAAAGAGAGGCCGGGATGTACATCTATCGCTTGGTCCTGCTCCTGGTAGTGGGGATTTATCTGTTCTCCCCAGCCATCATGGATTGGTGGATCGACGCCACCGGTGCCTGGTATCGCCCTTATCTGCTCTGGCTGATTCTGATCGTCGTGACCTTCATCCTGCAGAGCCAAAAAGATGCCGATGAGCTTTAGCCTGACCCAGATGATCCTGATCAGCGCCGCCTACCTGGCCGTGCTGTTCGGCGTAGCCTGGATCAGCGAACGGGGCATGATCCCCCGGGCGATCATTCGCCACCCACTGACATACACCCTGTCGCTGGGTGTTTATGCCAGTGCCTGGGCTTTTTACGGCACCGTGGGCCTGGCCTATCAATACGGTTACGGTTTCCTGTCCAGCTATCTCGGTGTTTCGGGCGCTTTCCTGCTGGCGCCGGTGCTGCTGTATCCGATCCTGAAAATCACCCGCACCTATCAATTGTCTTCGCTGGCGGACTTGTTTGCGTTCCGCTTTCGCAGCACGTGGGCCGGAGCATTGACGACGATTTTCATGTTGATTGGCGTGCTGCCGTTGCTGGCGTTGCAGATTCAGGCCGTGGCCGACTCCATCGGCATTCTCACTCGCGAGCCGGTCCAGCATCGCGTGGCACTGAGCTTCTGTGCGCTGATTACCCTGTTCACCATTTTCTTCGGCTCACGCCATATCGCTACCCGCGAAAAACACGAAGGCCTGGTGTTCGCGATTGCCTTCGAGTCGGTAATCAAACTCATCGCCATTGGCGGCGTCGGCCTCTATGCGCTGTACGGCGTGTTCGATGGTCCGCAGCAACTTGAGCTTTGGCTGCTGCAAAACCAGACGGCGCTGGCGGCCCTGCATACACCGTTGCAGGAAGGTCCGTGGCGCACGCTGCTGCTGGTGTTCTTTGCCTCGGCGATCGTGATGCCGCACATGTATCACATGACGTTTACCGAGAACCTCAACCCTCGCTCGCTGGTCAGTGCGAGCTGGGGTTTGCCATTGTTTCTTCTGCTGATGAGCCTGGCCGTCCCGCTGATTCTCTGGGCCGGGCTGAAGCTTGGCGCCACCACTAACCCGGAATACTTCACCCTGGGAATCGGTATTGCCGCCAACAGCAAGGCTTTGGCACTGCTGGCGTATGTCGGCGGATTATCGGCCGCCAGCGGATTGATCATTGTCACTACCCTGGCGCTGTCCGGGATGGCACTCAACCACCTGGTGCTGCCGCTCTACCAGCCGCCGGCCGAAGGCAACATTTATCGCTGGCTGAAGTGGACGCGACGCGCGCTGATCGTCGCCATCATCATGGCCGGTTACGGTTTCTATCTGCTGCTCGGCGCCGAGCAGGATCTGGCCAACCTTGGCATCGTCGCGTTTGTGGCGACATTGCAGTTCCTGCCGGGTGTGCTGTCGGTCCTGTACTGGCCGACCGCCAACCGTCGCGGCTTTATCGCCGGTTTGCTGGCCGGGATCCTGGTGTGGCTGGTGACGATGCTGTTGCCGCTGGTCGGCAATTTGCAGGGCTTCTATATTCCGCTCCTGAACATGATTTACGTGCTGGACGACACCAGTTGGCACATGGCGGCCATCGCTTCGCTGGCTGCCAACGTCCTGATGTTCACGCTGATTTCACTGTTCACCAATGCCAGTCCTGAAGAAGCCAGCGCTGCAGAAGCCTGCGCTGTGGACAACGTCCGCCGACCGCAACGTCGCGAATTGCACGCCGCCTCTCCACAAGAATTTGCCACCCAACTGGCCAAACCATTGGGTGCGAAGGCTGCCCAAAAGGAAGTCGAGCAGGCGTTGCGCGATCTCTACCTGCCATTCGATGAGCGCCGCCCGTACGCGTTGCGCCGTTTAAGGGATCGGATCGAGGCCAACCTGTCTGGCCTGATGGGGCCGAGCGTCGCTCAGGACATGGTCGAAACCTTCCTGCCTTACAAGGCCGGCGGCGAAAACTACGTAACTGAAGATATTCACTTCATCGAAAGCCGTTTAGAGGATTACCACTCGCGTCTGACCGGGCTGGCAGCGGAACTGGACGCTTTGCGTCGTTACCACCGCCAGACGTTGCAAGAGTTGCCGATGGGTGTCTGCTCCCTCGCCAAGGACCAGGAAATCCTGATGTGGAACAAAGCCATGGAGGAGCTCACCGGAATTGCCGCCCAACGCGTGGTCGGTTCACGCCTGAGCACCATTGCCGATCCATGGAAAGAACTGCTGCAAGGCTTCATCAACCTGCCGGACGAGCACTTGCACAAACAGCATCTCGCGCTCGACGGCCAGACCCGCTGGCTCAATCTGCACAAAGCCGCCATCGATGAGCCCCTCGCGCCGGGTAACAGTGGCCTGGTGCTGTTGGTAGAAGACCTGACTGAAACCCAGATGCTCGAAGACAAACTGGTGCACTCCGAGCGTCTGGCCAGTATTGGTCGACTCGCCGCCGGCGTGGCCCACGAGATTGGCAACCCGATCACCGGTATCGCCTGCCTGGCGCAGAACCTGCGCGAAGAGCGTGAGGACGATAGTGAGCTGAAGGAAATCAGCGGCCAGATTCTCGAGCAGACCAAGCGGGTGTCGCGCATCGTTCAGTCACTGATGAGCTTCGCCCATGCCGGTAGCCACCAGCACAGCGACGAGCCCGTCTGTCTGGCGGAAGTCGCCCAGGACGCGATAGGCCTGCTGGCCCTCAACAGACGCAATTTCGAAGTGCAGTTCTACAACCTGTGCGACCCCGATCACTGGGTCGAAGGCGATCCGCAGCGACTCGCCCAGGTCTTGATCAACTTGCTCTCAAACGCCCGCGACGCCTCGCCTCCCGGCAGTGCAGTGCGCGTTAAAAGCGAAGCCGGCGAGCACACGGTCGACCTGATCGTGGAAGACGAAGGCAGTGGCATTCCGAAGAACATCATGGACCGATTGTTCGAACCTTTCTTCACCACCAAGGACCCTGGCGAAGGCACCGGTCTGGGCCTTGCACTGGTCTATTCCATCGTTGAAGAGCATTATGGACAAATCACCATCGACAGCCCGGCTGATGTTCAAAGCCAACGCGGCACCCGTATTCGGGTGACCTTGCCGCGTCATGTCGAAGCGACGTCCGCTGTGAACTGAGACCGTCGAGAGTATCGAATCAATGCCGCACATTTTGATCGTCGAAGACGAAACAATTATCCGCTCCGCCTTGCGCCGCCTGCTGGAACGTAACCAGTACCAGGTCAGCGAAGCCGGTTCTGTGCAGGAAGCACAAGAACGTTTCACTATCCCCACGTTCGACCTGATCGTCAGCGACCTGCGTTTACCAGGCGCGCCGGGCACCGAGCTGATCAAGCTCGGCCAAGGTACGCCGGTGCTGATCATGACCAGCTACGCCAGCCTGCGCTCAGCGGTCGACTCGATGAAGATGGGCGCGGTGGACTACATCGCCAAGCCTTTCGATCACGATGAAATGCTTCAGGCAGTCGCAAGAATCCTGCGTGATCGGCAATCGGTGCAAAGCACTGCGGGTGAGCCTGCCAGTGCCAAGGCGGGCAATGGCACGGCAAAAACCGGTGTCGACAACAGCAATGGCGAAATCGGCATCATCGGTTCGTGCCCCCCTATGCAGGATCTGTACAGCAAGATCCGCAAAGTGGCCCCGACTGACTCAAATGTCCTGATCCAGGGCGAATCCGGCACCGGTAAAGAACTGGTGGCGCGGGCGCTGCACAACCTGTCCAAACGTGCCAAGGCACCGATGATTTCGGTGAACTGCGCAGCCATTCCGGAAAGCCTGATCGAGTCCGAGCTGTTCGGCCACGAAAAAGGTGCGTTTACCGGTGCCAGCGCCGGTCGCGCCGGCCTGGTGGAAGCTGCCGATGGCGGCACGCTGTTCCTCGACGAAATTGGCGAACTGCCACTGGAAGCTCAGGCTCGTCTATTGCGCGTATTGCAGGAAGGCGAGATTCGCCGAGTCGGTTCCGTGCAATCGCAGAAAGTCGACGTGCGACTGATCGCTGCGACTCACCGGGACCTCAAGAGCCTGGCGAAGATCGGCCAGTTCCGTGAAGACTTGTTTTACCGCCTCCACGTCATCGCCCTGAAATTGCCAGCGCTGCGCGAGCGTGGTGCAGACGTCAACGAAATCGCCACTGCTTTCCTGGCGCGACAAAGTGCGCGAGTCAACCGCACCGACCTGAAGTTTGCGCCGGATGCCGAGCAAGCGATTCGTCACTATTCATGGCCGGGTAACGTTCGTGAACTGGAAAACGCTGTAGAGCGCGCCGTCATTCTTTGCGAAAGCCCGGAGATTTCCGCTGAACTGCTGGGGATCGACATCGAACTGAATGATCTGGATGACGATGAGTTCATCGGCCTTGCGCCGCAACAAGGCGGCAGCGCCAGTAACACCAGTCATGAGCCTACGGAAGACCTGTCACTGGAAGACTACTTCCAGCACTTCGTACTCGAGCATCAGGACCATATGACCGAGACCGAGCTGGCTCGCAAACTCGGGGTCAGTCGTAAATGCCTGTGGGAACGTCGTCAGCGCCTGGGCATTCCACGGCGCAAGACCGGTGTGGCCAGCGAAAGCTGAACGTCACCTTTCGAATGTGCAGGTAACAGCTGATTGTGTGAAAAAACTGTTACCTCAGGTTTTTCACGTAACAGAAGCCGGGGCTTACGGTAACGAAGCCCCGGCTTTTTTTGGCCTCGCGAATACCAGATCCAGCGCCTAACCCCTTGTTTTACTGGGCTTCGCAAAAGTTGGCACGCACCCTGCTATATGTTTAGTACAAGAACAATAACAAGCAATGCACAAGACAATAAAAATAAGACGAATCGACTCACGCACAATAAAAACAAGACGGCGAGAGGCGCAGCTAACTGATTCTTTTGGAGAGGCGTTGTATTTGGGGCTTGCCCCACGACCAGGCCGAGAACAACAAAAACTGTCCTAAGACAGAGCCTGAACTGGTTGGATCGATAGATCACTGCAGCACAGCGACCAAAGCAATCCGTTTGCTCTTGGCTCCCGATTGGGAGGGTCATGAAGGAAAATCTCCATGACGAGGGCACTTAACAAAAACAAAAAGCCCGAAACCAATAATAAAAATAGAGCATGCAACTACTTCTTGGGGAGCTTCGGCTCCCCTTGTAGTTTCCGGGATTTGACGATCATGCGGCCCCTGTCGTCGCTGTCCGATCAGTCGCCCCTCATCCCGTTGCGCAGCTTCCTACACCATCCCCCGACTAAATGCTAGAATCCCCGCCCATCATGCGGTCATTCTTCGTTATGGCCGAACATTCCTTCAAACAGTGCATCCCATGCTGAAGAAGTTGTTCCAGTCATTCCGTTCTCCCAAGCGTCATACGCAACACATTCGCAGTACGCCTGAAGTGCTCAACAGCAGCCAACATTCGCTGCAGAAGTCGCAATTCAGCCGATACGCAGTGAATATCGTCGAACGCCTGCAGAACGCCGGTTACCAAGCCTATTTGGTTGGCGGCTGTGTGCGCGACATGATGCTCGGCATCACGCCAAAAGATTTCGACGTCGCCACCAGTGCAACACCTGAACAGGTCAGAGCTGAATTCCGCAACGCGCGGATTATCGGCCGTCGCTTCAAATTGGTGCATATCCATTTTGGCCGCGAAATCATCGAGGTCGCGACCTTCCGCGCCAATCACCCGCAAAACGATGAAGAAGAAGACAGCAACCAGTCCTCACGCAATGAGAGCGGGCGCATCCTTCGCGACAACGTTTACGGGACCCTGGAAGAAGACGCGCAGCGCCGCGATTTCACCATCAATGCCCTGTATTACGATCCGGTCAGTGAGCGCATTCTCGACTACGCCAACGGCGTCCACGATATTCGCAATCATCTGATCCGACTGATCGGCGATCCAAAGCAGCGCTACCAGGAAGACCCGGTGCGGATGCTGCGCGCCGTGCGTTTCGCCGCCAAGTTGAATTTCGGCATCGAAAAGCACAGCGCCGCGCCGATCCGCGAACTCGCCCCGATGCTTCGAGAGATACCGTCGGCTCGTCTGTTCGAAGAAGTCCTCAAATTGTTCCTCTCTGGCCATGCCGCAGACACCTTCGAAATGCTGGTCGATTTGCAGCTGTTCGACCCACTGTTCCCGGCCAGTGCCGAAGCGTTGGAATACAACCCGACCTACACGCACACACTGATCAGCGAAGCCTTGGTCAACACTGACCTGCGCATCAAGCAGAACAAACCGGTGACCCCGGCGTTCCTGTTTGCAGCGCTGTTGTGGCCTGCATTGCCGGCGCGCGTGCTGCGTCTGCAAGAGCGTGGCATGCCACCGATACCGGCGATGCAGGAAGCCGCTCACGAACTGATTGCTGAACAGTGTCAGCGCATCGCGATTCCGAAGCGCTTTACCATGCCAATCCGCGAGATCTGGGACATGCAGGAGCGCTTGCCACGGCGCAGCGGCAAACGTGCCGACCTGTTGCTCGATAACCCACGATTCCGGGCCGGTTATGACTTTCTGCTGTTGCGTGAGAGCGCCGGGGAACAAACCGATGGCCTCGGTGAATGGTGGACCGATTATCAGGACGCCAACGACAGCGAGCGCCGTGACATGATCCGCGACCTCAGTGGTAAAGACGAAGGCACCGGTGCGCCGCGCAAACGACGCCGTAGCGGTGGCGCAAAGCGCAAGCGTACAGCCGACGCACCGAGCACCACGGGCGAGTAATTCATGGAACGCATCTACATCGGTATGGGCAGCAATCTGGCTGACCCCGCCGAACAATTGCGCAGCGCGGTCGACGCGCTGGCGCAACTGCCATGCACCGAACTGGTCGCCGTTTCCGCGTTTTATCAAAGCGATTCATTGCTGCCCGGCCAACCGCGTTACACCAACGCGGTTGCGGCCCTCGACAGCCTCCTCCCGCCACTGGAGCTACTGGATGCGCTGCAAGCCATCGAGAATGACCAGGGGCGCGAACGCCTCGAACGTTGGGGGCCACGCACGCTGGATCTCGATATCGTGCTGTTCGGCGATCGACTGATCGACGAGCCTCGCCTCAAAGTCCCCCACTACCATATGCAGGAACGCGCGTTCGTTCTGTATCCGCTGGCCGAACTGGCGCCTGCAGACCTGCGTTTGGCCGATGGCCGGGTACTTGGCGAATTACTCCAGGCTTGCCCGTTTGTCGGGCTGGAGCGCATTCCCCAAAATTGATGAAATCCCTCTGCAGGAGCAATGCTTGCTCGCGATAGCTGACTGAAATACGGCACGCATGTCGACTGACACGTCACTATCACGAGCAAGCTTTGTTCCTATAGAAACGCGGAGCCCCCCTTATGCCGCCGCCGCATCCCGTCTGCTGAATCGCATCAGTTACGCCGGTAACACCTCATGCGTAACAATGCGGTAACACACGCAATTGACTTCCCGAGTTCTCCTCACGACTATAGGCGTCCCGTTGCCGCCAACACGGCGTTGAAGGGCGCAATCCAGGCCTTAAAAGCACGACAACAGACCGTGCGCCTGTATTTAACGAAGAATCACGCGCGTTACTCGCAGTAGTTTTCACAGCGCCTGAATGAGGAACTTTTCATGCCAGCCATTACCCTGACCACCCTGCAAGGTCTCAAGCAAAAAGGTGAAAAAATCACCATGCTGACCTGCTATGACGCGACCTTCGCCCACGCCTGCAATCAGGCTGGCGTCGAAGTGCTGTTGGTGGGTGACTCCCTCGGCATGGTTTTGCAGGGTCATGACAGCACGCTGCCGGTGACCACCGCTGAGATGGCTTACCACGTGGCGTGCGTCAAACGCGGCAACACCGACGCATTGATCCTCGCCGACCTGCCTTTCATGGCCTACGCCACCACTGAACAAGCCATGACCAACAGCGCGCTGTTGATGCAGGCCGGTGCGCACATGATCAAGGTTGAAGGGGCATTGTGGCTTGCGGACTCGATTCGCTTGCTGGCCGAGCGTGGCATCCCCGTCTGCGCTCACATGGGACTGACACCTCAATCAGTGAACATCCTGGGCGGCTACAAAGTTCAGGGACGTAACGAAAACCAGGCGCGACAAATGCGTGCCGATGCGATCTCGCTGGAACAAGCCGGCGCAGCGATGCTGCTGCTTGAATGCGTCCCGAGCGAGCTGGCCGAAGAAATCACCCAGGCAGTGAAGATCCCGGTTATCGGCATCGGCGCAGGCAGCGCCACAGATGGCCAGGTATTGGTGATGCACGACATGCTGGGGTTGTCGATTACAGGTCGCATGCCAAAATTCGTGAAAAACTTCATGGCCGGTCAGACCAGCATTGATGCGGCTTTGACTGCCTACGTCACTGACGTCAAAGCGGCGACCTTCCCAGGTATCGAACACGGATTCTCTGCATGAACACCGTAAAAACCGTACGCGAACTTCGAGCCGCCGTCGCCCGCGCCCGTAGCGAAGGCAAGCGCATCGGCTTCGTGCCCACCATGGGCAACTTGCACAGCGGCCATATCGCGCTGATCACCAAAGCCACTCAACGAGTGGATTTCGTGGTCGCGAGCATCTTCGTCAACCCGTTGCAATTTGGGGCCGGCGAAGACCTCGACAAATACCCGAGAACCCTCGCTGCGGATCAGGAAAAACTGCTCCAGGCGGGCTGCCATTTGCTGTTCGCGCCAAGCGTTGAAGAGATGTACCCGGACGGCATGCAAGGTCAGACCCGCGTCAGTGTTCCACAGCTCTCCGAAGGCCTGTGCGGCGCCAGTCGTCCCGGTCACTTCGAAGGCGTGGCGACAGTGGTCAGCAAGCTGTTCAACATGGTCCAGCCGGACCTGGCGATCTTTGGCCAGAAAGACTTCCAGCAATTGGCCGTGATCAAGTCCCTTGTTCATGACCTGAACATGCCTGTGCAGATCATTGGCGAGCCTACTGTTCGTGCTGCCGATGGCTTGGCGCTTTCCTCGCGTAATGGCTTTCTCAATGAACAACAGCGCTCCGTTGCACCCGTGGTGTATCAAGGCCTGACGCAAATTGGCGAGGCGATCAAACAGGGCGACAGGGATTTCCCGGCGCTCATCGATGCCCAGATCAAACAGCTGGAAACCGCCGGGCTGCGTCCGGATTACCTGGAAATACGTGAAGCGCGGACCTTGCGTCCGGCAACCCCGCAGGATCGGGACCTGGTCATTCTGGTAGCCGCGTATCTGGGGACAACGCGCCTGATCGACAACCTGCACATCAACCTCGACACTACGGCGTAGAAAGTGCGGTCGGTCATCCAGCATGATGCTGGATGACCCAGCAGATTCGCGCCTGCTTCGACAGTGAATCGGGTTCAGCTTTCCCCTACCCGGTTCAAGTCGCCTGACCGAGCAAAAACCCGCACATCCTTCCGTTTGTCGGCTCACCCTCTTCTTTATGTATAAAAAAGTACCGGGGACGGGTCAGACAAAGTCAAGACAGATCGCAGCGCGAAGGTTACTGTATTCGCCCTGCGCCATGAAAACGTGAAGACGCAGTTGACCGGACGCCCACCCGCAGCGATCCGGTATTTTTAGTGTTCAAAAGGCCGTTCAAGTAAAAAGGAAACCCGCAGCGATGGCGTACTACCGCACTCCTCACGACGTGACCGCTCTGCCCGCCTGGCAAGCGTTGAATGATCACCGCCAAGCCATGCAGGATTTCAGCATGCGCGAAGCGTTTAATGCCGATCCGCAGCGCTTTACCCAATTCACCCTCAGTAGCTGCGGTCTGTTTCTCGATTACTCGAAAAACCTGATCAACGCCGAGACCCGCAACCTGCTGGTGGGTCTGGCCAACGAAGTCGACCTCAAAGGCGCTATCAAGTCGCTGTTTGAAGGCGAAATCGTCAACTCGTCCGAAGGTCGCCCTGCCCTGCACACCGCGCTGCGCCGTCCAGTTGGCGACAAGCTGTCGGTCAACGGCGTCAACGTGATGCCGGAAGTGCACAAGGTACTGAATCAGATCACCGATCTCGTGGGCCGTATCCACGACGGTTTGTGGCGTGGTTACACCGAGAAGCCGATCACTGACGTGGTCAACATCGGCATCGGCGGCTCGTTCCTCGGCCCGGAACTGGTATCCGAAGCACTGCTGTCCTACGCCCAGAAAGGCGTGCGTTGCCATTACCTGGCGAACATCGATGGCAGTGAGTTCCACGAGCTGACCATGAAGCTGCGTGCCGAGACCACGCTGTTCATCGTTTCGTCGAAATCCTTCAACACCCTCGAAACCCTGAAGAACGCCCAGGCAGCGCGCGCCTGGTACCTGGCTCAGGGCGGTTCCGAGGCGGAGCTGTATCGTCACTTCATCGCCGTGTCCAGCAACAACGCGGCAGCGGTGGCTTTCGGTATTCGTGAAGAAAACATCTTCCCGATGTGGGACTGGGTTGGCGGCCGTTACTCGTTGTGGTCGGCCATCGGTCTGCCGATTGCCCTGGCCATCGGCATGTCCAACTTCAAGGAACTGCTGTCCGGTGCCTACACCATGGACCAGCATTTCCAGAGCGCTCCTTTCGAACAGAACATGCCGGTATTGCTGGCGCTGCTCGGCGTCTGGTACGGCAACTTCTGGGGCGCGCAGAGTCACGCGATCCTGCCGTACGATCACTACCTGCGTAACATCACCAAGCATTTGCAACAGCTGGACATGGAATCCAACGGCAAGAGTGTTCGCCAGGATGGCACGCCAGTGTCCACCGAAACGGGCCCGGTCATCTGGGGCGGCGTGGGTTGCAACGGCCAACACGCCTATCACCAGTTGCTGCACCAGGGTACCCAACTGATTCCGGCCGACTTCATCGTGCCGATCGTCAGCTTCAACCCGGTCTCCGACCACCACCAGTGGCTGTACGCCAACTGCCTGTCCCAGAGCCAGGCATTGATGCTGGGCAAAACACTGGCGGAAGCCGAAACCGAGCTGCGCGACAAAGGCATGAGTGAAGAAGAAATTCACACAGTCGCGCCGCACAAGGTGATCCCGGGCAACCGCCCAAGCAACACCATCGTGGTGGAGCGCATCAGCCCACGTCGTCTCGGCGCATTGGTGGCGATGTACGAACACAAAGTCTTCGTGCAAAGCGTGATCTGGGGCATCAACGCCTTCGACCAATGGGGTGTGGAGCTGGGCAAAGAACTCGGCAAAGGCGTCTACAACCGCCTGGTCGGCAGCGAAGAAACTCCGGCTGACGATGCCTCGACCCAAGGCTTGATCAACTATTTCCGCGGTCGTCACCGCGGCTGATCGTAAGCAATGCCTTGTGGGAGCGGGCTGCCCGCTCCCACATTGGTTTGTGTCTGACTTGAACCGATCCACTACTCGGCGCATCTTTATATCTTGTCGCAAAACAAGAATAAGGAACCGTCATGTTCGATATCAGCACGTTCCCCGAAGCCGATGCCGTCCGCCGGGCTGCGAATCTGAGTCAAGACGACTACCAGCGCCTGTACCGCCAATCCATCGAACACCCCAGTACTTTCTGGGCCGAACAAGCCACACGCTTCCTCGATTGGAGCGCCCCCTGGGACACTGTCCAGCGCTACAACCTGAAAACAGGTGAAGCCAGCTGGTTCTCCGGCGGCCAGTTGAACGTCAGCTACAACTGCATCGACCGTCACCTGAAACAACGTGGCGATCAAATTGCGATCATCTGGGAAGGCGACGATCCCGCCGAATCCGCCCAGATCACCTACAAAAAACTCCACCACAACGTCTGCCGCCTGGCCAACGTGCTGAAAAGCCGTGGGGTCAAAAAAGGCGACCGGGTGTGCATCTACATGCCGATGATTCCCGAAGCGGCTTACGCCATGCTCGCTTGCACGCGAATTGGAGCAGTGCATTCGGTGGTGTTTGGCGGATTTTCTCCCGACTCCGTCCGCGACCGGATACTCGACGCCGATTGCCGCACGGTCATCACCGCAGATGAAGGCGTGCGTGGCGGCAAATCCGTACCGCTCAAACAGAAGGTCGACCAGGCGCTGAAAAGCTGTCCGGACGTCAGCACCGTTATCGTGGTCGAGCGCACGCAAGGCGAAGTGGACTGGGTCGAAGGCCGGGACATCTGGTATCACCAGGCATTGCGCGATGTCAGCGATGACTGTCCGCCCGAACCGATGGACGCTGAAGATCCGCTGTTCATCCTCTACACCTCCGGCAGCACCGGCAAACCAAAAGGCGTGCTGCACACCACCGGCGGCTACTTGCTGCAAGCGGCGATGACGTTCAAATACGTGCTCGATTACCGTGATAACGAGGTTTTCTGGTGCACGGCCGATGTCGGCTGGGTCACCGGCCACAGTTACATCGTCTACGGCCCCCTCGCCAACGGCGCGACCACGCTGATCTTCGAAGGCGTGCCCAGTTATCCGAGCAGCTCGCGCTTCTGGCAGGTCATCGACAAACACCACGTCAACATCTTCTACACCGCCCCGACAGCCCTGCGTTCGCTGATGCGCGAAGGCCCCGAGCCCCTGAAGGAAACGTCCCGGGCGAGCCTGCGACTTCTCGGCAGCGTCGGCGAGCCGATCAACCCGGAAGCCTGGGACTGGTACTTCAACGTCGTCGGCGAGCAGCGTTGCCCGATCGTCGACACCTGGTGGCAGACCGAAACCGGCGGCATCATGCTCAGCCCCCTGGTCAGCGCCCAGCGCATCAAACCCGGTTGCGCCACCCAACCGATGTTCGGCGTGCAACCGGTGTTACTTGATGAAACGGGTAAGGAAATCAAGGGCGCCGGCAGCGGCGTACTGGCGATCAAGTCCAGCTGGCCGGCGCAGATCCGTAGCGTGTATGGCGACCCTCAACGAATGGTCGACACCTACTTCAAGCCCTACCCCGGGTATTACTTCACCGGTGATGGCGCGCGGCGCGACGAGGATGGCGATTACTGGATCACCGGGCGGATCGATGACGTGATCAACGTCTCGGGGCACCGCATCGGTACTGCGGAAGTGGAAAGCGCGCTGGTTGTGCACGACAGCATCGCCGAGGCCGCCGTGGTCGGTTACCCTCACGACGTCAAAGGTCAGGGCATCTATGCCTTCGTCACCCCCATGAACGGCACCGAGCCCAACGATCAGCTGAAAAAAGAGCTGCTGGATCACGTCAGCAAGGAAATCGGCAGCTTCGCCAAGCCTGATCTTATCCAGTGGGCACCGGCCTTGCCGAAGACCCGATCGGGCAAGATCATGCGACGAATTTTGCGCAAGATCGCCTGCAATGAGCTCGACACGTTGGGCGACACCTCGACCCTGGCCGATCCAAGTGTGGTTCAGGAGTTGGTTGATAAGCGTCTGAATCAATAACATTGGACTCGGAATGCCCCCCGTAGGAGCTGCCGCAGGCTGCGATCTTTTGATCTTGTTTTTTAGAATCAAGATCAAAAAATAGCAGCCTGCGGCAGCTCCTACAGGGGTATTTCAGGTCCGTAATTTTTTCGCCATTGAGTCGCCATGGAATACATCCGCAGTCGCATCGAAACCCAGATCATGAGCCTGACCGGTCTGTCCCTCGGCAAACTTGACCTGGAAAACCCCAAAGGTGATCCCGGCCTGTTCGGTCCCGACTCGGTGAGCTGGCAAGTTCATGGCGACTTCAGCAGCATGCTGATTGGTGGTATCAGCGCGCTGATGTTGCAAGCCTTGCACCCCTTGGCGCTGGCCGGGGTGTGGGACCACTCGAATTTTCGCGAGGACATGCTCGGCCGATTGCGCCGCACCGGCCAGTTCATCTCCGGCACCACCTTCGGCTCACGAAAAGATGCCGACTGGTTGATCGAGAAAGTCCGCACCATTCACCTTCAAGTCACCGGCACCGCGCCTGACGGACGCCCCTACGCTGCCAGCGACCCCGATCTGTTGACCTGGGTTCATGTGGCCGAAGTCAGCAACTTTCTCGCTGCGCACCTGCGGTATCGAAATCCGAACCTGTCCTTGGCGGATCAGGACCGCTATTACGACGAAATCGCTTTGGTCGCCGAACGGTTAGGCGCCCGTGATGTACCTCACTCGCGGCAAGACATTGCCAACTACCTTGAGCGCATCCGTCCGCAGTTGCTGTGCGATGAGCGCAGTCGCGAGGTGTTGCGGCTGCTCATGAACGCGCCATCCCCCAGCCGGTTGGCCAAGCCGTTCGGCGGGTTGATGATGCAAGCCGGGATCGACCTGCTGCCGGACTGGGCCAGCGACATGCTGGGTGTCCACCAGAGCCCGCTGCAACGAAAACTGATCCGCGCCAGTGTCAATCGCAGCGCGCCGATGTTGCGCTGGGCTGTCCGTAACGGCTCGGTCCAGCGGGCCAAGCGGCGGATGGGCTTACTGACCTGAGCCAGGGTATCCACCCTCGCCACAGACACTCCCCTTCCACACAGTGTTAAACTCCCGCGCCAAATTACCTCCTGCAAGGCGCCCAGCATGTCTTCCTTGAATCAGGCGCTGCGCGCCGCCCTCGATCAGCGCCAGGACCTGCTTGCCGAACTGCATCAGCAAGGCACCGATTGCTACCGACTGTTCCATGGCAGCCAGGAAGGCGCTGGCGGTTTGACCATCGACCGTTACGGTCCACAGTTGCTGGTGCAAAGCTTCCACCAAGCGCTGGAACGCGACGCCCTGCTGCAGTTGCATGCCACGATCAATCAACACTTGGGCGTTGAAACGCTGCTGGTCTACAACGACCGCTCCCGTGGCAACTCACGCATTGACCGCGAAGACACGGTTTACCAAGCCGACGAAGCCGCGTTGCAGGACCTGGTCGGTCACGAGTGGGGGCTCAACTACCGGGTCCGCGGTCGTCACGCGGGTCAGGACCCGCTGTTGTTTCTCGACCTGCGCAACACCCGAGGCTGGGTCAAGGCACACAGCAGCAACAAAAGCGTACTCAACCTGTTCGCCTACACCTGTGGTGTCGGCCTCAGTGCTGCGGCCGGTGGCGCGCGCGAAGTGTGCAACCTGGACTTTGCCGAGGGTAACCTGGCAGTCGGTCGCGAGAATGGCCTGCTCAACCCGCAATTGCCGACCATGGAATTCGTCCAGTCCGATTATTTCCCGGCGATCCGCCAACTGGCCGGTCTGCCGATCAGCCAGCGTCGCGGGCAGAAACTACCAAGCTATCAGCGCCTGGAACAACGTCAGTACGACCTGGTGCTGCTTGATCCACCGGCATGGGCGAAGAGCGCGTTCGGCACCGTCGACCTGCTGCGCGACTACCAGAGCCTGCTCAAACCAGCGCTGCTGACCACCGCCGACAACGGCGTGCTGATCTGCTGCAACAACCTGGCGAAAGTCAGCATGGACGACTGGCGCGAGCAGGTACTGCGTTGTGCCGAGAAGGCTGGACGGCCGGTTCGTGAGTGGACCGTGATGAAGCCCGGCGCCGATTTCCCGTCGATGGACCAGCAGCCTCCCTTGAAAACGCTGATCCTGCAGCTCTGACATCTGCCGACATTTTCAGACAAATCCCATAAAGCCTGTTCACTTCGGAACCAGAAACGCGTGCCATACTCCAAGGCACTCCGATTCAGACAGATGAAGCCGCACATGCCCAAAGGATTGATTCGCGCTATTGGCGCTTTGTTGACTGCTCTGGCCCTCTACAGCCTGCTGGGGTTTCTGATTTTGCCGGGCATTGTGCTTCGGGTGGCCAACCAGCAACTGGCCAACTACGCCACCGTGCCCGCGCATCTGCAACGCATCGAACTCAACCCGTTCAGCCTTGAAGTGACCCTGTGGGGGCTGACCCTCGGTGAGCCAGGCAAGGAACAAGTCGGTTTCGAACGTCTATACGCCAATTTGCAGATCGACAGCCTCTGGACCAAGGCACTGCACCTGTCCGATATCGAGCTGGACAAAGCCAAGACCGAAATCCTCTTCAACAAGGAAGGCCAGCTCAATCTGATCGGTCTGTTCAAACTGCCCGCGAGTGAACCGACGCCCGTAGACCCTGACGCCAAACCTTTCCCGATGCGTATCGAGCGCATCAAATTCGCGGATGGTTACGTGCACTTCCAGGATGCGCGGCCCAGCGAACCCATTGAGTTTCTCTACGACAAACTCGATTTCGAACTGAACAACCTCAGCACCCTGCCCGATGACAGCGCCGACATGACTCTGGTCGCGGTCGGGCCAGGAGGCGGTCAAATTGACTGGACGGGCAATTTCAGCCTGATCCCGATTGCATCCGAAGGTAAGTTGAAAATCACGAACGGCCAGATGAAACTCTTTTGGCCCTACGTTCGCGATGCCTTGCCACTGGTGCTTGAGAACGGCGTTGTAAACCTCAGCACTGACTACAAACTCAACCTGTCCAAGGAAACCGAGCTGCTGTTGAGCAACGTCGCGGTCAGTGTCGCGCCCTTTGCCATCAAAGCCCCGGACGGTCGTCCTCTGGCGAAACTTGAGCGTCTGGATGTCACGGAGACCACCGTCGACCTGGCCAAGCAGCAAGTGGTGGTCGGCAAGATTCGCAGCCAGAAACTGGAAACCTGGGCAGCCCTCGAAGCCGACGGGCAGCTCGACTGGCAAAAACTGTTCGCCAGCCAGCCGTCCAAACCGGCGGCCAAAGTCAAAGCCGACGCCGAACCCGCCAGCACACCCGCCGCTGCCGATTCACCGAAACCTGAACCTGCCGCGCCCGGCAAGCCATGGCAGGTGTTGCTCAAAGACGTGCAACTGCGCAATTACCAGGTGCACCTGGCGGACCGTCAGGCTCAGCCCAACGTAGCGCTGGATGTCGGGCAGCTGAACGTTGATCTGCAGAACTTCGACAGCCTCAACGGCTCGCCTTTCGACCTCAAGCTCGACACTGGCATCGGCAAGCAAGGCAAGCTCACCGCGCAAGGCATCGTCAATCTGGCGCCGGTCAGTGCGAAGCTCCAGGTTCAAACCAAAGATATCGACCTGCGTGTCGCCCAGTCCTATATCAACCCCTTTATTCGCCTCGAGCTGCGCAGCGGCATGCTGGGCAGTGACCTGGCTGTCGACCTGAAAAGCACCGAGCCCCTCGCGCTCAGCGTCACCGGTCGGGCTCAGATCGATCAACTGCACACCCTCGATACCCTGAAGACCCGCGACTTTCTAAAGTGGCAACAGGTCGTGGTCGAAGGTCTGAATTATCAGCATGGCGACAGCTTGTCGATCGACAAGGTCAACCTGTTCCAGCCTTACGTACGCTTCATGATCAACGATGACCGCACAACCAACGTCGATGATTTGCTGATCCCGCAACCGGCCGACTCTGGCAGTAAATCCACTACCGCCAAACCGGCCAGCAAGGACAAACCCCTGGGCATTCACATTGGCGGCATTGCCATCAATGACGGGTCGGCCAACTTCGCCGACTTCAGCCTGACGCCAAACTTTGCCACCGCCATCCAACAGCTCAACGGTGCGATTGGCACCATCGACAGCCGCCAGATGAAACCGGCCACCGTCGACATCAAGGGCAAGGTCGACCGCTATGCGCCAGTGACCATCAAGGGCGCGGTCAACCCGTTCGACCCGATGGCCAGCCTGGACATTGCGACCAGCTTCAAGCGCGTGGAACTGACCACACTGACGCCCTACTCCGGCAAATTTGCCGGTTACCGCATCCGCAAGGGTCGACTTAATCTCGACCTGCATTACCTCATCACCAAGGGCCAGCTCAAAGCCGAAAACAAAGTGGTGGTCGAACAGCTGCAACTGGGCGAAAAAGTCGACAGCCCCGATGCAGTGAGCCTGCCGTTGAAACTGGCGATTGCGCTGCTCAAAGACGTCGACGGCAAGATCTCGATCGAACTGCCGGTCACTGGCGATCTCAACAACCCCCAGTTCAGCGTTATGCCGATCGTCTGGCAAACCCTGCGCAACCTGATCGTGAAAGCGGCTGCCGCCCCCTTCAAATTGATCGGCGGACTGGTCAGCGGTGGTGGCTCGCAGGATCTGGGCACCGTCTCCTTCGCCCCAGGTTCAAGTGACTTGAGCAAGGATGCCGAAGAGGCATTGATCAAACTGTCCCAGGCCCTCAAGGAACGCCCAGCCCTGCGCCTGGAAATTGAAGGGACTGCGGCGGCCAGCAGTGACGGCCCGCTGATCGCCGAGCAACGTCTGGAGCGGGAATACCAATACAACTACTACAAGATGCTCCAGCGTCGCGGCGACAAAGTGCCGGCCCAAGCCTCTCTTCTGGAGGTGCCGGACGGCGAAAAGGGCGCACTGCTGGAAGGGATCTACCGCACACGCCTGAAGACTCAACCTCCTGCCGAGTGGAAGGATCTGGGCAAGGAAGAACGCACCGCGAAAATGCGCGAAGGCGTTATCAAGTCCTGGAGTTCGAGTGACGTGCTGTTACGTCAGCTGGGTCAGGACCGCGCCAGCAGCATCAAGGATTATCTGGTCGACAAGGGTCAACTGGCCGATGACCGCGTTTACTTCGTCGACGCCAACCTTGGCGAAGCAGAAAGCGACGGCCGGGTCATTACGCCGCTGCACCTGGATGCTGAGTGATGATTCGCAAAGTGTTATTCAGCCTGGCGCTGACAGTGATTGCGGGGCATGCCTCGGCAGCCAACACCCTACGCTGCGGCAGTCAATTGATCAGTGTCGGGGACCGTTCCAGCGAGGTCTTGCAGAAGTGTGGGGAGCCCGTCGAACGAGACCCGCTGGGCTATAAGCGCAGCGCTAACCGACGGGAAGAATTCCAGGTCGAAGAATGGACTTACGGGCCGAATGGCGGGATGTATCAGTACTTGCGGTTCGAAGGTAACCGCCTGGTGCAGATCACCAGCAAGCGCGGAAACTGATAAATCCCCTACGCCAGCACATCCCCTGTAGCAGCTGGCGAAGCCTGCGTCCGGCTGCGAAGCAGTCGTAAAAACAGAGCATGCGGTCTTCCTGATGCACCACATCGCGAGAGTTCACGACTGCTTCGCAGCCGGACGCAGGCTTCGCCAGCGGCTACAGGAGCGAGAGCGCACTGAATTTTCAAGCTCCCACAATAGAACAGGCCCCGACACGAATGCCGAGGCCTGTAATGGCCACGTCCTTGTGGCCTTCGCATGAACTCCAAAGCTGCGACAGACGTATAGCTCGGCCCGTCTATCGCGCCTTCTCCCGGTTCAGGCGAGAAGTCGTGCCGTTTACTCGGCTTTCAGGCCGTCAGCGGAGACCGCTTTGACGCCTTTGATTTTCTTGGCGATAGCCACTGCGGTGGTTTTCTGAGCGTCAGTCACTGCAACAGTGGACGACAGGGAAACAACGCCTTTGTTGGTTTCAACTTTGATGTCGGTACCAGGAATGCCTTTTTCGGTAACCAGGTCAGCTTTGACTTTGGTAGTGATCCAGGTATCGGAAGTAGCTTCTTTGGCTTCGGTCACTTCACCAGCAGCCAGCACCATTGGTGACTGGGTAGCCTGGGTAGTTTGTGCAAATGCGGAACCGGCCATGGTCAGGGTCAGCGCGGTAGCAGCAGCGGCAGTGATAGCGAACTTCTTCATACGAGTAACTCCTGTTTTTCTGGAAAGTCTGCTGCGTGTCTTGTCAGCAGGGTTACTGGGTATATTGCGAACGCTGTGCCAACTTTGAGACACCTTAATATTCGTTATAAATCAACATGTTAGCAAACAGGCCGATTTTCGGAATCATGCAATTTGCATGAGTTGGAAATAATGGACATGCAAGTTGCGGGTTTTGGCGTGGGCCTAAGGCCATGAATTGTCGGGGGTTTTCTTGATTAACCCGATCGCACCGAATAAAAAGCAAAAAAACCCTGTATCGCGAGATACAGGGCTTTTGATTACGCTGAAAATGGATCAGCCAGCGGCAGGCGTGCAACCTTTAGGCGCGTAGTCCGCGACGACACTGGTGGCGCAGGACCAACCTTTAGTGGCATCACGAGTCAACGTAACAGTCGCACCGGAAATAACGGTAGGCGCGCCTTTGATTGTGCAAACGATGCCGGTAGCAGGAGTTGTAGCAGCGGTGATGGTGCAGTTTTGCGTATCGCCACCCGGATTGAAAGCAGTCACCGCTGGTGCCGCAGTACCGGAGTTCACCGCGTCTTCATAATTGACCTTGAGCGCCGACACTTCAGCTGCGCCAGCCGTCATCTTCGCCCGAGCCTGATATTTCGAATAGGCCGGGATAGCGAACGTCGCCAGGATCCCGATGATCGCCACAACGATCAACAGCTCGATCAGGGTAAAACCTTTTTGGTTATTCATAGACAAGCTCCATGCATGAGTCGGAATCTCATGATCTGAATTTACCCCAGCACAGCGCATGCCAATTTCCATAACGCCTGCACGCTGGGGGCAAGCGCAAATGATCTGCCTGATCGGCCCTCGTAAACCGCACTATCTGACACTTTTTGTCACTTCACCACGGCTGGTTTGGCTCCGTCCCTTGACTAGGCTATAAGTCATGAACTGTCTGCGTCCGGTATCCCAATGAATGACATCGCTCTTAGCGGCCTGGCCAAGCAATTGGTCCTGGCCGAGCTGCTGACTGACAAAAGCGCGCAACAGGCGTATCAGCAAGCCCAACGCAACCGCATCTCCCTGGTCAGCCATCTGGTGCAGAACAGGCTGGTGAAGAGTCGGCAGGTGGCCGAAATCGCTTCCGAGCATTTCGGCATGGCGTTGTTTGACCTCAATGCCCTCGACAAGGAAGCCCAGCCCAAAGGACTGGTCAGCGAAAAGCTCGTGCGCCAACACCAGGTCCTGCCCCTTTGGCGGCGCGGTAACAAGTTGTTCGTGGGGGTTTCCGACCCCACCAACCATCAAGTCATCAATGACATCCAGTTCAGTACCGGGCTGACCACCGAAGCCATTCTGGTAGAGGATGACAAGCTAAGCGACGCCATCGAAAAACTCTTCGACACCCACTCCACCGGCCTGGAAGACATGGCCGACGTTGACCTTGATGGCGTGGACATCGATTCAGCCGACGACGGCAAAGCGGACGCCATCGCGGGACAAGATGCCGATGACGCGCCAGTGGTTCGCTTCGTCCACAAGATGCTGCTCGACGCGATAAAAAGCGGCTCCTCCGACCTGCACTTCGAGCCTTACGAAAAGACCTACCGCGTGCGGATGCGTACCGACGGCATGCTGCGCGAAGTCGCCAAACCGCCGATTCAACTGGCCGGTCGCATAGCCGCGCGGTTGAAAGTCATGGCCAGCCTCGACATTTCCGAACGACGCCGGCCTCAGGACGGGCGGATCAAAATGCGCCTGTCCAAAAGCAAATCCATCGATTTCCGGGTCAATACCCTGCCGACCCTGTGGGGCGAGAAAGTGGTGATCCGGATTCTTGATCCGTCCAGCGCACAAATGGGCATCGACGCCCTCGGTTATGAACCCGCGCAAAAAGACCTGTACATGGCCGCGCTGAGGCAGCCACAGGGCATGATTCTGGTCACCGGCCCCACGGGTTCCGGCAAGACCGTATCGCTCTACACCGGCCTGAACATTCTCAACACCGTGGACATCAACATCTCCACCGCCGAAGACCCGGTGGAAATCAACATGGAAGGCGTCAACCAGGTCAACGTCAATCCCAAGCAAGGCCTGGATTTTGCCCAGGCCTTGCGCTCATTCTTGCGGCAAGACCCGGACGTGATCATGGTCGGTGAGATCCGCGACCTCGAAACCGCTGAAATAGCCATCAAAGCGGCCCAGACCGGGCATTTGGTGTTATCGACCCTGCACACCAACAGTGCGGCGGAAACCCTCACCCGTCTGCACAACATGGGCGTTCAGGGCTTCAACATTGCAACGTCCGTCAGCCTGATCATCGCTCAGCGCCTGGCGCGTAAACTGTGCAGCCACTGCAAGAAACCTATCGACATTCCCCGTGAAGCATTGCTCAAGGAAGGCTTTCCCGAGGAACGCATCGGCTCGTTCACGATCTTTGAACCGGTCGGATGCGACCTCTGTAACAACGGCTATAAAGGCCGGGTCGGGATTTATGAAGTGGTGAAGAACACGCCGGCGCTTCAACACCTGATCATGGCCGAAGGCAATTCACTGGAAATCGATATTCAGATGCGCAAAGACGGTTTTGATGATCTGCGTACTTCCGGTCTGCAAAAGGCCATGCAAGGCATCACCAGCCTTGAAGAAATCAACCGGGTCACCAAGGACTGAACATGGCGGTCAAAGCAGTAAAAATCAGCGTGTACGCCTGGGAAGGCACCGACAGGAAAGGCACGAAAATGACCGGCGAGTTGAGCGGTCAGAATCCGGCGCTGATCAAGGCTCAGTTACGCAAGCAAGGCATTAATCCGGGCAAGGTGCGCAAGAAGTCTGTCTCGATTCTCAACCTGGGCAAACGCATCAAAGCCCAGGACATCGCCCTGTTCACCCGGCAAATGGCGACCATGATGAAAGCCGGCGTGCCGCTGCTGCAATCGTTCGACATCATCGGCGAAGGCTTCGAGAATCCGGCCATGCGCAAACTGGTGGACGAGGTGAAACAGGAAGTCGCGGCAGGTAACAGCTTCGCTGCCGCCTTGCGTAAAAAGCCCCAATACTTCGATGAGCTCTACTGCAACCTGGTGGACGCGGGCGAACAGGCGGGCGCCCTGGATACCCTTCTGGAGCGGGTGGCGACCTATAAGGAAAAGAGCGAAGCCCTCAAGGCCAAGATCAAGAAAGCCATGACCTATCCGCTGTTCGTGGTGTTCATCGCGCTGATTGTGACGGGGATTCTGCTGGTCAAAGTGGTGCCGCAGTTTGAGTCCGTGTTCAAGGGGTTTGGCGCTGAATTGCCCGCCTTTACCGTCATGGTCATCGGCCTCTCGGAGTTCATGCAGGAGTGGTGGTGGATCATACTGGGGCTATTGATCGCAGCAATCTTCGGTGTACGCCATGCGCTTAAAACCTCTCAAGCTTTTCGCGACCGGATGGACACCTGGCTGTTGAAGCTGCCCTTGGTGGGCACCTTGATGTACAAGTCCGCCGTCGCTCGTTATGCCCGCACGCTGTCGACCACTTTCGCCGCGGGGGTACCACTGGTAGAAGCCTTGGAGTCCGTTGCCGGGGCGACCGGCAATATCGTGTTCAAGCGTGCGGTATTAAGGGTCAAGCAAGATGTTTCGACGGGTATGCAGCTGAACTTCGCCATGCGCACCTCTGGCGTTTTTCCAAACATGGCGATCCAGATGACAGCGATTGGCGAGGAGTCTGGCGCGCTGGACGACATGCTCGACAAGGTGGCCGGTTTCTATGAAGCCGAAGTCGACAATATGGTGGATAACCTCACCAGCCTGATGGAACCGTTCATCATGGTGGTGCTGGGGGTTATCGTCGGCGGCTTGGTGGTGGCCATGTACCTGCCTATTTTCCAACTCGGCGCAACGATCTGACATGCCCTTGAATGAAATCCTCAACGCGCACCCATTGGCCTTTGTCGCCCTTGCTTTGCTGGTCGGCTTGCTGGTGGGCAGCTTCCTGAATGTGGTGATCTGGCGCCTGCCAAAAATGCTTGAGCGTGAATGGCGCCTGCAAGCTCACGACATACTCGGTCAACCGCTGGATACGCCGCAGCCGACCTACAACCTGATGCTGCCCCACTCCCATTGCCCGCATTGTGATCACAGCATTCGCGCCTGGGAAAACATTCCGGTCATCAGTTACGTGTTTCTGCGGGGACATTGCTCAAACTGCGCGGCGTCGATCAGCAAGCGCTATCCATTGACCGAGTTGGCCTGCGGTGTTTTGTCGGCGTTTATTGCCTGGTACTTCGGATTCGGCTGGCCGGCTTGCCTGGTGCTGGTGCTGACATGGGGCCTGTTGGCCATGAGTCTCATCGATGCAGAACATCAACTGTTGCCGGATGTGCTGGTGCTGCCGTTGCTGTGGCTGGGATTGATCGTCAACAGTTTCGACCTGTTCGTGCCGCTGCATGAGGCGCTGTGGGGCGCGATCGCCGGTTACCTGGTGTTGTGGTCGGTGTTCTGGCTATTCAAGCTGATCACCGGCAAGGACGGTATGGGCTACGGAGATTTCAAGCTGCTGGCGATGCTCGGCGCCTGGGGCGGTTGGCAAATTCTGCCGCTGACCCTGCTGCTTTCGTCCTTCGTGGGCGCCATCATCGGTGTGACCCTGCTGCGTTTTCGCAATGCCAAAACCTCCACACCGATCCCGTTCGGCCCCTATCTGGCAATTGCCGGCTGGATTGCGTTGCTCTGGGGTGGTCAAATAACCGACTTCTATTGGCAGTTTGTCGGTTTGAAATGAATACCCCTGTGGAAAAACCCTGGATACTCGGCCTCACCGGCGGCATCGGCAGCGGCAAAAGCGCGGCGGCACAGCACTTCATCGATCTTGGGGTGCACGTGGTGGACGCCGACCACGCAGCGCGCTGGGTGGTGGAACCCGGTCGCCCGGCGCTGGCGAAAATCGTCGAGCACTTCGGCCCTGGTGTCTTACAGGCTGACGGGCAGCTGGATCGCGCGGCGTTGCGCAAGCTGATCTTCGAAGTGCCAGAGCAGCGCATGTGGCTTGAAGCGTTGCTGCATCCACTGATCGCGAAGGAAATCGTCGAACACCTGGGCAAGGCACAATCGCCCTACGCGATACTGGTGTCGCCGCTGTTGATCGAATCCGGCCAGTACGCCATGACGCAACGTGTCCTGGTCATCGATGCCCCCGAACAGCTTCAGATCGAACGAACCCTGCAGCGCGACCAGACCAGCGAGCAACAGGTCCAGGCGATCCTCAAGGTTCAATCAAGCCGTCAGGATCGCGTGAGCCATGCCGACGATGTCGTGATCAACGACCGCGACCTCGCCTGGCTGCACAGCGAGGTCGAACGCCTGCATCACTTTTACCTTACTTTGCGTGAAGGCCAGTCATGAGCCAGACCCCAACCGTCAACTGCCCAACTTGCGGCGCTCCTGTCGAATGGAGTGCCAGCAGCACTTTCCGGCCCTTCTGTTCGGACCGTTGCAAACTGATCGACCTGGGCGCCTGGGCGTCCGAAGAACACAAGATTCCCGTCAGCCCGGACGCCGAAGATGACCTGTTCAGCGAAGACTTCGAACCCCGTCACTAAGAGGACGACCCAGGCGGAGCTTCAAATCCAAGGGCGAAAGACTTCAATTCAGAATCAGGATTCTGGATCGTCGTCTTTCCCGGGTGCCGACAGGTAGCGCGTACGATTGAAAGTTTCCAGCCACTCGGGGCAGAACACCACCAATGCGCTGACCACCATGCCGTTGATGAACGCTTCGGGAAATATGATCAGCCACAGATAGCCGACAAAATCCTCCAGCCAATACGGCATCGCAAAACGCCCATCGAACCACAGCAGCCAAAGCGCAAGCAGAAGGCACAGCAACGCAGACACCGCCGCCGCAAAGAACCCGGACACGAAGATGTAGACGAAGGGGTTACGCGGCTGCGCGCGCTCGACCAGAATGGCGCAGCATTCGGTAATCAGCACCGGCAGCAAAATCAGCAAGGCGCCATTGACCCCCACGGCAGCAAGGTCCTGACGCCCGAGGAAAACCAGGCCCATTTGCGCCACCAGGCCGCCAATGATTGCCAAAGGCCAATCCAGCAGCAGAGTGACCGCCGTCAGACCGATGAAGTGATAGCTCACGCCAGTGTCGAAATCCCGACGCACCAGCCAAAGCATGAACAGCGCGAACACCGTGCCAAACAGTAAATGCTGACGCCGCCGGTCGGTGAACAATTCGACCCACGGCGCACGCCAGATGGCGCACATCACCACAGGCACATAAATGAGCCAGCCGACCGTCAGACTTTCCGGTGACAGCAACTCGGCGCCGATCATGTGCCTACTCCTTTGAACACCACCGTAGTCTCCTTGGCTGATTGCAGCTCATGTCAGCAGTCTACACCGACGTAAAAGTCGCTCCACCTGATGCAAAGCTTTCTGCTTGTCGCATTTGAACGCTAAGCTTGGGCCTATGGATGACTCAGACTACTTACGCCTGCTGACCATTGCGGCCGAGCAAGCCAACGCGTTCCTGTCCAATGCCCGCAAATGGGAGCGTGAGCGTTGGGTTTGCCAGCGCCTGCTGCAAGGCCTGAACATTCCCTACCGCGCCGACGAATTCGCCCCCGCCGGGGAGCCGCCAGACGTGCTGTTTCGCGACGCCAGTTTCGAGGTGTTCTTCGTACTCGACGAAGGCCGACGCCTCAATGACGAATGGCGCGATGAACTGCAGCGCCGACGCAGCGCATTTTCCTTGAGCTCCCTGGTGCGCCGCGAAGCAAAACCCAAACGCATTCCAGCCAATGAATTCTTGATGAGACTGGCGCCGACCCTGCGTAAAAAAGCGCACAACTACAAAGAGCGCGGCATGGACCTGGGGGAACTGGACATCATTGCCTTTGCCAGCCTCAAGCGTGAAGTCCTCGACCTCAACAGCCACTTTCCACCGCCCACCGAATACCTGCGCCAAGGCTGGCGCTCGTTGTCGCTGGTCGGGCCGACCTTCGCCCGCGTGCTGTTCGCGCATCCGGACGCCCCGGACTTCCTGCGCAGCAACCTGGGACGCAGCATTGTGTTCGACGTTGGAATCAGTCTGTGAGCCCGTTGCAGGAATTGCTCGCTGAAGTCCCGCAAACCGGCCACGTTCGCTGGATTGGCGTGCGACCGGAACCGCACGTGCCGATGATCGAACTCGATGCCGTGGAAGCGCGCCTCGAGGCAGGCCTGACCGGCGATCGCGCCCGCCCCGGCGTGCGTAATGCCCGGCAGGTAACGCTCATTCAGTGGGAACACCTGGCGGTGATCAGTTCACTCATGGGGCGTTCGGTCGATAACCCGGTGTTACCACAGGATTTGCGACGCAATCTGGTCATCAGCGGGATCAATCTGTTCAGCCTCAAGGGTCGACGCTTCCGGATTGGCCAGGCAATTTTCGAAACCACCGGTTGGTGCCAGCCCTGTGCACGCCTGCAGAACAACCTCGGCCCCGGAACGTTTCAGGCCGTTCGTGGACATGGCGGAATCACAGCTCGAGTGTTACAAAGTGGAATCATTCGCCTAAACGACACCGTGAGCGTCGAGCCCATTCCGGACAGCGGCTATGCTCCGTTCAACGTGCGTTAAATCAGCCTGTAGCTTCTATACATTCAGCAACGTCTACCTGATGAGGCCTTTATGACCAGCCGCCTGAACCCGGACGACCAGAAGCATGTCGAAGAGTACCTGCACCTGTCCCAACACCAAGTCGAGCGCCGGCCCTTCCGGCCGTGGATGCTCCTTGTGCTGGTGCTGGCAGTGACCATTGGTTTGGGCTTGTTGAGCCGTTTCATCAGTTACCTGACGCTATGAGCCGCCTCGCGCTCGCTCGGGTAATTGCACCGATTTCTTTTAGCCTTGCGAGATATTCCCATGACTCATCGTATTGTCATCGTTGGCGGCGGCGCCGGCGGTCTGGAGTTGGCTACCCGTCTGGGTAAGACTCTGGGCAAGCGCGGCACAGCCAGCGTGATGCTGGTCGACGCGAACCTGACTCACATTTGGAAACCCCTGTTGCACGAAGTGGCCGCTGGATCGCTGAACTCTTCCGAAGATGAACTCAACTATGTCGCCCAGGCGAAATGGAACCACTTCGAGTTCCAGCTGGGGCGCATGAGCGGGCTCGATCGCACCCAGAAGAAGATCCAGCTGGCCGCGACCTATGACGAAGCGGGCGTAGAACTGGTGCCTGCCCGTGAACTGGGTTATGACTCGCTGGTGATTGCCGTTGGCAGTACCACCAACGATTTCGGCACACAGGGTGCGGCGCAGCATTGCCTGTTCCTCGACACCCGCAAACAGGCCGAGCGCTTTCACCAGCAACTCCTGAATCATTATCTGCGCGCCCACGCCGGACAAACCGACAAGGTCGAGCAAATCAGCGTCGCCATCGTCGGCGCAGGTGCGACGGGTGTCGAATTGGCCGCCGAGCTGCACAACGCCGCCCATGAACTGGCAGCGTACGGACTGGACCGGATCAAACCAGAGAATATGCACATCACCCTGATTGAAGCCGGACCACGGGTGTTGCCAGCATTGCCAGAGCGAATTGGCGGGCCCGTGCATAAAACCCTGGAGAAACTTGGGGTCAACGTCATGACCAATGCTGCTGTCAGTGAAGTGACGGCTGACAGCCTGATTACGGCGGATGGCAAAGTGATCAATGCCAGCCTGAAAGTCTGGGCCGCAGGGATCCGCGCACCGGGTTTCCTCAAGGACATCGATGGTCTGGAAACCAACCGCATCAACCAGCTTCAGGTGCTGCCGACCCTGCAAACGACTCGCGATGAAAACATCTTCGCCTTCGGTGACTGCGCGGCCTGCCCGCAACCGGGCACAGATCGCAACGTGCCGCCACGGGCGCAAGCCGCGCACCAGCAGGCGTCATTGCTGGCCAAATCGTTGAAGCTGCGCATCGAAGGCAAAGCGTTGCCCGAGTACAAATACACCGACTACGGCTCGCTCATCTCGCTGTCGCGTTTTTCGGCTGTGGGTAACTTGATGGGCAACCTGACCGGTAGCGTCATGCTTGAGGGCTGGCTGGCTCGGATGTTTTATGTGTCGCTGTATCGCATGCACCAGATGGCGCTGTATGGCGCGTTTCGCACGGCGATGTTGATGCTGGGCAGCAAGATCGGGCGCGGGACTGAGCCGCGTTTGAAACTGCATTAAATTTCGGCGCCCGTCAGGGCCTCATCGCGGGCAAGCCCGCTCCCACAGGTTAGGTGTTGATCTTGGAATCCGGGTCCAGCACTAAACCTGTGGGAGCGTGGCTTGGTCTGGGCGGCATTCCGACGATGCGGTCGCCTCGGTTTAACCTGCGCAAACTGTGTCCCACTGTATCCCCTCCCCGATTCAGCCCCTTCGCTTACAAACCTCCCCCTGGCGCGACACAGTAGCGATACACCCATCCCGCTAAATGGCCACACCCGAGCAAGGCAACCCGCCTGCTCTGGCTACCAGACCCTTTATCGAGCGGTTGTGTCGTGCAACCCAGGAGAATTCAAATGTCCCGCATCCCTACTCTCGGCAAGAACACTTTTGGTCTGCTCGGCGCTGTACTGGCCGGCGGCATGATGTTGTCCGGCTCCGTATTTGCCTCCCAGCCTTTGACTCAGGGCTATTTGCTGGCGTCGGCCGAACAGGTCGTGAAGACCCCTGAAGGAAAATGTGGTGAAGGCAAGTGTGGCGACGAGTCGATGGCCCGGACCGATACCGACGGTGACGGCAAAGTATCCCGCGCAGAATTTTTGAAAGTGGCGCCCAAAGCGGACTTCGACAAGATCGATACCAATCATGACGGGCAGATCGATGAGCAGGAGGCATTTGAGAACGTGAAGGCTAATTACGAAGCCAATGGCAAAAAAATGCCAAAAGGCTTGTTCGAACACCTGAAGGACAACAGCTAAGCCCTGAACGTCGCACCCACGCCTCGCTTCTCAACAAGAGACGCGGGGCTTTTTTTATGTGCATTTCCAGCAGGCAAAAAAAATCCCCGTATCTTTCGATACGAGGATTTTTAATATGGTCGGGGTAAGGGGATTCGAACTCCTGACATCCTGCTCCCAAAGCAGGCGCGCTACCGGACTGCGCTATACCCCGGTAAAAAAAAGGCGACCTTATCAGTCGCCTTCTTCGATCAGTGCTTTTGGCCTCTGATCTTAAGATCTGATTCCAGCGTTAACTGGTTTCAAAAATGGTGGGTCGTGTGGGATTCGAACCTACGACCAATTGGTTAAAAGCCAACTGCTCTACCAACTGAGCTAACGACCCAAAAATGGTCGGGGTAAGGGGATTCGAACTCCTGACATCCTGCTCCCAAAGCAGGCGCGCTACCGGACTGCGCTATACCCCGGTTTGAAATTGGCTCCGTGACCAGGACTCGAACCTGGGACCCAATGATTAACAGTCATTTGCTCTACCGACTGAGCTATCACGGAACTACATATTTCAATTTACAACATTGAAGCTTTACAGCGTTCTCTTCGACCCGTTCGCATCGCTGCGTTCGTGTGTCTGAGGCGCGCTATTCTACAATCTTAAGCACCTCTGTCAACCCCCTAAATTGCTTTCAAGTTAATGATTTGCAACTTATTTCAGATTTCTGCTTGGGGAGCAGAAACCCTTCCGGGTGACTTACTGCGGGGCGCACTTTACAAGCCTTTTCCTTTGAGTTCAACAGCCTAACGAAAAAAAGGCCTCGCAATGCGAGGCCTCTTCTATTTTGCTGCCGCTTTGGATCAGACGAAGACGATTTCGTCGTTCTCCACGACACCCTGTGCGGTATCGCCAGGCATGAACCGACCCGAAAGGATCAGCTGTGCCAGCGGGTTCTCGATCCAGCGCTGGATCGCTCGTTTGAGCGGCCGTGCGCCGTATACCGGGTCGTAACCCACCGCGATCAGCTTGTCCATGGCCTCAGGACTGAGATCAAGCTTCAGTTCCCGTTCAGTCAGACGACTGCGCAGGCGACTCAACTGAATCTCAGTGATGCCGGCGATCTGATCGCGAGCCAGAGGCTCGAAGATCACCACTTCATCGACCCGGTTGATGAACTCCGGACGGAAGTGTGTGGAAATCGCGTCCATCACCGCAGCGCGCTGAGCTTCACGGTCACCGACCAATTCCTGAATCTGTACCGATCCCAGGTTAGAGGTCATGACAATCACGGTGTTCTTGAAGTCCACCGTGCGGCCATGACTGTCGGTCAAGCGGCCATCTTCCAGCACTTGCAGCAGGATGTTGAACACATCGGGATGGGCCTTCTCGACCTCGTCCAGCAAGATCACCGAGTAAGGCTTGCGACGCACTGCCTCAGTCAGGTAACCGCCTTCTTCATACCCTACGTACCCTGGTGGCGCACCAATCAGTCGAGCCACGGAATGTTTTTCCATGAACTCGGACATATCGATCCGCACCATCGCCTCTTCCGTGTCAAAGAGGAACTCGGCCAAAGCCTTACACAGCTCGGTTTTACCCACACCGGTCGGGCCGAGGAACATGAACGAGCCACTCGGACGATTCGGATCGGACAACCCGGCCCGCGAACGCCGCACCGCGTTGGAAACGGCAATCACCGCTTCGTCCTGGCCGATCACACGCTGGTGCAACAGGCTTTCCATCTTCATCAGCTTGTCGCGCTCGCCTTCGAGCATTTTCGATACGGGAATACCGGTCCACTTGGAGACGACTTCGGCGATCTCTTCTTCAGTGACCTTGCTACGCAGCAACTGGTTTTCGCTCTTGCCGTGCTGGTCGACCATCTGCAGGCTGCGCTCCAGATCCGGGATAACCCCATACTGCAGCTCTGCCATACGGTTAAGGTCGCCTTTGCGGCGGGCCGTTTCCAGCTCCTGTCGCGACTGCTCGATTTTCTGCTGGATCTGCGCAGAACCCTGGACTTCAGCTTTCTCCGCGTTCCAGATTTCTTCCAGGTCCGAGTATTCGCGCTCCAGGCGGGCGATTTCTTCCTGGAGTTTTTCCAGGCGTTTTATCGCCGGCTCGTCACTCTCTTTCTTCAGCGCCTGGGATTCCACCTTCAGCTGAATCAAGCGACGCTCCAGACGGTCCAGCACTTCCGGCTTGGAATCGATCTCCATGCGGATGCGGCTGGCAGCTTCATCGATCAGGTCGATGGCTTTGTCCGGCAGCTGACGGTCAGTGATATAGCGATGACTGAGCTTGGCCGCAGCAATGATCGCACCATCGGTGATCGCCACCTTGTGGTGAACCTCGTAACGCTCTTTCAAGCCACGCAGGATGGCAATGGTGTCTTCTTCGCTCGGTTCGTCTACCAGGACTTTCTGGAAGCGCCGTTCGAGGGCCGCGTCCTTCTCTATATATTGGCGGTACTCGTTGAGCGTGGTAGCACCCACGCAGTGCAACTCACCCCGAGCCAATGCCGGCTTGAGCATGTTGCCCGCGTCCATCGAGCCTTCGCCTTTACCGGCGCCAACCATGGTGTGCAGTTCGTCGATGAACAGGATGATCTGCCCTTCCTGCTTCGACAGTTCATTGAGCAGGGATTTCAGACGCTCCTCGAACTCACCGCGATATTTGGCGCCGGCAATCAGCGCCCCCATGTCCAAGGACAACAGGCGTTTGCCTTTCAAGCCATCCGGCACTTCGCCATTGATGATCCGTTGCGCCAGACCTTCAGCGATGGCTGTTTTACCAACGCCAGGCTCACCGATCAGTACCGGGTTATTTTTCGTACGACGCTGCAGCACCTGAATCGTGCGGCGAATTTCGTCGTCACGGCCGATAACCGGGTCAAGCTTGCCGTCTTCGGCACGCTTGGTCAGGTCGACGGTGTATTTATCCAGCGCCTGACGCGACTCTTCGTGGTTGGCGTCGTTGACGGCCTCACCACCGCGCAAGTTGTTAATGGCATTTTCCAGGGCTTTTTTGCTGACACCCTGGCCAAGCAACAATTTGCCGAGCTTGCTGTTCTCATCCATCGCCGCCAGCAATACCAACTCGCTGGAGATGAACTGGTCACCCTTCTGCTGTGCCAGACGATCGGCCTGGTTGAGCAGGCGCGCCAGATCCTGCGACATGTTGACGTCGCCGGTCGGGTTCTGGATTTTTGGCAGCTGGTCGAGCTCTTTCGTCAGCTCTTTGCGCAGGCTGTTGACGTCGAAGCCTACCTGCATCAGCAGAGGCTTGATCGAACCACCCTGCTGTTCGAGCATGGCTTGCATCAAGTGCGCCGGTTCAATGCCCGGATGGTCAAGGCCAACCGCCAGCGATTGGGCGTCGGATAGTGCTAACTGTAATTTGCTTGTTAAACGGTCGATACGCATAAGTCACCTTCCTTTTGAGCAGGCCGGACCTATAAAACATCCTGAATGAAGAAACCTGCCAGATACCGTTATAGATGCGGTCGATTCTGGGAGTTTCAAGCGTTGATCAGTTGATGCAGGTCAGGGAAGTCTAGCGTTCAAGCCAGATAAGGGAGGCAAACCGGCCGGTACGGGATGAACGGCGGTAAGAAAAGAAGCGTGGATCGGTGACCGTGCAGAAATCACCACCATAGACAGCGGTTACTCCGCGAGCCGCCAGACGCAGGCGTGCCAGCTCATAGATGTCGGCCATGTACTTGCCGACGTTTTGGCTGGCGACAAAGGCTTTCTCGGTTTCGGGTAACTGCTGGATGAAGGTTTCACGGACTTCGGGGCCGACTTCAAAGGCCTGTGGGCCAATGGCCGGTCCGAACCAGACCAGCACTTCTGCTGATGGCAACGCCAGGGTATCGAGAGTTGCTTCGAGCACACCCGCCGCCAACCCGCGCCAACCGGCATGAGCTGCCGCGACGCGAGTGCCGGCACGATCACAGAACAGCACAGGCAGGCAGTCCGCCGTCATCGCCGCGCAGGCGATACCCGGGGTTGCCGTCCAGCTCGCGTCGGCCGTGGCTACCACGCCCGGATCAGCATGAGCCACGGCAATGCCATGAACTTGCTGTAACCAGGCAGGTTGAATAGAGAAACAATCGGTTAGGCGTCGGCGATTTTCGGCAACAGCTTCAGGACTGTCATCGACATGATCACCGAGGTTGAGGCTGTCGAACGGCGCCAGACTGACGCCGCCCGAACGGGTGGTAACACAGGCTTTTACCCCGGCAGGCGCAGGCCAGTCGGGAATCAGCCAGTCACTCATCCGATGAACGCCTCACGGTCTTGCTTGAGCAGGGTCAGCAACCAGACGAAATCGTCCGGCAATGGCGATTCCCAGCTCATGCGCTTACCGGTCGTCGGGTGATCCAGTTCCAGGAATCGCGCGTGCAATGCCTGGCGCGGGAACGCCTTCAACGATTCGACCATGGTCACACTGGCTGCCGGCGGAATGCGGAAACGACCGCCGTAGGCAGGATCTCCGACCAACGGGTAGTTGATGTGCGCCATGTGCACACGAATCTGGTGCGTACGACCGGTTTCCAGCTTTACCCGCACGTGAGTATGGGAGCGGAAACGCTCAAGCACGCGGTAGTGGCTGACGGCTTGCTTGCCACCTTCCATCACGGCCATGCGCTGGCGCTGCTGGCCGTGACGACCGATCGGGGCGTTGATCTTGCCGCCAGCGGTCACCACACCAATCACGATGCACTCGTAGATCCGGCTTACGCTGCGGCTCTGCAACTGAGTGACAAGTTGTGTCTGCGCTTGAATGGTCTTGGCCACCACCATCAGACCGGTGGTGTCCTTGTCCAGGCGATGCACGATACCGGCGCGGGGCACATTGATAATGTCCGGTACATGGTGCAGCAAGGCGTTGAGCAAGGTGCCATCGGCATGACCGGCAGCCGGATGCACCACCAGGCCCGCAGGCTTGTTGATCACCAGGATGTCGTCATCTTCATAGACGATGTCCAGTTCGATGTCTTGAGCGATCCATTCGCCCTGAGCTTCCTGCTCGGCAGTCAACTCAAGAATGGCGCCACCGTGAACGATGTCTCGCGGGCGTATTACCGCCCCATCCACAGTCAGGCGGCCGTCTTTGATCCAGGCGGAAAGGCGCGAGCGCGAGTGCTCAGCGAATAATTGTGCGGCGACTTGATCGAGGCGTTGGCCGCCCAATTCGGACGGCACCTCTGCGCGAAGTTCAATTTTATCGGACATGCTCAGACTAGGCGTCGGCACAGCCTTTGGTTTCGGCTGCGCGCTTGTGGTTAAATACGGCGTCTTTTGCCCCGAGGCTTTTCAACGGGGCGCTCATCATAACAGGACGGCCTCGCCCAAGACAGCGGCCGTCATAGGGACGCAAGCCGCCATGCAAGTGAAACACCTGCTGCTGATCGCCATCCTCGCATTGACCGCTGCTTGCTCATCGAAGGAAGTCGTAGACGAAAACCTGAGCGAGGTCGAGCTGTACCAGCAGGCTCAGCACGATCTGGATAACGATAACTACACCGCGGCCACAGCCAAGCTGAAGGCCCTGGAATCGCGCTATCCGTTCGGTCGCTACGCCGATCAGGCTCAACTCGAGCTCATTTACGCCAACTACAAAAACACCGAGCCTGAGGCTGCGAAATCGGCTGCCGAGCGTTTCATTCGCCTGCACCCACAGCATCCGAACGTGGATTACGCTTATTACCTGAAGGGTCTGACGTCTTTCGACCAGGACGTCGGCCTGCTGTCGCGTTTCCTGCCGCTGGACATGACCAAGCGTGACCCGGGCGCTGCTCGCGACTCCTATAACGAGTTCGCCCAGCTGACCAGCCGCTTCCCGAACAGCCGTTACTCGCCTGACGCCAAGCAGCGCATGATTTACCTGCGCAACCTGTTGGCGGCCTATGAGATCCACGTCGCCGACTATTACCTGACTCGTCAGGCCTACGTTGCCGCTGCGAACCGTGGCCGTTATGTAGTGGAAAACTTCCAGGAAACCCCATCGGTTGGCGACGGTCTGGCGGTGATGGTCGAGGCCTACCAGCGTCTGCACCTGGACGAACTGGCCAGCACCAGTCTCGAAACCCTGAAGCTCAACTACCCGAACCATCCAAGCCTCGAAGACGGTCAGTTCAAGCCTTCGGTTGCCGAAGCCGACAACCGTTCGTGGTTGAGCAAGGCCACATTGGGCCTGATCGAATCCCGTCCGCCACTGCCGCCGGGTGAAACTCGCGCCAATCAGGACGTGCAGAAGCAATTCCAGGATGCCAAGGATGCGATCCCTAACGATCTCAAGCCGCGCGATGAAAACGGCGACGTAATCGAAGAAGAGGAACAAGAGTCCGAAGGCAATAATGACGACCGTTCCTGGTTCAGCTACATGACGTTTGGCGTGTTCGACTAACGCTTCAACGTTGCGCGAAAAGGGAGACTCCAGAGTCTCCCTTTTTATTGCCTGATGATTACGGCGAGTTAATCCGCTGTGCGCCTGCCCCGTCCTTGGCTAAACTGCCGAATCATCAATCAAATAGCAGCTGACCATGCTTCGTTTACTGTTCTGGATCGCCCTGATTGCCGCCGCCATATGGTTCTGGCGCAAGTTCAAGGGACAGGCTTCCGCGCCAAAGTCATCTGCCGAGCTGGAAGCGGCACCCATGGTGCGCTGCGCTCACTGCGGCGTGCACCTGCCCCGTGACCGAGCGCTGAACCTTCAGCAGCAGTGGTATTGCAGCCAGGCTCACCTTGAGCAAGGCCCGGGCACCAGTGATCGCTGAGACGTCCAGTCCCGGCAACAAACAAGCCCAGCGACTGCTGCGCCTCTATCATCTCTACCGTTTAAGCGTTGGCATCATTCTGGTGCTGCTGATCTCCAGCAACATGGACGGTCAGTTGCTTTCACGTGCCAATGGCGACCTGCTGAGCAACGGCAGCTGGCTGTACCTGGTGCTGAATATTCTGTTGGTGGTGTTTCTCGAGAACACCCGCCGTCCAGCCCAGCTGTTCACCCTGGCGCTGGTCGACGTCGTGTTGCTGTGCGGGCTGTTCTATGCCGCCGGCGGCGTCGCCAGCGCGATCGGTAATCTACTGATCGTCTCGGTCGCCATCAGCAACACCTTGTTGCGCCGACGCATCGGACTGTTGATCGCCGCCATCGGCGCGATTGGCATCGTAAGCTCGAGTTTCCTGCTGAGCTTCAGTCGCCCCGCCAGCCCTAACGATTATTTACAGGTCGGTACGGTCGGCGCCCTGTGCTTTGCAGTGGCATTGCTGGTGCAAGGCCTTATCCGACGTCTGGAAGTCAGTGAAAGCCTGGCCCATCAGCGGGCGAACGAAGTCGTCGGCCTTGAAGCCCTCAATGCGCTGATCCTGCAACGCATGCGAACCGGCATCCTTGTCCTTGACGACGTGCAGCGCATTCAACTGGCGAACATCAGCGCTCTGACCTTGCTAGGCCAGGAAACACTTGAAGGCCTTCTGATCGAAGACGTCTTCCCCCTCCTCGTCGAACGCCTGCAACTGTGGCAAAACAACCCGACGCTGCGCCCCCAAAGCCTGAAAGTCGTCAGTAACGGACTGGAGCTGCAACCGAGCTTCATTGCGCTGGATAACAGTCCAAGCCAGCAGACACTCATTTTTCTTGAAGACCTGGCCCAGATTGCCCAACAGGCTCAGCAGCTCAAACTCGTCGCCTTGGGTCGACTGACCGCCAGCATTTCCCACGAAATCCGTAATCCACTGGGCGCCATTAGTCATGCCGCCCAGCTATTACAGGAATCCGAGGAACTGAACAGCGCGGATCGGCGTCTGACCCAGATCATTCAAGACCATTCCCAGCGGATGAATCGGGTTATCGAAAACGTTCTACAACTGTCTCGGCGCCAGCAAACCTTACCGCAACGACTTGATTTGAAGCCGTGGCTGGAACAGTTCGTCAGTGACGTCCGCGAAAGCGCTACCGAGAAGCAGAAGATTCATCTGAACATCGGTCCGGGAGACTTCAAGACCCTGATGGACCCGAACCAACTGACCCAAATTCTCGACAATCTGTTACGCAACGCCTGGCGCCACAGCGCCCAGATCCATGATCAGGCACAGGTCTGGCTGGCATTGTTCGTAGACCCGCAAAGCCAGCTGCCAATGCTCGAAGTGCGGGACGACGGCTCTGGTGTGACTGCGCAATCCCAAGCCCATTTGTTCGAACCATTCTTTACCACCAGCAACCAAGGCACAGGTCTTGGGCTTTATCTGTCCCGTGAGTTGTGCGAAAGCAATCAAGCCCGCCTAGACTTCCAACCACGCCAAGGCGGCGGCTGCTTTCGCATCACCTTTGCTCACGGACGGAAACAAAGTTGAACATGAGCCCACTGCAAAAAATCCTGATCGTCGATGACGAACCCGACATACGCGAACTCCTCGAAATCACGCTCGGCCGAATGAAGCTCGATACGTTCAGCGCTCGCGACCTCGGCGAAGCCCAGGCGCTGTTGGCTCGGGAGAAGTTTGATCTGTGCCTGACCGACATGCGCCTGCCTGACGGTACCGGACTCGAACTGGTGCAGTTCATCCAGCAGCGCTACCCGCAAGTACCAGTGGCGATGATCACGGCCTACGGCAACCTGGAAACGGCGATCAACGCCCTCAAGGCTGGCGCGTTCGACTTTCTGACCAAACCGGTCGACCTGACCCGCTTGCGGGAGCTGGTGAGCAGCGCACTGCGCCTGCCTGTGCCCGGTGGCGCCAGCACGTCAATCGAACGTCGGCTGCTGGGTGATTCATTGCCCATGCGCAACCTGCGTAAACACATCGACAAACTGGCTCGCAGCCAGGCGCCGGTCTACATCAGCGGCGAATCAGGAAGTGGCAAGGAACTGGTCGCACGCCTGATCCATGAACAGGGCCCGCGTACCACTCAACCGTTTATCCCGGTGAACTGCGGCGCGATTCCATCGGAGTTGATGGAAAGCGAGTTTTTTGGGCACCGCAAAGGCAGCTTCAGCGGCGCCGTCGAGGACAAGCCAGGGCTGTTCCAGGCCGCTCATGGTGGCACCTTATTCCTCGATGAAGTCGCTGACTTGCCTTTGGCGATGCAAGTCAAACTGCTGCGCGCCATTCAGGAAAAAGCCGTGCGCAGTGTCGGCGGTCAACAGGAAACCGTCGTTGATGTCCGCATTCTCTGCGCGACGCATAAAGACCTCGACGCTGAAGTCGCCGCTGAACGCTTTCGTCAGGATTTGTACTATCGGCTCAACGTGATCGAACTGCGGGTTCCATCCTTGCGGGAACGTCGCGACGACATCGAACTGCTCGCCAGCCATGTACTCAAGCGTCTGGCAGCGGACAGCGGCGAACCCGTCACAAAACTTCACCCCCAGGCTCTGGATGCGCTGAAAAGCTATCGTTTCCCAGGCAACGTACGGGAGTTGGAAAACGTCCTTGAGCGCGCTCATACGTTGTGTGAGAACAAGCAGATTGAGGCGAGCGACCTGCGGCTGGTTGATGGCAACTGCAACGCAGAGGGAGATGTGCCAGACCTGACACAGATCGACAACCTAGAAGATTATCTGGAAAACGTTGAACGAAAACTGATTCTCCAGGCTCTGGAGGAAACCCGCTGGAACCGCACCGCAGCGGCTCAGCGGTTGAATCTTTCATTCAGGTCGATGCGTTATCGGCTCAAGAAACTGGGATTGGATTAACGCCAAAAAAGATCGCAGCCTTCGGCAGCGCCTACTGGAGAGTGCATTCCTCTGTAGGAGCTGCCGCAGGCTGCGATCTTTTGCTTTTCTGTCAAATCCGGCCTGTCGGCGCATAAGGCGCAGGATCAATAATCGGCTCACGCCCAAGCATCACATCCGCAAACAACTGGCACGACGCAGGCGCCAACACCAACCCGTTTCGATAATGCCCGCAATTGAGCCAGAGCCCTTCAAATCCAGGCACCGGGCCGATATAGGGAATCCCCTCCGGCGACCCCGGACGCAACCCGGCCCAATGCCCTACCACCTCGGCATCCGCCAACGCCGGAATCAATTCCACCGCCGAGGACTTCAGGCTCTCCAGAGCCACTTCGGTCGGCGTCTTGTCGTAGCCTTCGTGTTCGAGCGTACTGCCAATCAAGATGTGCCCGTCGCGCCGTGGAATTGCATAGCGCCCTTTGGCCAGCACCATGCTCGGCAGGAAATCCGCTGCGCACTTGTAAAGAATCATCTGCCCTTTCACCGGTTCAACCGGCAAATCCAGACCCAGGCTTTTCAGCAAGTCCCCACTCCACGCACCTGCGGTCAGCACAACCTGGTCGGCACGAATGGCACCCGTGGACGTTTGCACACCCACCACTTGATCACCTTCGCGGATAAACCCGTCGACCTCGCACTGCTCGTGAATCGTGACGTTCGGCAGTGCCAGTAACGCCGCCTTCAGGGACTTCACCAGCCGCGGATTACGTACGTTGGCGACATCAGCCATGTAGATCGCTCGCGAAAAACCGGCACCCAGCACCGGCACCGCGTCATGAGCCGCGGAGATATCCACGGCCCGCAACGGACGGTTTTCCCGCAGCGCCCAGGCCAGCGCTTGCGCTTCATCGTCCAGATCCAGCCAATACAGCCCGGTGACATGCACTTCGGGATCGACGCCGGTCGCGGCATGCAATCGCTTACCCAGCTGTGGATAGAAATCCTGTGACCAGTGCGCCAGCGCGGTGACGGCCGGGCTGTATCGCCATGGATAGAGCGGCGACACAATCCCGCCGCCCGCCCAGGAGGACTCCTGGCCAACATTCGAGCGATCCAGCAGCACCACGCTTTGCACTTCGGACGCGAGATTGAACGCTGTCAGCAAGCCAATCACACCGCCGCCGACAATCACTACTTGCTGTTGCCTGGTCATGTTCTGATCCAACCGTTAGATAGACAGAGGGCGCAAAGAGCGCCCAAAACGTAATTCAGCGACCCCAGCAGTCCTTGGTGGTCAGTCCGGCTGTCGCGTTCACCATGCTCCTGATGCCGGTATTAGTGATGGTGAAGTCCCCGCACTTGTCACCCGCCATGGCGGTGCCAGCCTTGCGCACAGCCGTTAGCAGGAAGGTCTGATCGGTCAGCGTCGGAATGATGGTGTAGAAGTCATTGCCGGCGCTCAGCCCTGTGGCACCGGTGTAGACACTGGTTTTCGAATTCGAGTAGAACCGCTCGAGTATCTGCGCCTGCTCCGAAAGCAACCCCGCCACTTCAGTTCGGCGCCCCTTTTTCACGTATTCGGTCAGGCTCGGGTAGCCAATGGTGATGACGATCCCGATGATCGCAATCACGATCATGATTTCGATCAGGGTAAAACCTCGGTTGGATCTGCGCATGCCTCAACTCTCACTTACTGTATTTGTCGCCACATGATGCGACGGCTGCCGCCGCCGGCCTTTTCCACCAGCGTCGTTGGGGTTCCGCTGGAGTCGTTCACGATCTTGCGGGCGCCGCCGTTGACGATGGCGTTGAGCACCGGCATTCCGCCCGTGAAGATCACGCCGCTGGAAATCGTGTCCGTGCCGTCAACCAACCCGTCACCGTTGGTGTCGAGTACCGCGTAGTTGAGCATCTTACCGCTGAACGCATCGAGTTCGACCAGTTTGCCCGTGCCAAAACTGGCGCAAGGGTCGGTGGTGTCGACACTGGCCGTGGTAAAGACGATCCGCCCCAACACCAAAGCGGCCTGATTGATCACCCGTTCACCGGTCAGGGCACTGTTATAGACCAACGGCAAATACCAGCCCTTCTCCGCCGGATAGGTCACGTCGTTCTGGCTGGTGGTGATGAACTGCCCCGAACTTCCCGAGAACACACCCGTGACAGATTGAGCCTGCAGGCTCGCGGTGGTGATCTGCCCGGAGCCGCCATCTGCGTCCCACACCGCATAAAACGCCTGCAGGTCCTTATTGGTTTTATCGGCGGTTTCGTTGAATTTTCCGGTGCCGAAAAATACCACTTTGCCGCCCTGGGAATTGTCCGCGAGCAACGGCTGTGCAGTGATCGGTTGGGTGGCGCCCCCGGCGGTGGTAAATAACGGTTTACCGGAGAACGCCACGCCCCATGCATCGGGACTTGTACTGCTCAAATCAAACTTCCACAGCCGTCCTTTCAGGTCGCCACCATAAGCCGCCTGCACCACGTTCTGGGAGTTGACCTTGAGCTTCACCGAGGACAGGCCGTTCGTGGTTTCGGTACTGTCGACCACGATCTTCCTGATCAGCGAGCCGTTGCGGATATCGACGACGTACAACGCCGCCACACCCGAATTGCTGCCATAACCGTTTGAGATAAACGCCGCCCAGCGACCATCATCAAGGCGTGCTACCTCGGGACGGGCGTAGGCGTAACCCAGATCGTTGAAAGCATTCGACGGGCTTGCCGTGGCCGGCGCGCTGATCTCCCACAAAGCCTTGGGCTGGTTGTTGGGCGAAGCATCAAATAACTGCAACGCGTAATACGTCCGGCCACCGGCACCTGTTCCGCCCAGCGCCAGGGTTTTCCAGTCACTGTCGAGTTGGGCGTCGAACACACCTACCTGACCGTCCACCAGGAATTTGTGGCTGACGCCATTGATGTAAGCGACATCGGCAATGTTACGCAGCGATGGCAACACACTGGAGGGCATGTAGGCATAACGTCGGGCGCCATTGTTTGCATTGATGACGCTGACAAAACCATCGTTGCCGTTCACCACCAGACTGGTAGTCATATTCTGGGCCTTCTTGGCCAGATAGGTGGTGTAGCTCGAATTACCCGATAAATCCGAGGCGGTTTTCTCCGAGGGCGAAGCGAGTACCAGTGGCGAATTGATGACGTCGCCGAGCAAAACGCTTCGTACCCTCAACCCTGCTTTGTTCGTCCCCTTGCTCCACTCCACCAGATCGCCGCCGCCTATGTTGGTGGGCAGTCCCTGGTTGAGGACTGTTTGCTGCGCGGGAGAGAAATTCGTGAACGCCAATGTCACGGGCGTATTGTTAAGGGAGTTCCAGGACTGGTAAGTGGGTGCCGTTGCGCCGGGGACAATGGCCTTGTCCGTGGTCCAGAGCACCGAAGAGGTATCCACCGCGCCTGCCGAAGTGAAGCCGAACGCTTTGATTGTGCCGCGCCAGTCTTTGGGGTCGTAGCTGGTCTGGTAGTACGAGGAACCCGACCCGACGATCGCGCTGCTGGTGGTGCCGCTGCCCCCTGAACCCGCCTTGGAGGTAATGTCGCTCAACGCCGATGACAGCGCGGTGGTCAGGCCAGTACTGTCGGTTGCCAGGTAATACTTGCCCTGACCGTACTTCGCGGCATCCTCCAGCATCTGATTGGCGGTGGTGAAGCCCACGGTGTAGGTGTTCATGTTCTGCTTGGGAAAGTCCGTCGCGTCCCAGCTTTTTTTCGCCAGATCGACACCGGTCGAGCGCATGTCGATGTCGAAGGCAAACTTGGCGATGTCATCCAGAAACAGCGAATCACCTTCGTCGTCGCCGCCCAGCGGGTTATCGCCATCGTTGTTGATGCCGTCCCAGTTCGGCAGTCGGGGGCCGCCTTGGGCAATGGCTTGAGGGTCATTTGTGGGAAAAGTGCGGTCGTAGGTTGGCAATCCATCGGTGATCACCACCCCATAGTTTTTCTGGCAGCGATACTGGATCGGGCTCGTGTACAGGCTGGGCGTGGTGTTGTAGTACGGAGCCAAACCGCGCATGTAACGGGTGACTTCGTAGTAGGTTTCTGCCAGTGGCGTGTTCGCCACGGCACCCAAGGCCGCGATTGAATCGGTCAGCGTCTTGAATTTTGCATCTGTCGTCAGATCGTCGATGGGGACGGCGATGTAACCACCATTGCCGCGGTTGTTGCTGTTGACCGCATTGAAGGTGGCAAGCCCGATGCGCAGCGTGCGATTCGCCCTGACCAAAGCGGTTGATACATTTCGCGCAACACTGATGCGCGAGTCGATGGGAATGGGGGAACTGGCGGTTGAAAAGTCGGTTTTCTGCCCATTCGCCAACCCGACCACGTAGGAAATGTAGTCCCCCGAATACCGTGTATCGCCGTTCCCCGCCGGGTCAGGCAACTTGATGCACAGGGGCGCCAGTGAGTTGTTATAAAAAGCGTTATAGCCGCTTGAACAGCCTGACGTGGCCAGGCTCGAGAGAAAGATCGAATCCCCCGTAATCGCGGACGAACTCAAGCATAAACCCAGGAATACGTTGCACTCGCGGGCCGGTGTCCAGTTCGCCGTCGGGTCGAAGGCAGCAGCGTAAATGATGTTGTTCATGCTGCCTGAGTCGTCGATCAGCAGCATCACATTCGGCGCCACGGCCGCCGCACTCAACAACGGTGAGTCGGAAGGCGTAAACGCATAGGCCGGTGCCGAGAGATACAAACCCAGCAGCGCGCCGCACAGTATTCGCCACCACCCGGCGCGCCTCTCAGTACTTCGCATAGATGCTCTCCACGACACTGCGAACGTTGTTGCCCACCACGGCCACTGCCGTGACCCGGTACAACGTCGCCGAGGTGTTGCTCGGCACATTCACGGCATTCAAGGTGGTGCCAAGGTTCTGTACGCCATAGAAGCCGCTGCCGGCCGCGACCCAGGTGACACCGGAGGTCGCATTGAACCCGGCGCCGTTAATGGTTGATGACTCCGCGGGTGGTGCGCATGGGACGGTTCCACTGCAAACCGCCAATGAATAAGTGTCCAGCTGCACGGCACTTTCGCCGATGCGCAATGCCGCTTCGGCATTCTGGAACGATTGATTGCGCAAGGACACGCTGGTCGCCATTTTTTCCTGCAGGGTGGCGTTCTGCATCGAGGAAATACCGATAAGTGTTAACAACAACAGGAATACCAGGCTAATCAGTAGCGCCATGCCGCGCTGGGAGTGAGGGGTGACTGCAGAAAAACTCATCGGCCCTCCTCTCATGGCAAGCGGTTGCGCAAGGCGGCAACCACGTTGAAGGTTTGATCGCGTACCCGCTTGTCGGGGTCCGTGAGCGTCAACGTCAGTCGCACGCTGCGGATTCGCGCGGGGTCTGAAGGATTACTGCTGTAACTGGAGGCAGCAGCCTCCGTGGCAGAACTGGCGAGGCCAAAGCTCACATTGAACGCGCTGACGTTATCCACGAGCACATACTGAGTCGGCGAACCAATTCCCGCCCCCATCGTCAGCTGTCCATTTTTCAGGCTATAGATCAATCGTCGAATCGGAAACGCCAGCTGCCCTGAGGCAGGTGCCCTGGTCTGGGGGTAGGCCGTCGCGGTACTTCGGCAGTCGGAAATCACAGTCCAGGTCGGCGTCCCCCCGCTCCCCCCAACATCAGCGGTCACGAGCGTGAGTTTAAGGTTGGCGTTGTCCCAACTGATGGGCGTGATTTGATGGGTGTTAAAGTCGCTGCCCGGAACAGCCTCGGTAATAGCCCCCAAACAACCGAACATGCCCACCATGCGAATCTCTTGAATCATCTTGCTCAGCACGAAGCGTGCATCTTCCTGCATGTTGGCCGCGCTGTTCTGGGTGACATAGGTATTTTTGGCAGCGATAAAAATCTGCGCGACGCCCAGCACCACGATCAGACTCAACGCCGTGGCGATCAATAGTTCGACCAGGCCGAAACCGCTGTCGCGCCGGGTCATGGTGTAGACACCGGGTCGACGGTCGCACGACTGGTCAATACAAAACTGCGACGGGCATTGGCGGTGTTGGCGGCTCGGGAGTCATCCCAGGTAATTGTGATGGTGTATACCCGCTGATTAAGGGCGACGCTGCCTGTGGCGGTGGCGCCAAGGGCGCTGGCGATGTTGGTGGTGAAATCGTAAAGATCCTGATCCCGGGCGACGCTCAGGTTGGCCGAGGTGGGTGGCGTGACCGTGTAATCGGCTGCCGAGTTGGCGCGAATTCGATCCATCATGTCGTAGGCAATAAAACTGGCCTGACTGGTCATCCGCGAGCTGTCGGTGTACTTCAACGCATTGAGTTGAATGGCCGCCGCCCCCAACAGGCCCACAGCCAGAATCAACATCGCAACCAGGACTTCAATCAGCGTCGTGCCTTCCTGTGCGCGTTTGCTCCATCCCCTCATCCGCAATTTCCGCTCAATATGATTCGTCCGTTCAAACACACATTCAGTGTCCTGCTTTGCGCGCCCAGCGCATAGCTGATCGCCACCGCAGTGGAAGGTGCCGACAACCCGCCCAGGTTGTTGAAATCGATGGCGGTCACTCCTGAGGGTAGCGTCAGAGTCGCGCCGCTGCTCATTGCGGGAACAACCCGCAATACATTGGCGGGCGTGCCAATACCGTCGTACACCGTCAATTCACCGGTCCAGACACTACCACCCGCCGTCGGACGAACCCGTGTGGTGATGCCCCGGTCGATCGCCTCCAGTCGCGCGAAATTCAAAGCGCGTCGCAGGTCACCGATCTCGGTATCAGCCTTGGTCCCTTGAACCGAACTGGTGAACGCCGGTACCGCCAGCGTGATCAGGATCAGAAAGATGGCGAGCGCGACCAACAACTCGATCAGCGTGAAACCTTTTGTACGATGATCCATCGATGCCCTCCGTTGCCGTCGGCTATACCTGCTGTTACACGCTAGAGCATTCAGCCGGCAGATGTAGGGTTGTTTTGCCATTAGTCGCGCTCGAATGTGCGTGTCACCACACTCCAGGGAGGGAGATGTCATGCGCCAGCAAGGTTTCAGCCTGATCGAACTGCTTATGGGACTGACGATTGCCGGGATTGTTCTGTCGCTGGTCAGTCCGGCGTTCGCAGCACTTACCGAATCGAACCAACGCGAAGAAGCGGCGAAGAGTTTGGTCGCCGGTGTACGCAGCGCGCGAAGCGAGGCGATCACGCGCAATCAGACAGTGATGATTCACGGCATCAATGGCGATTGGAGCCAGGGGTGGCGAATCATTGTGGATGTCAGCGGCAAGGGGTATGAGGACAGCGACAATCCGGTGTTGATCGAGCGTCAAAGTGGCATTGGCGCGCCGATTGTCGGCAACACGCATGTTACGACATCCATACGATTCACCGGTCTTGGCAGACCAGCAAGTAGAGGATTTCAAAATGGAACATTACATGTGTGTGCAATCAGCGAGCCGGTAAGCCAACACCAGGTGGTGCTGGCTTCCAACGGCCGCGTCAGCCTGCGCAGTGATAAAACTGCACAGACGTTATGCGTGGGAGGAGAAAATTCAGAGAAGGGAACGGACGCGTAATTCCTTGGGCATGGAGAACGTGATGTTTTCCTCGCGCCCGGCCAATTCATCGGCACCGGTAGCACCCCACGCCTGCAACTGCTGGATCACACCACGCACCAGTACTTCCGGTGCGGAGGCGCCGGCAGTAATGCCGATCCGCTCGACACCGTCGAACCAGCTCTTTTGCAGGTCTTCGGCGCCGTCGATCAAGTAGGCCGGAGTCGCCATGCGTTCAGCCAGTTCACGCAGGCGATTGGAGTTGGAGCTGTTAGGGCTGCCGACTACCAACACCACGTCACATTCATCAGCCAATTGCTTGACCGCGTCCTGCCGGTTTTGCGTGGCGTAGCAGATGTCGTCCTTGCGTGGACCACCGATCGCCGGGAAACGCGCACGCAGAGCGTCAATGACACGACTGGTATCGTCCATGGAGAGCGTGGTCTGGGTCACGAACGCGAGCCTTTCAGGATTGCTCACTTGCAGCGCGGCGACATCTTTTTCGTCTTCGACCAGGTAGATCGCACCACCATTGCTGCCATCGTACTGACCCATGGTGCCTTCGACTTCCGGGTGACCGGCGTGGCCGATGAGGATGCATTCGCGCCCGTCACGGCTGTAGCGCGCGACTTCGATGTGCACCTTGGTCACCAGCGGGCACGTTGCGTCGAACACCTTCAGGCCGCGGCCAGCGGCTTCGGTACGGACCGCCTGGGAGACGCCGTGGGCACTGAAGATCACGATGACGTCATCCGGCACCTGATCCAGTTCTTCGACGAAGATTGCCCCGCGAGCCCGCAGGTCTTCAACGACGAATTTGTTATGCACCACTTCGTGGCGCACATAGATCGGCGGCCCGAAAACTTCCAGGGCGCGGTTGACGATTTCGATCGCCCGGTCCACACCGGCGCAGAAGCCACGGGGATTGGCGAGTTTGATTTGCATGCTGTGCCTCGTGTCTTGCGCGCAAGAAATAGCGAAAACAGTGAAAAATCTACTGTGGGAACAAGCCTGCTGTGGCGAGGGGATTTAGCGAAACGTCGCACCGCCCCGTTAGGGTGCGAAGCGACCCTAAACCCAACCACCACGGTCTTGAATGAGAACGGGGTGCCTTATTTACGATTGCTTCGCTATCGAACGGGGATAAATCCACTCGCCACAAAGGCTTGTTACCACAATTTACAGCGATGTGACGCTGATGATCTCAACGTCAAACGTCAATGTCTTGCCAGCCAACGGATGATTGAAGTCGATGGTCACCTGCTCATCATCGAACTCTTTCACCACGCCCGGCAACTCGGTATTCGCCGCATCGTTAAAGATCACCAACAAGCCCGGAGACAGGTCCATGCCCTGGAACTGCGAGCGCGGGATGATCTGCACATTCTGCGGGTTGGGCTGGCCAAACGCGTTTTCCGGCGCAATCGCCAGCGTACGCTTGTCGCCCGCCTTGAAGCCAAACAGTGCTGCTTCGAACCCTGGCAACAGGTTGCCATCACCGACCTTGAAGGTCGCCGGGGCTTTGTCGAAGGTGCTGTCGACAGTGTCGCCGTTCTCCAGGCGCAGTGCGAAGTGCAAGGTGACTTCCGTGTTCTGGCGGATGCGTTGCTCAGCCAATACGTGTTCAGTCATGAACGGCTTCTCCGGTCTTTTTACTTTTGAACATATCCAGTGCAAGCATCACGGCACCGACAGTAATAGCACTGTCGGCAAAGTTGAACGCCGGGAAATACCAGCGGTTCTGCCAATGCACCAGGATGAAATCGATCACATGGCCCAAGGCAATGCGGTCATACAGATTGCCCAGCGCGCCACCGAGCACCAGGGCCAGCGCAACCGCCAGCCAGGTTTCGTTGCGCCCCAGCCGCTTGAGCCAGACCACCAGCACGGCACTGACCACAATCGCGATCAACGCAAACAGCCAGCGCTGCCAGCCGGAGCTGTCGGCCAGGAAGCTGAACGCAGCGCCCGTGTTGTAGGCCAGGGTCCAGCTGAAGTAATCGGGGATCACCACGATTTGCTGGTACATGCTCAGCGAGCCTTCGAAGTAGAACTTGCTGGCCTGGTCAATGACCAGAACCAGCAAGCTCAACCAGAGCCAGCTCAGTCGTCCGAAACGACCAACGCCATTAGGCATAGTGGCGAACCTCGCCAGCGCCGCTGATGTTGTCGACACAACGACCGCAGATTTCCGGATGCTCCGGGTTCACGCCAACGTCTTCACGGCAGTGCCAGCAACGGGCGCACTTGGCGAAGCTCGACTTGACCACTTTAAGCTTCAGACCGCTGACTTCGGTGACCACCGCGTCGGCCGGTGCCTGCACGAAAGGTGCAACGCTGGCGGTCGAGGTGATCAGCACAAAGCGCAGTTCGTTGCTCAGCTTGGCCAGGTCGGCGCTCAACGCCTCTTCGGCAAACAGCGTGACTTCGGCTTGCAGGTTGCCACCGACAGCCTTGGCCGCGCGCTGGATTTCCATTTCCTTGTTGACCGCTACCTTCACCGCCATGATCCGCTCCCAATAGGCGCGGCCCAATTCAACATTTTCCGGCAACTCGGTCAGGCCTTCGTACCAGGTGTTGAGCATCACCGATTCGTTACGCTCGCCCGGCAGGTATTCCCACAGTTCATCAGCGGTGAACGCCAGGATCGGCGCGATCCAGCGCACCAGCGCTTCGGAGATGTGGTACAGCGCGGTTTGCGCTGAACGGCGAGCCTTGCTGTTGGCGCCAGTGGTGTACTGACGGTCCTTGATGATGTCGAGGTAAAAACCGCCCAGCTCCTGCACGCAGAAGTTATGGATCTTGGAGTAGACGTTCCAGAAGCGGTATTCGCCATAGTGCTCTTGCAGCTCGCGCTGCAGCAGCAAGGTACGGTCCACGGCCCAACGATCCAGTGCCAGCATTTCTTCGGCCGGCAGGATATCGGTGGCCGGGTTGAAACCGGTCAGGTTGGAAAGCAGGAAGCGAGCGGTGTTACGGATACGCCGGTAAGCGTCCGCGCTGCGCTGCAGAATCTGCTCGGAAACCGCCATTTCACCCGAGTAATCGGTGGAAGCCACCCACAGACGCATGATGTCGGCGCCCAGGGTGTCATTGACCTTTTGCGGCGCGATCACGTTACCCAGAGACTTGGACATCTTGCGGCCAGACTCGTCGACAGTGAAGCCGTGAGTCAGCAGTTCGCGGTATGGCGCGTGATTGTCGATTGCGCAACCGGTCAGCAGCGAGGAGTGGAACCACCCGCGGTGCTGGTCGGAGCCTTCGAGGTACAGGTCGGCACGCGGGCCGGTTTCGTGGCCCATCGGATGCGAACCGCGCAGGACGTGCCAATGCGTGGTGCCTGAATCGAACCAGACATCGAGGGTGTCACTGATCTTGTCGTACTGCGGCGCTTCGTCACCGAGCAGTTCGGCAGCGTCCATCTTGAACCAGGCTTCGATGCCTTCGACTTCTACGCGCTTGGCGACTTCTTCCATCAGTTCAACGGTACGTGGGTGCAGCTCGCCGCTTTCCTTGTTCAGGAAAAACGGAATCGGCACGCCCCAGTTGCGTTGACGGGAAATGCACCAGTCAGGACGGTTGGCGATCATCGAGTGCAGGCGCGCCTGGCCCCAGGCCGGCACAAACTTGGTCTCTTCGATCGCTTTGATTGCCCGCTTGCGCAGGGTTTCGCCAGTGGCAGGCTCTTTGTCCATGCCGATGAACCATTGCGCGGTGGCGCGATAGATCAGCGGAGTCTTGTGACGCCAGCAGTGCATGTAGCTGTGTTCGATGATGGTGGTGTGCAGCAGCGCACCGACCTCGGTCAGCTTGTCGACGATGGCCGGGTTGGCTTTCCAGATGAACTGGCCGCCGAAAAACTCCAGCGACGGAACGTAGACGCCGTTGCTCTGCACCAGATTGAGGATGTCATCGTTGACCATGCCGTATTTCTTGCAAGTCACGAAGTCGTCCACGCCGTAAGCCGGGGCGGAGTGAACCACGCCAGTGCCAGCGCCCAGCTCAACGTAGTCGGCCAGATATACGGGCGACAGGCGATCGTAGAACGGATGACGGAAGTTGATCAGTTCCAGCTCTTTACCGGTCGTGGTCGCGATGACCGAACCTTCCAGGCTGTAACGGGCCAGGCAAGACTCGACCAGCTCTTCAGCCAGCACCAGCAGCTTGTCGCCGACGTCGACCAGGGCGTAATTGAAATCCGGGTGTACGTTCAGCGCCTGGTTGGCGGGGATGGTCCACGGCGTGGTGGTCCAGATCACGATCGAAGCGGGCTTGGTCAGCGACGACAGACCGAAAGCCGCAGCCAGTTGGGCCTCGTCGGCAATCGGGAAGGCCACGTCGATGGTCGCAGACTTCTTGTTCTCGTACTCGACTTCAGCTTCGGCAAGAGCCGAGCCGCAGTCGAAGCACCAGTTCACTGGCTTCAAGCCCTTGAACACGAAGCCGCCCTTGACGATTTCCGCCAGGGCACGGATTTCACCCGCCTCGTTTTTGAAGTCCATGGTCTTGTACGGATTGGCAAAGTCGCCCAACACGCCGAGACGGATGAATTCGGATTTCTGACCTTCGATCTGCTCGGTGGCGTAGGCACGGCACAGTTCGCGGGTTTTATCCGCACCCAGGTTCTTGCCGTGGGTCACTTCGACTTTGTGCTCGATCGGCAGGCCGTGGCAGTCCCATCCCGGAACATAAGGCGCATCGAAACCCGACAGGGTTTTCGAGCGGATGATCATGTCCTTGAGAATCTTGTTCAGTGCGTGACCGATGTGAATCGTGCCGTTGGCGTACGGAGGACCGTCGTGAAGCACGAACTTCGGACGATCCTTGCCAATTTCGCGCAACTTACCGTACAGGCCAATGCTGTCCCAGCGCTGCAGAATCTGCGGTTCGCGCTGAGGCAGGCCGGCCTTCATTGGGAAGGCGGTGTCCGGAAGGTTTAGCGTGGCTTTATAGTCGGTCATTTAAGGCTCTTCATTAGCGATTGGCGCTAGGTGCGACAGGGCACGGGCGGCGGCGACATCCGCATTGATCGCCGTCTTAAGCGCCTCCAGAGAGGCGAAACGCTGCTCTTCACGCAGCTTGTGGTGGAAAACCACCGTCAAACGCCGGTCATACAGATCGCCGGCAAAATCTAAAAGATGTACTTCGAGGTGAGCCTTGCCATCGCCCTGAACCGTTGGCCGCACGCCAATGTTGGCGACGCCAGGCCAGGTCTTGCCGTCGATATCGACATTGACCAGGTAAACACCGGTCAGTGGAACCCGACGACGCTTGAGCTGGATGTTGGCCGTGGGCGTACCCAATTGGCGCGCCAGCTTCTGACCATGCAATACCCGGCCGGCAATCCTGTAGGGACGCCCCAGCAGACGCTCGGCCAAGGCAAAATCAGCAGCGGCCAAGGCATTGCGAACCTGCGTACTGCTGACGCGAATACCGTCCAGTTCCACGGTTTGCGCCGCTTCTACGGTAAAGCCCTGCATGACGCCGGCCTGTTGCAGGAAATCGAAGTCCCCCACCCGGTCACAGCCGAAACGGAAGTCGTCACCGACCTCCAGGTGCTGAACGCCCAGGCCATCCACCAGAATAGTATCGACGAATTCGCTGGCGCTGAGCTTGCTCAGGCGTTGGTTGAAGGCCAGGCACAAAACGCGGTCTACGCCTTCGTCGGCCAGCAGCTGCAGTTTGTCTCGCAGCCGGGCCAGACGGGCTGGCGCCGTGTCCGGAGCGAAAAACTCTCGCGGTTGCGGCTCGAAAATGACCACGCAGCTGGGCACGCCCAACTCGAGCGCACGCTCACGGAGCCTCGCCAGGATTGCCTGGTGGCCACGGTGAACACCGTCAAAGTTGCCAATAGTGGCGACACAGCCCCGATGCTGGGGGCGCAGATTGTGGAGGCCTCGAACCAGCTGCATAACGCGCTTCTTGCTCATAAAGTGGTCGATTATAACCACACCCGGCGGCCGACGACAGGCAACACCGTAACCCAAAGTGATCGAGCCGACAAAAACACCGACTCGCCCGTGTTTATCGCGTCGTGACGTTCAACTCAACGCCTTGCGATTGAAGTCGCGTAAACGAAAGCCCATCAAAAACAGCATACCGAAATAGGCGATCACGCCAGCAGCGACCAAAGCCCCCAGACGCAGGAACCTTTCCAGCATGTGACCCTCGGCCCAGGCCGGCATGAAATGCATCCCTGCCAGTAAAACACCGGACATCACCAGCACGGCAATCACCAGCTTGAGACCGAACTTCCCCCAGCCGGGCTGAGGCTGATACATCTGTTGCTTACGCAGCTGATAAAAAAGCAGCCCGGCATTGATACAGGCACCCGCGCTGATTGCCAACGCCAGACCGGCATGTGCGAGCGGCCCGATCAGCACCAGATTGAACAACTGCGTCACGACGAGGGTAAAAATCGCGATTTTTACCGGTGTCCGGATGTTTTGTTGTGCGTAAAAGCCCGGCGCCAACACTTTAATCACGATGATTCCGAGCAAACCGACGGAATACGCAATCAAGGCCCGTTGAGTCATGGACGCATCAAAAGCGCTGAACTCGCCGTACTGGAACAACGAGACCGTCAGCGGTTCGGCGAGAATACCCAGCGCCAGCGAGCATGGCAGCACCAGCACGAAACACAGGCGCAGACCCCAATCGAGAATCCGCGAATACTCGTGACGATCCTTGCTGGCATAGGTCTTGGCCAGGGTTGGCAACAGAATCGTTCCTAACGCCACGCCCAACACACCGGATGGCAATTCCATGAGGCGGTCGGCGTAATACATCCAGGAAACGGAGCCTGCGACCAGGAACGAGGCGAAGATCGTGTTGATGATCAGCGAAATCTGGCTCACGGACACGCCGAGAATGGCCGGGAGCATCTGTTTCATCACCCGCCACACACCGGTGTCGCGCAGATTCAGGCGCGGCAGCACGAGCATGCCGATCTTTTTCAGGTGCGGCAGCTGATATAGCAACTGCGCCAGACCACCCACCAGAACTGCCCATCCGAGCGCCATGACCGGCGGATCGAAGTACGGCGTCAGGAACACCGCAAAAATAATCATGCTGACGTTGAGCAGTGTCGGCACGAAGGCCGGCACCGAGAAGCGGTTGTAGGTATTGAGGATCGCCCCGGCCAGTGATGACAGGGAGATGAGCAATATGTAAGGAAAGGTCACTCGCAAAAGGCTGGATGTGAGCTCGAATTTTTCCGGCGTAGTGGTGAACCCTGGCGCCGTCGCCCAGATAACCCACGGCGCGGCGATCATGCCCAACGCAGTGACCAGTGCGAGCACCAGCGTCAGCAGGCCGGAGACGTAAGCAATAAACGTTCGCGTCGCTTCTTCACCCTGCTGGCTTTTGTATTCCGCGAGAATTGGCACGAACGCCTGGGAAAATGCCCCCTCGGCGAAGATACGCCGCAACAGATTGGGCAATTTGAAGGCAATAAAGAAGGCGTCTGTCGCCATCCCTGCGCCAAAAGTACGTGCGATGAGCGTGTCACGAACGAACCCCAGAATCCTGGAAAGCATCGTGATAGAGCTGACGGCGGCCAACGATTTGAGCAGATTCATTGAAAGAGTTTGTGCCTGTCGATAAACAGCAGGCGAACAAAGCGCCTACTTATGCGATACTCCGCGCCGCAGCAGCACAGAGCCAAAGCTCGCGAGTTTACAGGTCAAGCGCCGGAAATAAATATCCCGCCTCTTTATACCTACCACTTAGCGGAACGTCTCAACCGCCCTTGACAAGACAACAACTCATCGGCATGATTCGCGGCCTATTTTGTTTGCTATTTCCTAAAAAGTCTTTCGAGGAGCTCGACGGTGGCCAACACACCTTCCGCCAAAAAACGTGCAAAACAGGCTGAGAAGCGTCGCAGCCACAACGCCAGCCTGCGTTCCATGGTTCGTACCTACATCAAGAATGTAGTTAAAGCCATTGACGCAAAAGACGCTGAAAAAGCTCAAGCTGCTTACGTTCTGGCCGTGCCAGTTATCGACCGTATGGCCGATAAAGGCATCATCCACAAGAACAAGGCTGCTCGCCATAAGAGCCGCCTGAACGGTCACGTCAAGGCTCTGAACCTTGCTGTAGCCGCATAAGCGATAAGCTTGTTAAAAAACCGACCTCAGGGTCGGTTTTTTATTGCCTGCGATTTGGCAGACACCGCACAAAAAAATGTAGGAGTGAGCCTGCTCGCGATAGCGGGGCAACATTCAACACTGATGTCGACTGTTCCACCGCTATCGCGAGCAGGCTCACTCCTACAATTTGGATCTTCGTCAGATTACTGGACGTGCGCCCACGGCAGGATCGGAATAGCCGTTACCGCATTCTGTGGACTGCCTTCGATCAAGCGATCGCTGTAGACCAGGTACACCAGCGTATTGCGCTTCTTATCGAGGAACCGCACCACCTGCATGGTCTTGAACACTAGCGACGTGCGCTCCTTGAACACCTCGTCCCCGTCCTTGAGCTCCCCCTTGAAGCTGATAGGGCCGACCTGACGACAGGCAATGGACGCCTCAGCGCGATCTTCTGCCAACCCCAAACCACCCTTCACTCCTCCGGTCTTGGCACGCGACAGGTAACAAGTCACGCCCTCAACCTTAGGATCATCAAACGCCTCGACAACGATACGGTCATTCGGCCCGACAAATTTGAACACTGTCGATACCTGACCAATCTCTTCGGCTGAAGCCAGCAACGGCATCGCCAACAGCAGACCCAACAATCCTTTTGCCACGCGCATTCAGGTATTCCTTCAGACCAGAATCAGGTTATCGCGGTGAACCAGTTCAGGCTCCGCCATATAACCCAACAGACCGACAATCGCCTCAGACGACTGACCAATGATTTTTTGTGCTTCGAGCGCGCTGTAGTTCGCCAGGCCTCGGGCGATCTCACGACCATCCGGAGCCACGCACACCACCATCTCGCCACGACGGAAGCTGCCTTGAACCAGCTTGACGCCCACCGGCAGCAAACTCTTGTTGCCCTTGGACAACGCCGTTACCGCCCCCGCATCCAGCACCAGCGTGCCGCGGGTTTGCAGATGGCCGGCCAACCACTGCTTGCGCGCCGCCAGCATGCCGCGCTCAGGCGACAGCAAGGTGCCGATGCGCTCGCCCGCTTTCAGGCGATCCAGCACGCGCTCCAGGCGCCCACCCACAATGATGGTGTGAGCACCCGAACGAGCCGCCAGACGCGCAGCACGCAATTTGGTCTGCATACCACCACGCCCCAACGCACCACCTGTGCCACCCGCCACCGCATCCAGCGCCGGATCATCGGCGCGGGCCTCGTAAATCAGGTTGGCATCGGGATTGTTACGCGGATCGGCGTCGAACATGCCGTCGCGATCGGTGAGGATCACCAGCAGATCAGCCTCAACCAGGTTGGCCACCAGCGCCGCAAGCGTGTCATTGTCGCCAAAGCGGATTTCATCGGTGACGACGGTGTCGTTCTCGTTGATGACCGGAATCACTTTCAGCTCAACCAGTGCACGCAAGGTACTGCGGGCATTGAGGTAGCGCTTGCGATCGGACAAGTCGTCGTGCGTCAGGAGGATCTGCGCAGTGTGCCGGCCATGTTCGGCAAAGCTCGACTCCCACGCCTGCACCAGGCCCATCTGGCCGATTGCGGCAGCAGCCTGAAGCTCGTGCATCGCACTGGGTCGCACGCTCCAGCCCAGGCGGCTCATGCCGGCCGCCACCGCCCCGGAGGACACCAGCACCAGCTCGACACCCGCCTCATGCAAGGCCACCATCTGCTCAACCCAGACACTCATTGCCGCGCGATCCAGGCCTTTGCCGTCCGCCGTCAGCAAAGCGCTGCCGATCTTCACGACCCAACGCTGCGCACCTGTCACCTTGCTCCGCATCATCTTCAACCTTAGCTTGAGGACAGCGCGACCCAGCGCTGCCCGTGACGTTAATCGTGGTTATTCGTGACCCATGATCGATTTCCAGATACTAAAACGCCGCTCTGGTGAGCGGCGCTTAAGTTTATCGCAACGAATCAGTCACGCACGTAAATGATTTCCGGACCGTCTTCGTCATCCACATCTTCTTCATCCCAGTCATCGTCGCCGATGTCATGGACCGACTTCACGCCGCTGCGACGCAGAGCACGCTGATCATCCAGGGCTTGCAGCTGCGCACGGGCTTCGTCTTCGATACGCTGATCGAGTTCGGCCAATTCTTCCTTGTAAGCCGGGTCGTTCGCCAGGCGATCGGCACGGTCTTCCATGTAACGCATGATGTCGTGGCACAGACGCTCGGTACCGAGCTTGGAGATGGCCGAGATCACATAAACAGGACCAGTCCACTCCAGACGATCAACGATCTCCTTGACGCGAGCATCGTGCTCTTCTTCAAGGATCTGGTCGCACTTGTTCAGCACCAACCAACGATCACGCTCAGCCAGGGACGGGCTGAATTTGGTCAGCTCGCTGACGATCACTTCCGCAGCATCCGGCGCGCTTGCATCGTCCAGCGGCGCCATATCTACGAGATGCAACAGCAGGCGGGTACGCGACAAGTGCTTGAGGAAGCGAATCCCCAGGCCCGCACCATCGGAAGCGCCTTCAATCAGGCCCGGAATATCCGCGACCACAAAGCTTTTCCAGCGATCGACGCTGACCACACCCAGGTTCGGCACCAACGTGGTGAACGGGTAGTCGGCGACCTTCGGCTTGGCGGCCGAGACCGAACGAATGAAAGTACTTTTGCCAGCATTCGGCAAACCCAGCAGACCAACGTCCGCCAGGACCTTCATTTCCAGCTTCAGGTCACGCGCCTCACCCGGCTTACCCGGAGTGGTTTGACGCGGAGCGCGGTTGGTACTGGATTTGAAACGGGTGTTGCCCAGACCGTGCCAGCCACCATGAGCTACCAGCAGTTTCTGACCTGCCTTGGTCAGGTCGCCGATCACTTCCTGAGTGGCCGAGTCGATGACAGTAGTACCGACAGGAACCCGCAGTACCAGCTCTTCACCCTTCTTGCCGGTGCAGTCGGTGCTGCCGCCGTTGGAACCACGCTCGGCATCAAAGTGCCGGGTGTAACGGTAGTCCACCAGGGTGTTGAGGTTTTCGTCGGCGAGCATGTAGACCGAGCCGCCATCACCACCATCACCGCCGTTAGGGCCGCCGTTTTCAATGAATTTTTCGCGACGGAAGCTCATGCAACCGTTGCCGCCGTCACCGGCTTTTACTCGAATCGATACTTCATCAACAAACTTCATAACAAAACGCCTCTCGTCATACGGACGAGCCGAGAAAATCTAGACATAAGACTCTTGCAAAAATGAGCGCAGCGACCTCAATCAACGACCGCAAATCCAGCGCTGGAGCCCATTACAAACAGCTTTGCAAGAGACTCACCCCACAAACGAAAAAGCCCCGTCGCGAGACAGGGCTTTTCCAGCGATCGCGCAATTAAGCTGCGACAACGCTCACGTAACGGCGGTTGAACGCGCCCTTTACTTCGAACTTGATCACGCCTTCGATTTTCGCGAAGAGGGTGTGATCCTTACCCATGCCAACACCGTAACCGGCGTGGAATTGGGTGCCGCGCTGACGCACGATGATGTTGCCCGGAATGATTTTCTGGCCGCCATACATCTTAACGCCAAGGCGTTTGGCTTCTGAGTCGCGACCGTTACGGGTACTACCACCAGCTTTTTTGTGTGCCATGAGTCAATTCTCCTAGTGAGGAATTAGGCTGAAATTAAGCCTGAATACCGGTGATTTTGATCTCGGTGTACCACTGGCGGTGGCCCATACGCTTCATGTGGTGCTTACGACGACGGAACTTGATGATGCGGACTTTATCGTGACGACCTTGGGAGATCACTTCAGCCACAACGGTAGCGCCAGCAACAACTGGAGCGCCGATATTCACGTCGTCGCCATTGGCAACCAACAGAACGCGATCAAAAGTAACGGATTCGCCGGTAGCGATTTCCAGTTTTTCGATCTTCAGGTATTCACCTGGAGCAACTTTGTACTGCTTGCCACCAGTAACGATTACTGCATAAGACATGGTATTTCTCCGATAATCCTGCTCACCCAGCTCTTTATAAGAAGAGGTATTGGCTGGCATGGCTGCATTGGGCTGGAAGGCCCGATTGCAATTGCGTAAGGCAGGTGCTGCCCAGGAAGTTCAGGGTGCGCGATTGTACGCAAGCTGCTGAGGCGATGCAAGGGGCCGTCCATCGCGCCTTGACACCCGCCGACGTGGGTCCTAGCATGCCGCGCAACCCTTCTGGAGCAACTGTCGCTGATGCAACCCCAAGCTTTCTACCGCGCGGTGGCGGACGATTTTAGCGCCGTCGACGGCATCATCAAGAAGCAGCTGACTTCCCGAGTGCCGCTGGTTTCGAAAATCGGCGATTACATCACCTCGGCTGGCGGCAAACGCCTGCGTCCTTTATTAGTGTTGCTCTGCGGCAAGGCGCTGGGCCGTGAAGGCGATGACATGCGCCTGCTGGCCGCGACCATCGAATTCCTGCACACCGCCACCCTGCTGCATGACGACGTCGTCGACATGTCCGGCATGCGCCGTGGCCGCTCGACCGCCAACGCCATGTGGGGTAACGCCCCAAGCGTGCTGGTCGGCGACTTCCTGTATTCGCGCTCCTTTGAAATGATGGTCGAACTGGGCTCCATGCCAGTGATGAAGATCCTTTCGCAAGCGACCCGCATCATCGCCGAAGGCGAAGTGCTGCAGCTGTCGAAGGTGCGTGACGCGAGCACCACCGAAGAAACCTACATGGAAGTCATCCGCGGCAAGACCGCCATGCTCTTCGAAGCGTCCACCCACAGCGCCGCGGCCCTGGCCGGTGCGACGCCGGAACAGAGCGAGGCGTTGCGCACCTTCGGCGACCATCTCGGGGTCGCTTTCCAGCTGGTTGACGACCTCCTCGACTACAAGGGCGACGCGGAAACCCTGGGCAAGAACGTCGGTGACGATCTGGCCGAAGGCAAGCCGACCCTGCCACTGATCTACACCATGCGCGAAGGCACGCCGGAACAGGCGGCACTGGTGCGCAAGGCGATCCAGAAAGGCGGTATCGAAGACCTGGAAAGTATCCGCGAAGCTGTCGAAGCTTCAGGCTCGCTTGAGTACACCGCCCAGCTGGCGCGTGAATACGTGGCCCGCGCGATCAAATGCCTGGACGCGCTGCCCGCCAGCGAATACCGCGATGCGCTGGTCGAACTGAGTGAGTTTGCGGTCGCCCGCACGCACTAAGATCAAAAGATCGCAGCCTCCGGCAGCTCCTACAGGGTTTTGTGTTCACCTGTGAGAGCCGTCGGAAGCGGCGATCTTTTGCTATCCGCGCCCTCCTCGGCTAAAACCCTATATAATGTGCGCTTTTTAGCGGTCCTGAATTCAAGGAGCTTTAGTGAGCACGTTGCCACCCTGCCCAAAATGCAATTCCGAATACACCTATGAAGACGGCCAGCAGCTGATCTGCCCTGAGTGCGCCCATGAATGGTCCGCCAGTGGCGAAGCTGAAGCAGCGTCCGATGACGCCGTGAAGAAAGATTCGGTCGGCAATGTCCTGCAAGACGGTGACACCATCACCGTCATCAAGGACCTCAAGGTCAAGGGGACATCTCTGGTCGTCAAGGTGGGCACCAAGGTCAAGAACATCCGCCTGTGCGATGGCGACCATGATATCGACTGCAAAATCGACGGCATTGGCCCGATGAAACTCAAATCCGAGTTCGTCAGAAAAGTCTGAATCTGCTCCATACCATCCCGCGCCCGCGTGGGATGGTGCTTCATCCCTCCCCCAGCCTTTGCGCCTCTTCCCGTGCAATAGCAAAACGCCAGTCGTTTTGACCTTACGCAATCTTTACCCGGAAAAAAAAGCAAACCACCAATAGGTCCTTGCTATTTGATGAATAAGAATTATTCTCATTGAACCCCAATCAATGGAGATGAGAACCATGACTTATTTGATCGATGCCTGGCTGGACCGTCCACACCCATACCTGCGGATCCTGCATCGGGAGACCGGGGAAGTGTGTGCCGTACTTGAAGAGGAAGCCTTGAACGAGCTGCAGGATCAGGGTGACCTGGACGTCAACGGCTTGAGTTCCAGCGAGCCGATGGTGCTCAAGGAATTGGTGCGTAACCTGTTTCTATTCTGTTATGCCCGAGCGTTGCGCCCGGCAAATGAACTGCACCATAAACTCGAAATATGAAAAACACCGCAAACTCTGTAGGAGCGAGCTTGCTCGCGAAGAATTCAAAGGCACCGCGCTCATTCAGAATGGCCGCGTCATCGTTGACGTCCATCGCGAGCAAGCTCGCTCCTACAGGTAACCAGCGGCTTTACAGAACGTCGAGCAGCTCGACGTCAAACACCAGTACGCTGTGCGGCGGAATGCTGCCAACGCCTTGAGCGCCGTAAGCCAGCTCGCTCGGCACGTACAGACGCCATTTGCTACCGGCGTTCATCAGTTGCAGCGCCTCGGTCCAACCCGGGATAACGCCGCCCACCGGGAATTCAGCAGGCTGACCGCGCTCGTAGGAGCTGTCGAACACAGTGCCGTCGATCAGAGTGCCGTGATAGTGGGTGCGCACTTGATCTTCACGGGTTGGCTTGGCGCCATCACCTTGGGTCAGCACTTCAAATTGCAGGCCGGAAGCCAGGGTGGTGATGCCGTCACGCTTGGCGTTATCAGCCAGGAATGCCAGGCCTTCACCCGCCGCTGCTTCAGCTTTGGCTGCTGCTTCGGCTTGCATGACTTCACGAATGACTTTGAAGCTCGCGGACATCTCTTCCTGACCTACGCGGCTTTCCTTGCCGGCGAAGGCGTCGGTCAGACCCGCCAGGATCGCGTCCAGGCTAACGCCCGGCGGCGGGTTGTCGCGCAGTTGGTCGCCCAACTGGCGGCCGATACCGTAGCTGACGCGAGTTTCGTCGGTGGACAGATTTACTTCGGACATGACACTGCTCCGCTGTGCGGACGGCCCAGGAACATGCCGTGCTTGCACAGCGCATCCCGGAGCGCCCGGAACCAAAAGGGCCAGCAGACTAGCACAGATGCTATTGCGTTGATGAGAGGCGTCAGTTGTGCCATGCAGAACGAAAGGCGATCGGCACCTTCAGGCTTTCCTCGGCACTGGCACCCAGCCCGCACATCTCGTCATGCACCGAGGTGTGCACAAGGTTGAAAGGCAAGGCTGGAAAAGCGTGCAACACTTCACGCGCGTGTTCCACTGAGCGCAAGTGGAACATGCCACCGCTGGCATCGCTCAAGGGGTAGGCGGCACCGTGCATGCGCGCCTCCAACAGATAAATACCGCCTTCCAGCGATATCAGGTTCAGCTCATCGACCTTACCGGCGATGGCAAAGGCATTCAGCTCTTGCAGGTTCATGAACGCACCTCAGACAGTGGCGAACCAGGACCCTTACAGGCATATGCCTCGCCGCATCAAAGTACAAGCCATAAACCACACCGCTTGTCAGTTTCACACTTGTCTGTGGACCAAAGCTTGATCGCGATGGCATCCCTGCGGTTTGAAGTGAAACCGAATTGACCCTGATCGCGAGCAAGCTTTGCTCCTGCAGAACGGGGTGCGTCAGTGCTTGGTCAGCTTATCCAGATAACCCATGGCAAACGCCGAAATGACGAAAGTCATGTGAATGATCACGTACCACTTCAAATGCTCGGGATCGACGTTCTTGGCGTCCATGAAAATCCGCAGCAGGTGAATGGACGAAATCGCCACGATAGACGCCGCAACTTTCATCTTCAGGGAAGACGAGTCCATGGTGCCCAACCAGTTGAGCTTTTCCTTGTCGTCATCAATGTCCAGCTGGGAGACGAAGTTCTCGTAACCGGAAATCATCACCATCACCAGCAAACCACCCACCAACGCCATGTCGATCAGCGACAACAGCACCAGAATCAGATCCGATTCCGCCATGGAGAACACGTTAGGGATGACGTGAAACACTTCCTGGAAGAATTTCAGCGCTAACGCCAGCAGGCCGAGCGACAGGCCGAAGTAGATCGGCGCCAGCAACCAGCGGGAGGCGTACATTGCATTTTCGATAAAGCGTTCCATTGAATCTCACACAAGGGCTGGAAATGGCCGCGAGTATAACAGCCGCTCGTTACACCCAGAAACCGTCCGGAATCCGCAACCTGCGCGTTTGTCACAAGGTTTTTCTGCTAGTGTCCAAACTATTGACAGCCCAGCTGCAACGGACAGGAAGACTGGAAAATGGATGTGCGATTACCTTTAACGAGTGCCGGCATTTGCCTCGCCCTGCTGATGAGCGGTTGCTCGCCCAGCGATGAGAAACGCGAGATCAGCCTCGAAGAAAAGACTGCGCAATTCGAAAAATCACTGGATGCCATCCAGGATCCGAAGCTCAAGGGCGCCGTGGCCGAACTCGGCGGCTCCCTGCTGTTGCTCGAACGGGCGCAACTCAAGCTTGACAGCAAACCTGTGGAAACCGGATACAGCGACGATGCACTGGCCGTGCTCAAGCACTACCCCACCCCTCAGGCGCTGGTCGACACCTACATCTGCGGCCTGTTTGTGCTGCACAAGGATTCCAGCTCCGACTACCTGACCGATCTGCAGCCGGTGTTCCCGTTCAGTTTCAATATCCCCGACGCGTTTCTCTTCCCTCACGGCCTGGAATGGCAATCGGTAACCCTGAGCAATAAGCGCGTGATCCCATTCCAGCCAGAGTGGTCGGAAACCGACCCCGGCATCCAGTTGAGCCCCTCAAGCTCCAACCTGACCAATCCCGATGATCTGACGGTGACCTATCCCTTCATCGATGGCCTCGACGTCGAAAACAAAAATCAGCCGCAACCGGTGAGCCTGCAAGGCAAAGTTGAAGTGATTGCGCCACGCCGGCTGTACAGCTTTGACCTGACGAAAAAAGACGTCGGCCAGACACGCACCAATGACAACCTCAGCGTCAAGTTGCTGAAACTTGAAAACAACTACGCAGAGATCGAGTTCAACAACAGCGCGCCATTGGCACCCGAAGTAAACGAGACGCCAATTAATCCGCTGGTCGTTCAGGCGAAAGACACCACCGGGCAATTTCTCTCGCGCTCAGGGTCGATAAACGAAACCGCAGAGCAGATCGCTTTTTATCAAAAACAACTGGCACGCATGCAACAGCAGAAGGAGTGGAGCGAGGCGTTCGAAAAGCAGCTCGATGAAGAACAACGCGCCTTTGAAAAACAACAAACCCACCACTACTCCAAGGTGTATTTCAACGGGCCGATCGACACCCTCGAAGTCAACGTATTGGACTTCTCGGCTGCCACGGTCACCCGCAAGGACCTAAACCTGCCAGTTCGTCGGTTCGATTCACACACCACGGAAAAAACCATCCAGACGTTAAATCTCCCCGTGGTGGTCTATGACGACCAGGCGCCGACCTGGTTAAAAGGCGCGACGCTAAAAGAAGACCAGTTGAAGAAAGGTGTCAGCATCCGTCAGTCGGTCGAAGACCCAAGCGCGGCGCGCATCGAGTTCGATCATGCCAAAAGCTTCAATGACGAACTGCTCGGCAACTCCTTCAATCCCGGTGACAGCCCTGTCAGCTTTTTTACCGAAGACGGTCAAGGCAAACGCGATGAACCGATCGAACTGCCTCCTGAGGCTTACCAGGTCGATCCATTGCGCGGCACCATCACCTACGACCTGAATCTGTTTCCCGAGACGCCCGCGTACGTCGTGGGCTCGATGCCGCTATTCCTGGCCACCGTCGAGCAGAAAACCCTGGAGTCCCATCAACTGCCCAAAGGCCTTGAGCTCAAAGGCAACGCTCTGGTGGTCGATCTCAAGACTTATCCCGCCCAGGACTGGCGTTTCTTCGCCCGGGACGACAGCGGTAATTATTTGAAGGAAATTCTTTCAGTCAGCCATGATGCGAGCGCGGAAGGCCCGGCATTGGTAGGCGTGCATTATTTTTACGGGCGCCCCACCCGACTGGAAACCTATCAACGAACCGATCTCACCACCGTGCAATACGGTTTCGAGGTCAAGCTCGACAAGGCTGATACGTCCAGCCTTGCTCAATAGCTATCCCAATGACCGGATTCAATGATCAGGCCGGAACTCGAAACCACCGGGATTGCGGTTGCGACCGCCATTGATTTCCCGCAGCTGGGCCTGCAGATGCAGGCACCAGATTTGCGGGTCATCGGCCAGCTCGTAACCATGTAGCGTCAGGCTTTCAACGATGGTGTCGAGGATCGATTCGGCCACGAAAGGCCCATGAAACGGCCCTTGGGCTTTGATGGCTGAAGGTTGTTCGCCGGCCATTCCAGCGGCAAAAAGTAATGTCCACATGCCCGTATCCCCCGCCAGCGGGCGGATGGCACATTCGATCCGGGTCACAAGGCCCAGGCATTGACGGGTGAGGCAGAGGTTGCGCGACATGGCGGCGACCCTCGGTAGATCCGGTATTCAGCCCCCACGAGAAGGCTGTCTCGATCCAGTGATTACTGTCGATATCCTTGAGCTGAGAATAGAAGAAAAGTATGGCTAGCATGCCAACTGAGACCAGAAGGCGCCGAGCGGTCATTGTGTGAAGTTTGACGTCAGTTTGATGTCACTTTATGGCTTTCTGTTGGAGCCGAGCTTGCTCGCGATTTCGGACTTTCATTCAACCTGATGTTGAACGTTAATCCCTCATCGCGAGCAAGCTTTGCTCATACACGGGTTGTGGGTTACGCAGGCTTGGCCTCTACCAACGCCTCCAGCGCCGCTTCTTTTTCTGCTTCCTTCAGATCTTCTTCACTGATCATTTCCGCAATCACGCGCAAGCGCTCCACGACCCTCGCGTTGACACTGCCCTCAGGGAACTCGCCGTTCTCATCAGGTGCACCCGCCGGCTCGCCCACCAACAGGCTCAAGGCCTCATCGGCCTGCCGTACCGCGTACACATGGAACTGCCCGGCACGCACCGCGGCCAGCACCTTCTCGTCGAGCATCAGGGTCGCAACGTTCGCCTGGGGAATAATCGCGCCTTGCTCACCGGTCAAGCCGCGAGCTTCACAGAGCCGGAAGAAGCCTTCGATTTTCTCGTTGACCCCGCCCACCGCCTGCACTTCACCGAACTGGTTGATCGACCCGGTAATCGCAAAACACTGCTTGAGCGGCGTTTTCGACAAGGCCGAAATCAGTGTGCATGCCTCGCCCAGCGATGCACTGTCGCCATCCACGTAACCGTAGGATTGCTCCAGCGCGATACTCGCGGAAATCGCCAGCGGGAATTCCTGGGCATAACGACTGCCCAGGTAACCCGTGAGGATCATCACGCCTTTGGAGTGGATCGGTTGGCCCAGGTTGACCTCGCGCTCGATGTCGACGATACCGCTGCCACCCGGATACACGGTGGCGGAAATCCGCGCCGGCACACCGAATGCCGAGTCACCGACTTCCAATACGGTCAGCCCGTTACATTTGCCCACGGCCGCGCCATCGGTGTCGATCAGGATAATCCCGGCCAGCATGTCATCGAGAATCCGCGCCGAAACTCGCCCGGTGCGGGTCGCCTTGGCCTTGAGCGCACGTTCGATATGTCCGGCATCAGTCATTTCATCCGCCGCCAGGTGACGAATGAAATCCGCTTCGCTGACCAACTGGAACAGATCGCCGATACGCGCCGAAAGACGCCCCTGATGCTCAGCCAGACGCGCACTGTAGGTCGCCAGACGTGCCACCGCATCAGCGGTCAGCGGCGCCATGCCCTCCTCCGACGTTCGGGTTTTCAGCAACTGGGCGAACTGTTCCAGGCTCTCGTCGACCATCGGGATGTCTTCATCGAAATCCACCAGAACGCGGAACATCTCCTGGAAGTCCGGATCAAGGTCCTGCAGCGTGTAATACAACTGGCGAGCGCCAATGATGACGACTTTGACCTGCAACGGAATGTGTTGCGGGTTCAGCGTTACCGTGGCCAGACGGCCTAGCTCACCCAGCGGCGACTCCATCTTCAGCTTGCGCGATTGCAAGGCACGCTTGAGCGCATCCCACACGAACGGCTCGCTGAGCATCTTTTCCGCTTCAAGTATCAGGAAACCACCATTGGCCCGATGCAACGCACCCGGTCGCAGCTGGCGATACGTCGTGTAGAGCGCCCCTTGATCGGTGCTGTATTCGATGCGGCCGAACAGGTTTTCGTATGTCGGGTGCGGCTCGAACACCACCGGCGCACCGCCACTGGACGAATGCCCCACGACCAGGCTCGGCGCGTATTGCTCTTCCAGCATCTTGCGCGCCACGGCGTCGACTTTGCTGTCGTCCACCAGTTGCTCGACCACGGTCTTGAGCAGGTACACCTGCATCGCTTGCAGATAGCCGCAGACGGCCGCGTTCTCTGCGTATTTCTCCGACAACGGAGACAGCAAAGGCTGCAAGGCCAGGGTGATGGTTTCTTCGTTGAGCTGACGCAGTTGATTGCTCGACTCGCGCTTCCATTGCGGCAGGCTGGCGAGCTCTTCGTTCAGCCGCTCTTCCAGTCCAGAGATGTCGTCGTGGAAGCGTTCACGATCCGCCTCGGGCAGTTGCGCAAATTCCGCTTCATCCAGTGCCTTGCCTTCAGCCATCGGCGTGAACGCAATATTGCTGGCATCGCGGTAGAGCGCGACGTCCTTCTCCAGCGCCAGACGTTCGATGATGTCCAGTGCCTTGTCATAGCGCTGGTTGAAGGCGCGGTCGATGGCACTTTTCTTTTGCTGGTAGGACGGGTGTTCGAACACCGCCGGGAATGTCGCCAGCAAGTTGTCGATCAAAGCGTTGATGTCGCCGATAAACGCACCGGCAGTACCCGATGGCAATTCCAGCGCACGGGGCTCGCGCGGTTCGTCGAAATTATTGACGTAGACCCAGTCCGCCGGGGTCTGCAGGCGCTTGCCTTCGGCTTTCAGATAGCGTTTGACGAACGAGAACCGGCCAGTGCCGGGCTCACCCATGACAAAAACGTTGTAACCGGGGCGTGGCATGGCCACGCCGAACTGCAAGGCTTCGACCGCACGTTCCTGGCCGAGCACACCGCGGAAGGGCTCCAGATCATTGGTGGTAGAGAAGCTGAACTGTTCAGCGGAAAACGGACGGGTTAGCGCTTCAGGCGCTAGACGCAAGCTGGCAGCAACAGGATCAGGCATCGGGCTTCCTTACATCAGGCGGGGCAGATAGCGGCATTCTGGCGCTGCCCATACCCCACTTGCAAGGCGCGCCTATAGGCAAAGCATAGACAACCCGCCATCTCCAGGCGGGCCGGGTGAAAAACAGCGTTTAGATCAAATGTTTTGGAAAAAATCACGGAACCCTTGGAACGTGCCTAAACTCCAAATTGCGCGGCTGGAACAATAACCGGCCCACTGGCGCCAGATCGGGCCAGACCCTGTCCATTGGTATGCACATAAAGAGAACAAAGCTATGAAACGGATTCTTCTCGGTACTCTCTTCACCGCTGTATCCATCAACGCCATGGCTCAGGCGCCAGGCGGCCCGGATTGCGGTTGGGGCAACATGCTGTTCGAAGGTCAGCGTGGCACTCCGGCTCACTTCCTGGCATCCACCACCAACGGCACTTCCGGTAACGCAACGTTTGGTATGACATCCGGCACTAACGGTTGCTCGACCAACGCATCGCTGACCTATGGCGGCAAATCCTGGTTTGCCATGAATGGCATGATGAACGAGCTGTCCGAAGACATGGCCAAAGGTAACGGCGAAGCGCTGACTACCTATGCCGTGGTACTGGGCGTGGCGCCGGAAGACCGTGCGCACTTCGCTGCTGTGACTCACGAGCACTTCCAGCAAATCTTCAGCAAGGCTGACGTAACCGCTGAAGACGTGCATACCAACACCCTGGCCATCCTGAAATCCGATCCTCGTCTGGCCAAGTACGCAACTCAAGCTTAAGCTCGACCGACCCGCTCCTTTCGAGGAGCGGGTTTTATTTTTTGAACCTGGCTCTTTTTGGCCCGCACTTTTGGGTCTTTATTCTCGAATTCTAAGTTGCCCACTATGCTCAAACGCCTTGCCTGGCTGGCGCTCTGTGTCTGCGCCCCGCTGTCCGCCGCGCCACACATCGACCCTCAACGTTTGCAGCAACTGGCCAACGACCCTTTCTGGATTTCCCTGGGCCACTACGAAACCGCCAAGCTCGGTGGCTGGCGCAGTTACGTCAGTGACAAGAAATTCTTTATCGCCCCTGACGGCAATGAACACCCGGACCGCGAACTCGCAGCCACCGTGCAAGCGCTGTACGCGCCGGCCAGTGCAGGAGAAAAACACGCCCAGTGTGTTTATCCGTCCCGCACCCGCTGGCTGAAGTCACAGCTCAACCTGACCGATCTGCCGACGCTCGAATGCGCTGAATTCAAGCAGTGGTTCAAGGACGTCTCGCCCCACAGTGCCGTGATGATCTTCCCTGCGGCCTACCTCAATAGCCCGTCGTCGATGTTCGGCCACACCTTGCTGCGTATCGACCAGGCCGATGTTCAGAGCGACAAGACGTCGCTACTCAGCTACGCGATCAACTTCGGCGCCTACATCGAAGGCTCGGACAACAGCATTCTCTATGCCTGGAAAGGCTTGATGGGGGGCTACCCAGGGCTGTTTGCGCTGGTGCCGTATCAGGAAAAACTCTCGGAGTACCGCAGCCTCGAAAACCGCGATCTGTGGGAATACCGGCTGAACCTGACACAGGCAGAAACCGCGCGCATGGTCGAGCATGTCTGGGAATTGAAACAGATCCAGTTCGACTATTTCTTCTTCGACGAAAACTGCTCCTATCGCCTGCTGGAATTGCTCCAGGTCGCACGTCCAAGCTTGCGCCTGACCGAACAGTTCCCGCTGACCGCCATTCCGACCGACACCGTCAAAGCCGTGAAAGAAGCCGGCCTGGTGGAGTCCATCGAGTATCGTCCGTCCCGCGAACGCGAACTGTTGAGCCGTGCCGAGCCGTTGACCGATGAAGAGCAGCAGTGGGTACTGAAGGTCAGCGCCGATCAGAAACAATTGCAAGACCCAGCGTTCAAGGCGCAACCACGCGACCGTCAGGCGCTGATCATCGACGCTTCTTACCGTTTGGAACGCTACCGCGCCAACGGCCAGGAGCGCGATCCTGAGCGGGCTCAGCGCAGCTTCGAACTGCTTCGGGCGATCAACCAGAACCCCGCGCCGGATCTCGATATTCCACGCCCGGGCTTGCCCGAAGACGGTCATGAATCGCGCACCTGGCAGGCCGGCCTCGGCACCCGGGGCGACGAGGCGTTTGCCGAGTACGGCTTGCGCATGGCCTATCACGACCTCAACGACAATGCTGAAAGTTTCCCGCTCGGCGCGCAAATCGAAATCCTGCAGATGAAACTGCGCCAGTACGAAGGCAATCGCTGGCAGTTTCAGCAGCTTGATCTGGCGACCATCCGCTCCCTGACGCCGCGCAACGAGTTGCTGCAACCGCTCTCATGGCAAGTCACTGGCGGACTGGAGCGTGTACCGGGCAAGCATGACGATGAAACGCTGGTCAGCCACGTCAACGGTGGCGGCGGTGGCACCTGGCAGCTCGGCGAAGATGTGCTGGGTTTTGCCCTGGGCACGGTGCGGGTCGAACACAACAATGACTTCGCCGAATTTGTTTCACCAGCGGCAGGTTTCAACACCGGCGTGCTGTGGAAAAATCCGCTGGGCAACCTCAGCCTGGAAGCCAAAGGAGATTACTTCACCAACGGCGAAGTGCGCCGCAGCTTGAGCCTGAATCAGCAGTGGGAATTGTCGCGCAACCTTGGTTTGCGCCTGACGGCACAGCGTGAGTTCAGCCATGTAGCGACGCCTGAGACTGAGGTCATGCTTGAGGTGAAGTGGTATCACTACTAAAAGATCGCAGCCTGCGGCAGCTCCTACAATGGCCACGCGTACACCCGTAGGAGCTGGCGTAGCCTGCGATCTTTTGATCTTTCTTTCACATCCGGCTCACGAATCCACACCTAGACTTCTCCCATAGGCCGTTAAACGGCCCGGGAGTACGAGATGTGGCGTTGCATGGCTGTGCTGGGGGTTTTGCTGTTGAGTGCGGGTTGCCAGACAACCCACGAAGATCTGATCGCCAAGGGGTATCCACCGGCATTCGCCGATGGGTTCGATGACGGTTGCAGCAGTGGTCGACAAGCGGGCGGCGCCATCACCGGTGAGTTTCGCAAGAACGTCCCGCGCTATCTCAAGGACAAGCAATACGCCGAGGGCTGGAGTGATGGCTTTCGCCAGTGCCAGGCCATGCTTGAGAACAAGGATCGCGATGACTATCGCAGCCACCATTGGGATGACCGCGACAAAGCCTGGCAACAGCAAAAAGACCAGGACGCCGCGCGCGCCTATCGCTCGCAATGAGTCGCTGACAGGTATCCGCCGAAACTAAATGCCTGCGAACATGGCCCAAACCCAATAACGGGAGAAAACCATGAGTCGCGCCTTCGTCAATGAAGATAACGCCGCAGCGCAAGCTGATCAGCCGGTCGAACGACAGGTGAGCGAGCAGCCCAATTACGTGACGCCCACGGGGCTGAACCAATTGCAGGCGAAAGTCGCCGAGCTGCAACAGCAACTGAGCGAGCAATCGGCCAAAGGAGAACAGGCGGACAAACAGCGTCAAGCCGACCTGGAACGGGATTTACGGTATTTCAACCAGCGCCTGCACAGTGCTCAGGTCGTAACGCCCGCGAGCTCGACGCAAAAAGTGCAGATCGGCAGCCGTGTGACCTTCGCTGATGAACAGAGCACCGAACAAACGGTGCAACTGGTGGGCGAGGATCAGGCCGATGCGTCGGCAGGCCTGATCAACTGGGGATCACCGCTGGGCCGTGCGTTGCTCGGGGCGCAACTCGGCGACGAGGTGCTGTGGCAACGCCCCGCCGGTGATCAGATGATCGAGGTCGTGCGCATCGAACCGGCTTAAACCACGCCTTGAGCGAGCATGGCGTCAGCCACTTTGACGAAGCCGGCGATGTTCGCGCCTTTGACGTAGTTGATTCGTCCGTTCTCTTCGCCGTAATGCACGCACGCGTGATGAATCGACTGCATGATCGCGTGGAGTTTGCTGTCGACTTCACCGCCGGTCCACAACAGGCGCATGGCGTTCTGCGACATCTCCAACCCGCTCACCGCAACGCCCCCTGCGTTCGATGCCTTGCCCGGTGCGAACAAAATACCCGCCTCGATGAACAGGTCCACGGCTTCCAGGGTGGTCGGCATGTTCGCGCCCTCGGCCACGCAGATGCAGCCATTGCGCAACAGCGTGCGAGCGGCGTCGGCGTCGAGTTCGTTCTGCGTCGCGCAAGGCAATGCGATGTCGCACGCCAGGTCCCACGGGCATTGACCGGCGCGGAACTCCAGGCCAAAGCGCGCGGCCAACTCGCTGATCCGGCCACGCTGGACGTTTTTCAGTTCCAGCACCGCCAACCATTGCTCTTCGGTCAAACCCGCTTCGCAGTACAGCGTGCCTTCTGAATCCGACAGCGAAATCACCTTGCCGCCCAGGTCCATGACTTTGCGCGCTGCGTATTGCGCGACGTTGCCAGAGCCCGAGATCGCCACGCGCTTGCCTTCGACTTTCTCGCCGGTGCGCTTGAGCATTTCCTCGGCGAAGTACACGCAACCGAAACCCGTGGCTTCGGGACGGATCAGACTGCCGCCGTAACTTGGGCCCTTGCCGGTCAGGACGCTGGTGAACTGGTTGCTCAGGCGCTTGTACTGGCCGAACAGGAAACCGATCTCGCGAGCACCCACGCCAATGTCTCCGGCGGGCACGTCAACGTCTGCACCGATGTGCCGATACAGCTCGCTCATGAAAGCCTGGCAGAAGCGCATGACTTCGGCGTCGCTTTTGCCTTTGGGATCGAAGTCCGAGCCACCTTTACCGCCGCCCATGGGCAGCGACGTCAGCGAGTTTTTGAACGTCTGCTCAAACGCGAGGAATTTCAGCACGCCGAGGTTTACCGAAGGATGGAAACGCAAACCGCCCTTGTATGGGCCGATGGCGCTGTTCATCTGGATGCGGAATCCGCGATTGACCTGCACCTTGCCGTGATCGTCGACCCAGGAAACCCGAAACACCACCGCCCGCTCCGGCTCGCAGATGCGCTCCAGAATGCCTGAGTTCAGGTAGTGCGGATTGGCTTCGAGAAAAGGCCACAAGCTGCGCAGGACTTCTTCGACGGCCTGGTGGAATTCAGGCTGGTCAGGGTCACGTTTTTTCAGGTGGGCAAGGAAGGATTCAACGGATTCGATCATGAAAAGTCTCGGCAAATTTGTTGTCGTTGGAGGAGATTGAGCCGGACTTTAACAAACGATTCGCGCACAAGAACAGCGCGAAATGTCGCACTTATGAAATTAAATGGTGCACAGGATATAAATCAGGCTGTTTTTTAGACTGATTTTCGCACCTGAATGGGGATTATCAATTTGGGAATGCACTGTTAGGTGTACCGCCATCGCGAGCAGGCTCACTCCTACAGAGGAACGCATTCCAATTGCAGGAGTGAGCCTGCTCGCGATGGCCACGCCTTGGTCTCGCTGACAAAACCCGGACAAAAAAACGGAGCCCGAAGGCTCCGTTTTTCATGCAACCCACCTGATATCAGGCCAGTTTCTTGTGCCGTACACGATGCGGCTGGGCCGCTGCTTCGCCGAGGCGCTTTTTGCGATCGGCTTCGTATTCGGTGTAGTTGCCTTCGAAGAACACGGCTTGCGAGTCGTCTTCGTACGCCAGGATGTGAGTCGCGACGCGGTCAAGGAACCACCGATCGTGAGAGATCACAATGGCGGCGCCCGGGAAGTCGAGCAAGGCTTCTTCCAGGGAACGCAGGGTTTCAACGTCGAGGTCGTTGGAAGGTTCGTCGAGCAGCAGGACGTTGCCGCCCTCTTTCAAGGTCAGGGCCAGGTGCAAGCGACCACGCTCACCACCGGACAGGTCCTTGACGAACTTCTGCTGATCACCGCCCTTGAAGTTGAAGCGACCCACGTAGGTGCGCGACGGGATTTCGTAGTTGCCGATACGGATCTGATCGGAACCGTCGGAGATTTGCTGGAACACAGTCTTGCTGCCATCCAGGTCTTCGCGGCTCTGATCGACGCAGGCCAGTTGCACGGTATCGCCGACTTCGATGGTGCCCGAATCCGGTGTTTCCTTGCCCATCAGCATGCGGAACAGCGTGGACTTACCGGCACCGTTACCGCCGATTACACCAACGATGGCGCCTTTAGGCATGGAGAACGACAGGTTGTCGATCAGTACGCGATCGCCATAGCCCTTGGAAACGTTCTTGAACTCGATGACCTTGTCGCCCAGGCGCGGGCCGGCCGGAATGTAGATCTCGTTGGTTTCGCTGCGCTTCTGGAATTCCTGCGATTGCATTTCTTCGAAGCGTTGCAGACGAGCCTTGGATTTGGACTGGCGGGCCTTGGCGCCTTTGCGCACCCACTCCAGTTCTTCCTTCATGGCTTTTTCGTGGGCCGACTGCTGCTTGGACTCGGCCGCCAGACGATTGGACTTGGCTTCGAGCCAACCCGAATAGTTGCCCTCGTACGGGATACCGGCGCCACGGTCGAGCTCGAGAATCCAGCCGGCGACGTTGTCCAGGAAGTAACGGTCGTGCGTGATCGCAACCACGGTGCCCGGGAAGTCGTGCAGGAAGTGCTCCAGCCAGGCGACGGAGTCGGCGTCCAGGTGGTTGGTTGGTTCGTCGAGCAGCAGCATGTCGGGGGCGGACAGCAGCAGACGGCACAGGGCCACACGACGCTTCTCACCGCCGGACAGGAATTCGACCTTGGCATCCCACGCCGGCAGACGCAGCGCGTCGGCAGCGACTTCCAGTTGGCGATCCAGGTTATGGCCGTCGCTGGCTTGCAAAATGGCTTCGAGCTTGGCCTGTTCTGCAGCCAGTTTATCGAAGTCGGCATCTTCTTCAGCGTAGGCCGCGTAGACCTCGTCCAGGCGCGCCTGGGCGTTCTTGATCACGCTGACCGCTTCCTCGACCACTTCACGCACAGTCTTGGTCGGATCCAGGATCGGCTCTTGCGGCAAGTAGCCGATGTTCAGGTCCGGCATCGGACGGGCTTCACCCTCGAACTCGGTATCGACGCCCGCCATGATTTTCAACAGCGTGGACTTACCCGAACCGTTGAGGCCGAGCACGCCGATCTTGGCGCCGGGGAAGAAGGACAGTGAAATGTTTTTCAGGATTTCCCGCTTCGGCGGAACAACTTTGCCCAGCCGATGCATGGTGAAGACGTATTGAGCCATGGAGAACCTTGGGTCAGTGACAGATGAATGATTGGAGCGCAGGCGATGCCCGGCCAGACCGTGCGCGTCGTACGATTGATGGGTATCAATGCGTGCGCGCTGAAAAAGTCTGATTCTAGGAGCTGGAACGCTCCCGCGTAACCGGCAAAGCTACCTGATTGACGGAAGGCAGTCCAGCCGAGCGGGGCTGGCACTTTGCCACAACTCAAGGCATGCTAGCCGCCCTTCGGGCGTCCGGCTTATAGTGCACGTCGCGCCGGTCCAGCCCATCCGCAGGATTTCAGTTTGCCTAACGTCCCTCCTTCATCTGCCCCGAGCGCACCGTCTCTTGCGACCGGCTCGCCCCTGCGCGGCACGTTGAAAGGTGCGCTGGCAACGCTCGTATTACTGTTACTCGCCCTGCTCTTTTGGCAACTGCTCGATCAACTGAGCGAAACCCAGAAAAACCAGCGTCAGTACACGATCGACTACACCGCCGACCTGGCGTCGCAAGTCAGCCTGAACATGGCACTTAACGCGCAGATTGCACTTAATCTGCTACCGATCGTCGAGCAACCGCAAAGCGCCGACGAACAGCGGGCGCTGCTGCGCAAAGTGCAGCAGTCACTGCCCGATGTCCGCAGCCTGGCACTGTTAAGCCCCTCCGGAAAAATACTCAGCGACAGTGCTGAAAGCAGCGACGCCGACTACCTGAGCGAACTGGTCCGGCGCAGTCGCGCCCAGGCCCACTATTTCAGCAACGCCGAGGACGGTTCGGTGGTGCATCTGTTGCTGCACCAGGCCAGCGGCAGTACTCGGGGTTATTGGGCCCTGCGCCTCACACCGACCTTCTTCTCTTCCCTGACCAAGCAACACGAAGCGGGCATCCGCCCGCTATGGCTGGTGGAAAACCGCCTCACCCATCAGATCATCAGCCGTGATGATGCTTTGCCCATGGCCGAACCCAGAACCCTGACGCCGGACGATCTAACCAACAGCGTGCTCACCGTTCCTCTGAGCAGCAGCGACTGGCAACTACGCGGACTGTTCGACCGTCAACGCGTTATTGAGCATCTGTTGCCGGCCTTCATCGGCAAATGCCTGCTGGGACTGGCTTTCTCGCTGCTGCCGTTTATCGTCCTGCTGAACATGCGCCGGCGTCAGCGCCAATTGCACGAAGGCCGTCGACGCTATCAGGATATTTTCGAAGGCACTGGCGTCGCGCTGTGCGTACTGGATGTGTCAGGGCTCATCAGCGTTTTCGACAAAGCGAAGATCCACAGCAGCGAACACCTCAAAACCTGGCTGGATACGCCATCGCAACGTCAGCAACTGCTGCAGGAATTGCGCATCACCGAGGTCAACCAGGTCGCCCTGCAATTGCTCAACGTCAATTCCTGCGAGCAAGCCTGGCACCTGCTGATCGACGGCAATCCTCTGGACGGCACTGCCATCGGCGACCAGGTACTGGACGCCGTGCTGAACCGACACAAGCAGCTCGAACTGGAAATCAAGCTCCAGGACGCCAGTGGACGCGACCAGCATCTGTGGTTGGTCCTGCGCTTGCCGGAGGATCGGGACGACTACAAAGCGGTGATCCTGAGCATTACCGACATCACCAGCCGCAAGCTCATTGAGCTGTCACTGCTGGAGCGTGAAGGGTTCTGGTCCGACGTGGTGCGCACGGTGCCGGATCACCTGTATGTGCAAGATGTCATCAGCCAGCGGATGATTTTCAGCAACCACCATTTGGGCCAGACACTCGGCTACAACCGCACCGAGCTGCACCAGATGGGCGAGTACTTCTGGGAAATCCTGCTGCACCCGGAAGATGCCGACTTCTATCACCGTTCGCGACAGACCCAGCGCCAGGGTGGTTACGGTCAATTGATGCAGTGCCAGCTGCGTTTTCGTCATCGGGACGGCAAATGGCGGCGCTTCGAGATTCGCGAGCAAGCACTCGCACGGGACAAGGACAATCAGGTCATCCGTATCATCGGCGTGGCCAAGGACATCACTGAACAGATCGAAGCCAGTGAGTCCCTGCGCGACAGCGAACAGCGATACCGGATGCTCGCCGAAAGCATCAGCGACGTGATCTTCTCCACCGACAGCAAGCTGTCCCTCAATTACGTCAGCCCGTCGGTGCACACCGTGCTTGGCTACGACGTCGACTCGATTTTCCAGAACGGCTGGCAATCGACCATCGCCAACCCGCAACAACTGACCGGCATTTATAGCCTGATGGATCGGGTCAGCAAGGCGCTGGACAAGCCGGAGCAGCTGGCGCTGTTACGCAACCAGGTGCAGACCCAGTTGTACCTGTTCGACTGTCTGCGGGCCGACGGTCGCAAGATTCCAATCGAACTGCGCCTGGTGCTGGTCTGGGATGAGCACGACGCCTTCGAAGGTGTGCTTGGCGTAGGTCGCGACATCAGCCAGCAGCGCCGGGCCGAGAAAGACCTGCGCATGGCGGCGACGGTATTCGAGCACTCGACGTCGGCGATCCTGATTACCGACCCGGCCGGCTATATCGTCCAGGCCAACGAAGCCTTCAGCCGCGTCAGTGGTTACGCGGTGGAGCAAGTCCTCGACCAATTGCCGAACATGCTCACCGTCGACGACCAGCAGGAAGCCCATCTGCGTTACGTCCTCAAACAGCTGAACCAGCACAGTACGTGGGAAGGCGAGGTGTGGCTCAAGCGCCGCAGCGGCGAGCACTACCCCGCCTGGGTGGGGATTACCGCCGTGCTGGATGACGAAGGCGATCTGGCCAGCTACGTGTGTTTCTTCAGCGACATCAGCGAGCGCAAGGCCAGTGAACAGCGGATTCACCGCCTGGCCTACTACGACGCCCTGACGCACCTGCCTAACCGCACGCTGTTCCAGGATCGCCTGCATACGGCGTTGCAATCGGCGGAACGGCAGAAGTCCTGGGTGGTGCTGATGTTTCTCGATCTGGACCGCTTCAAGCCGATCAACGACTCCCTCGGCCACGCCGCCGGCGATCGCATGCTCAAGGAAATGGCGACACGCCTGCTCGGTTGCGTCGACGATGACGACACCGTGGCGCGCATGGGTGGCGATGAATTCACCCTGCTGCTGCAGCCGCGGGCCAACCGTGAAATGGCGCTGAACCGGGCGATACATGTGGCCGAACAGATCCTTGCCAGCCTGGTGAAACCGTTCGTACTCGAAGGCCGGGAGTTCTTCGTCACGGCCAGTATCGGCATCGCCCTGAGCCCGCAGGACGGGAATGAACTCAGTCAGTTGATGAAAAACGCGGACACCGCGATGTACTACGCCAAGGAACGCGGCAAGAACAACTTCCAGTTCTATCAGGCCGACATGAACGCCAGCGCCCTGGAGCGCCTGGAACTGGAAAGCGACCTGCGTCACGCCCTCGAACAGAATGAATTCGTGCTGTATTACCAACCGCAATTCAGCGGCGACGGCAAACGCCTGACCGGTGCCGAAGCGCTGCTGCGCTGGCGCCACCCACGTCGCGGATTGGTGCCGCCGGGGGATTTCATTCCGGTGCTCGAAGAGCTCGGCCTGGTGGTTGATGTGGGCGACTGGGTGATCAGCGAAGCCTGCCGTCAGCTCAAGACCTGGCATCAGGCCAAGGTTCGGGTGCCCAAGGTGTCGGTAAACATCTCGGCGCGGCAGTTCTCCGATGGTCAACTGGGTACGCGTATCGCCAACATCCTCAAGGACATCGGCCTGCCGCCGGCGTGCCTGGAGATCGAGCTGACGGAAAGTATTCTGATGCGCGAAGTCAGCGAGGCGATGCAGATTCTCGACGGGCTGAAAAATCTCGGCTTGAGCATCGCGGTCGATGACTTCGGCACCGGCTATTCCTCGCTCAACTACCTCAAGCAGTTCCCTATCGACGTGTTGAAAATCGACCGTACCTTCGTCGATGGCTTGCCCTCCGGAGAACAGGATGCGCAGATTGCCCGGGCAATCATCGCCATGGCGCACAGCCTCAATCTGGCCGTGATCGCTGAAGGCGTCGAGACCCAGGAGCAGCTGGATTTCCTGCGTGAGCATGGTTGCGACGAGGTTCAGGGGTATCTGTTCGGGCGACCCATGCCGGCTGAACGGTTTGAAGAACGGTTCAGCATTGATGCGTTGTTCGTGTTTGACTGAAGATCTGTGGCACAGCCATCGCCAGCAGGCTGGCTCCCACAAGGTTGATGTCAACCACGGATTGTGGGCACTCCCGGCTTTTGTGGGAGCCAGCCTGCTGGCGATGAGGCCGGCACGATCACCGCTGATCCCGTCATGAAGCCCACTTGTCTGCGACATGATGTCCTTTCATATGCCATCTAAAACCCGTTGGGTTAGAATGCCCCCCTTTTCTGCCCCGATCCTTGAGGACCGCCATGTTCAGCCGTGATTTGACTATTGCCAAGTACGACGCCGACCTTTTTGCCGCCATGGAGCAAGAAGCTCAGCGCCAGGAAGAACACATCGAGCTGATCGCTTCGGAAAACTACACCAGCCCAGCGGTGATGGAAGCTCAAGGCTCGGTACTGACCAACAAGTACGCCGAAGGCTATCCGGGCAAGCGCTACTACGGTGGTTGCGAGTTCGTCGACGTGGTCGAGCAGCTTGCAATTGATCGCGCCAAAGAGCTGTTCGGCGCCGATTACGCCAACGTTCAGCCGCACGCCGGTTCGCAAGCCAACAGCGCCGTGTACCTGGCTCTGCTGTCGGCTGGCGACACTATCCTGGGCATGAGCCTGGCACACGGCGGTCACCTGACCCACGGCGCCAGCGTTTCGTCTTCGGGCAAGCTGTACAACGCCGTTCAATACGGCATCGACGCCAACGGCCTGATCGACTACGACGAAGTCGAGCGCCTGGCGGTTGAGCACAAGCCGAAAATGATCGTGGCCGGTTTCTCTGCCTACTCGCAGATCCTGGACTTCCCGCGCTTCCGCGAAATCGCTGACAAGGTTGGCGCTTACCTGTTCGTCGACATGGCTCACGTGGCCGGTCTGGTCGCCGCTGGCGTCTACCCGAACCCGGTGCCTTTCGCTGACGTCGTGACCACCACCACGCACAAGACCCTGCGCGGTCCACGTGGCGGCCTGATCCTGGCTCGCGCCAACGCCGACATCGAGAAGAAGCTGAACTCCGCCGTATTCCCGGGCGCCCAGGGTGGCCCGCTGGAACACGTGATCGCGGCCAAGGCGATCTGCTTCAAGGAAGCACTGCAGCCTGAGTTCAAGACCTACCAGCAACAAGTCGTGAAGAACGCCAAGGCCATGGCCGGTGTGTTCATCGAGCGCGGTTTCGACGTGGTGTCCGGCGGTACTGAAAATCACCTGTTCCTGCTGTCGCTGATCAAGCAGGAAATCTCCGGTAAAGACGCCGACGCCGCTCTGGGCAAAGCGTTCATCACCGTGAACAAGAACTCCGTGCCAAACGATCCACGCTCCCCGTTCGTCACCTCCGGCCTGCGCTTCGGCACTCCGGCTGTGACCACTCGTGGCTTCAAGGAAGCAGAGTGCAAGGAACTGGCCGGCTGGATCTGCGACATCCTGGCTGACCTGAACAACGAAGCGGTGATCGACGCCGTTCGTGAGAAGGTCAAGGCCATCTGCAAGAAGCTGCCGGTATACGGCGCTTAATTGCACCGTTAAATCGCAGCAATAAAAAACCGGCCAGTGATGGCCGGTTTTTTTTCGCCTGCGATCTCCCCGTGTAGGAGCTGCCGAAGGCTGCGATCTGTTGATCCTGTTTTTAAAAGATCAAAAGATCGCAGCCTTCGGCAGCTCCTACACGTGACTATGGCCACTGGTCAGACCGGTCATGCCAATTATTGGATTTCGACTTGTGCACAGGAAAAAATCCAGCGTAGACTGCGCCTGCACTGGACATACCGGTAAGACCACAATAATTAAGTTCTGAATCTGATGCGCGAAGCGCACGGCAGCCAGGACACCGACCAGGATTCCTCCCATGCTCAGATGGTGCTCGCGTTCAATCTTCCTTCAAGTCGTTCTCGGACTGGTGCTCGGCATCGTCTGCGGGCTGACCCTTCCCGAATACTCCGCCCAGCTCAAACCCCTGGGTGATGGCTTCATCAAACTGATCAAGATGCTTATCGGTCTGATTGTTTTCTGCGTGGTGGTCAGCGGCATCAGTGGCGCGGGCGATCTGAAAAAAGTCGGACGCATCGGCCTGAAGTCGGTGATCTACTTCGAAGTGCTGACCACCATCGCCCTGGTAATCGGTCTGGTGTTCGCCTTCAGCACCGGTATCGGCAGCGGCGCGAACATTCATCTGGACCAGCTCTCTGCTGCCGACATGGGCGACATCGCCCAGCGTGGTCAGCACATGCACACCACCACCCAGTTCCTGATGGACTTGATTCCGACCTCGGTCATCGGCGCCTTTGCTGACAACAACATCCTGCAAGTGTTGCTGTTTTCAGTGCTGTTCGGCAGCGCGCTGAACCTGGTCGGCGAAGCGGCCTCGGGTATTTCCCGGCTCATCAATGAACTGAGCCACGTGATCTTTCGCATCATGGGCATGATCGTGCGCCTGGCGCCGATTGGCGTGTTCGGTGCCATTGCGTTCACTACCAGCAAATATGGCCTGGATTCGCTGCAACATCTGGGCAGCCTGGTGGGCCTGTTTTACCTGACGTGCGTCGCGTTCGTATCGTTGATTCTCGGGCTGGTGATGCGCCTGTCCGGCCTGCGGATGTGGCCACTGCTCAAGTACCTGCGTGAAGAACTGACCATCGTCATGGGCACCGCTTCGTCCGACGCCGTGCTGCCACAAATCATGCGCAAGCTTGAACATCTGGGCATCGGCAGTTCGACGGTCGGCCTGGTGATTCCGACCGGTTACTCGTTCAACCTTGACGGTTTTTCGATCTACCTGACCCTCGCTATCGTCTTCATCGCCAACGCCACCGGAACGCCGCTGGCCATGACCGATCTGCTGACGATTTTGCTGGTGTCGCTGATCACGTCCAAAGGCGCACACGGCATCCCCGGCTCGGCGCTGGTCATTCTGGCGGCGACGCTGACTGCAATTCCGGCGATCCCCGTGGTTGGCCTGGTGCTGGTACTCGCGGTGGACTGGTTCATGGGCATCGGGCGGGCGCTGACGAACCTGATCGGCAACTGCGTCGCCACGGTGGCCATCGCACGCTGGGAAAAAGACATCGATATCCAGCGCGCAAACAAGGTGCTTTCCGGTCAGGTGGGTTATACCTTCCAGCCGAGAAAACCGGTGGTACCGGCGCATCAGCAGGAATTCTAAATAACGTGTGCCTGCCCCGCGGGCGGGCACCTTTATCGCGACATGGAGCGAACAGTGATTACCTCGTCAACCGTCGTAAATTCAGTAGTGGAAAAACTGCGGGCCGCGCTGGTCCGTGGTCAGTGGCGCAAGGGCGAAATGCTGCCCGGGCAACGTGAGCTGGCCGAGCAACTGGGCATCAGCCGCCCGATCCTGCGCGAGGCCGTGATCGTTCTGGAAACCCTTGGCCTGGTGCGTTCGATGCCGGGCAAAGGCGTGGTGGTGCTGGACGCTCCGCTCGCCGACAGCCAAAGCCATGACAGCGCGGTGGCCGGCGCAAGCCTGGAAGATGTGCTGCAACTGCGCTACACCCTCGAGCCGTTCATCGTCGGCCTGGTGGCGCAGTCGATCAGCAGCAAGGAAGTCGGCCAACTGCGCCTGACCTTGATGGACATGCGCGAAGCACTGGAGGCCAACGACAGCGAGGCCGGCGTGAACGCTTACATCGCCTTCCACGAAGAACTGTTCACGCTGACGTCCAACCCGATTTTCCAAAGCGTGGTGCAGCAAACCAGCAACGCCCTCAACCAAAGCGCCGAGGTGCTGCGCAATTCCCCCGAACACCTGGCTGAACGCCTTGAAGAAAACGAAGCAGTGGTACGTGCGATCCGTAGCAAGAATAGCGCTCAGGCGAGTGCCGAAATGCGTCGACATATTCTTCGAGAAGGTCAGCGGATGGGCATTGAACTGAACATCCCGGACGACAATCTCGGCAGTTGACCCCCTTACAGACACCGGAGACCGGCCATGAACAGCTTCGCCTCACCGCAGACTCTGACTGCCCTGCCGTTTTCTTTGCAGAAGGACGATCTTTATACGCGGCTGTTCGATGCCATTCTCGAACAACGCATTCACGCGCAGAGTCGCTTTACAGAAGAAAGCCTGGCGCAGATGTTTGGTGCTCGACGCAGCGACATTCGTGGAGTGCTGACCCGCCTCTCACATCAACAGATCATTGTCCTCAAACCCAACCATCGTCCCCGCGTCGCGTCGCTGGATCGCGAGCAAACCCGACAGACTCTGCATGCACGGCGGTTGACGGAAACCACACTGGTACAACTGGCCTGTGAAAGACGTTGCCGACAAGACTGGAAACCCCTGCACGTTTTGGTCGAAAAACAACGCCGTTGCTCCGAGCAGGGTCCGGCCATTCGACTGTCCGGGGACTTTCACCTGCAGTTGGCGGAAATGGCGGGCAATGCTCCTTTAGCGCAGTTTTTGGACAGCCTGGTGCCTTTGACTTCGCTGGCAATTGCACAGACTGAGTTACAAGAAGAGAAATATTGCGATTGGCAGGTTCACGGGGAAATGCTGGATGCCATTGAGCGAGGGGATGCGCTTGATGCCGAAAGGTTGCTGACGGGGCATCTGGATTCACTGGAAAACATGTTACTGAACTCGCTATCGGAATCCAGCAAGAATCGTGTCGCCAGTTAAGCAGTCTTCGCGAGCAGGCTCGCGCCCACACTGGCTTTGTGTCGTCCGACTTAAAGCAGGCAACCTCTATCAAATGTGGGAGCGAGCCTGCTCGCGATGAGGGCTTCATTCGCATGAAGATTCTCGCCCCCCCTACTCCACCGCCACCTTCGCAAACCCCGCCCGGATTCTCTCTTCCGGCAAATCATCGGCAATAAACACGATCACGCTTTCGCGCGGTTCATCGTCCGCCCACTCGGTATCCCAGTCGAAGCCATACAACTTCAACACGCCCTGGAACACCATGCGCCGAGGCTCGCCAGCGATGTTCAGCACCCCCTTGTAGCGCAGCAGTTGCTTGCCATGGTCTTCCAGCAGTTCGTTCATGAACTCGCTGAGCTTGTCGATATCCAGCGGCTTGTCAGTTCGCAGCACAAGGCTGGAAATGCGATCGATCGAAGGCGCCGAATTGGCCACCGGACGCAAGCTGATGCCGCCGCCCAGATCCGCATTGAGGTTGAAGCCGCGGACGTCGAGCAACTCGGCCAGGTCGATGTTGCCGTGATCTACCACTCGAATGGGTGCGCGACGGTTGATGCGGGTCAGGCGCTCGCTCAGCGCGGTGAAAGTCGCCTCATCCACCAGATCACGCTTGCTCACCAGCAGACGGTCGGCAAAACCAATCTGTGCCTGGGCGATGGTCTGGGTCAGATGGGTGTCGGCATGAGCGGCGTCTACCAAGGTGATGATGCCGTCGAGGATGTAGCGCTCACGCAATTCTTCATCGATGAAAAAGGTTTGCGCAACGGGCGCCGGATCGGCCAGTCCCGTGCATTCGATGACCAGACGGTCGAAGGCAATTTCACCGCTATCCAGGCGCTCAAGCAACAGGTAAAGCGCCTTGGTCAGGTCGGTGTGGATGGTGCAACAGACACAGCCGTTGGACAGCGTCATCACTTGTACAGGCTCGTCACCCAACAGCTGGGTGTCGATGCCGGCGTCGCTGAATTCGTTCTCGATCACGGCGATTTTCAGGCCGTGTTCTGCTTTGAGCAGGTGGCGCAACAGTGTGGTTTTGCCAGCACCGAGGAAGCCACTGAGGATTGTTACTGGAATGGGAGAGGACAAACTGGATCTCCTGACTCACAAATTGAAGTATCAACACAAAATAAATGTGGGAGCTGGCCTGCCAGCGATGGCGGCTGAACATTCAACATCACTGTTGAATGACAGTCCGCCATCGCCAGCCGGCCAGCTCCCACAAGATTGCTGCTAATCCGACCACCGGATCAACAGCACTTCGGCCCACCCTTGCCACCGTAACGGGCTTCCTGACGCTCCCGGAAGAACATCTCGTAGCTCATCACCGGTTTGTCCGGGTGTTTGGTTTGCATATGCTCGACATAGTTGTCGTAGTCGGGCATGCCGACCATCAGGCGCGCGGCCTGACCGAGGTATTTACCGAGGCGACTCAGGTCATTGAACATGTTTGCAATCCTCGATTACGCATCCGGCACAGCCTGGTATGGCGCTTCTTTATCCGTACGCTCTTTGGTACCCCAGGCAGCAATACCGACCTTGAGCGCATAGAACAGGATGCTGAACACCACAAACAGGAACAGCCCCGTCAGCGTTGCGTTGGTGTACGCGTTGTAAATCACGTGTTGCATCTGGTTGATGTCCTTCGCCGGAGCGAGGATCTGACCGTTGGCCAATGCATCGCTGTACTTCTTGGCCAGCGACAGGAAGCCGATCGCCGGGTTGGCGTCAAACAGCTTGATGAAGCCTGCCGTCACGGTGCAGATCAGCAGCCAGACAGCTGGCAGCATGGTCACCCAGATGTAGCGTTGACGTTTCATTTTGATCAGCACGACCGTCGCGAGCATCAGCGCGATGCCTGCCAGCATCTGATTGGAGATACCGAACAGCGGCCACAAGGTGTTGATCCCGCCCAACGGGTCGATCACGCCTTGATACAGCAGGTAGCCCCACATCGCCACGCAACCGGCGGTGGCGATCAGGTTGGCGGTCCAGGATTCAGTGCGCTTGAGCGCCGGCACGAAAGAGCCCAGCAGATCCTGCAGCATGAAACGCCCGGCACGGGTGCCGGCGTCCACGGCGGTCAGGATGAACAGCGCTTCGAACAGGATCGCAAAGTGGTACCAGAACGCCATGGTGTTTTCACCCGGCAGGACACTGTGCAGGATCTGTGCGATACCGACCGCCAGGGTCGGAGCGCCACCCGCGCGAGCCAGAATCGTTGTTTCACCGATGTCTTTGGCCACCGCTTGCAGGGCTTCAGGTGTGATCGCGAAACCCCAGCTACTGACGGTTTGCGCAACAGTCACCACATCACCACCCACGATCGCTGCCGGGCTGTTCATGGCGAAGTACACGCCAGGCTCAATCACCGAAGCGGCGACCATCGCCATAATGGCCACGAAGGATTCCATCAGCATGCCGCCGTAACCGATGTAACGGGCATGGCCTTCATTGGCCAACAGTTTCGGCGTAGTACCGGAAGAAATCAGCGCATGGAAACCCGACACTGCACCGCACGCGATGGTGATGAACAGGAACGGGAACAGACCGCCCTTCCACACCG